>LR026961.1:1062803-1418561 GCA_900498135.1 uncultured Desulfatiglans sp.
GACGGCCTCGTAGATCTGCTCTTCCACCCTGCGTGCTCCGCCGAAATAGACAGCGCCGGGCGAGGCCTCCTTCGCGAGCGACAGAAAGCGCCTGAGATACTTCAGATCCTTTGCGAGACGAAGCTCGAGCAGGCGCTTGACCCCCTGCCGGTGCACCGCGGCGGCCTGATCACGATCCGGAAACAGGCGCAGGCTCACACGGCCGCCGTCTTCGGGCGCCAGCACCGGGTACGCGTCGAGGTGGTCGTCGAGAGGGATGCGCTCCGGGAGGTCGCCCACGGTCCAGTCTCTGACGTCTTCCTTCTCCCACTGCGCCTGCGCGTCCTTCCACTGAGGCAGGGTGTCCACCGCGTGGGGCGCCGTCCCCCCGGGGTGTTCGAGCAGGTGGATATCGCGGCCCGACTCCAGTTCCTTCCCCTGCTCGTCCACGACCGCCACCCGCATCTTGAGGTATTCGGGCAGATCCACCGCCGCCCATTCGGTCGCGGGGATCTCCACCCCGAAACGCTCGTGGACGAACCGGGCCAGGGAGCTGATAAGCGGGCGACTCCCCTGTTCCATCTCCGCCACAATGATATCCACCGTGGCGGAAGCCGGGACCAGCTGCTTCCGGTAACGCTTGGGAAGGCCTTTGATCAAGGCAGCGATCTTTTCACGGTACAGGCCCGGCACCCCCCATTCGAGTCGTTCGGCCGGCACCTCCGAAAGGGCCCCCGCCGGTATGCGGATCGTTACGCCGTCCTCCTCCGCACCGGGGGAAAACCGGTAGGAACAGCTGAAAATCTTGTTTCCGAGCACCATCCGGTCCGGGTATCGCTCCAACTCCTCCCGATCCGGAAGCTCCTGCACCAGGTCCTCCTCCCGCATGCGCAGAAAGGAATCCCCGCCTTTTTCGCGGATCACCTTTTTGAGGGTTCTGACATCGCACACCCCGGCGAGCCTGGACGAGTAGAATTCAGCCACGGCCTCCTCGTTCACCATCAGGCCGCGGCGGCGGATCTTCTCCTCCATGGCGCCGATGGCCTCCATCAAGGCCTGGTTGTGCTTCAAAAACCCCAGGGGCCCCCTGATGCTTCTTTCGACCAGGCCCGACTGGACGAAGATCCGGTGGGCCTCCTCCGGGCGGATGGACCCGTAGGATACCGGCCGCCTCGACACGATCGGGAGGCCGTAAAGGGTGACCTGCTCATAGGCCCTCACCTCACCGCGCGATTTCTCCCAATGAGGCTCCGCATAGCTCCGGCGGCACAGGTCCCCACCAAGGGCCTCGAGCCAGCCCGGATCGATGCGGGCCACGGTTCGGGCGAACAGCCGCGAGGTCTTGACGATCTCAGCCGCGACGATCCAGGGCCGCCCTCTGTTGAAAAGGCTCGATCCCGGATGGACCATGACCTCACGACCCCGCGCCGCCTGGTAGAGGTTCTTCTCCTTTCTGAGCGCGATGTTGGAAAGGAAGCCGCTCAGGACCGCCCGATGGAGCCGGTCGTAAAGCGGGTCGCGACCGGCTGCGGCCGGTTCAACCGGTCCTTTCAGCCGCTGCTCTTTCAGGATCGAAACGATCTGCTCATGGATGTAAATCCACTCCCGCATGCGGGGAAAGGACAGGAAATGCGTCCTGCAGAAACGGCGCATCTGGTTCTGGGTCTTCAGACCGGCCCAGTGACCGTGGTAGCGCTTCCAGATGTTCAGGAGGGTCACGAAATCCGAGTCCGGATCCTTGAACGGGGCGTGCATCTGATCGGCCTGGGCGGCCTTGTCCAGGGGCCTCTCGCGGGGGTCCTGGACGCTCAGCGCCGCGGCGATCACCGCCGTTTCATCGACGCAGCCCTCATGGACCGCCTCGAGCATCATCCGCGCGATCTTCGGGTCCAGAGGCATGCGCGCCATGAGGCGGCCCTTCTCCGTCAGGAGGACCTTCCGGCCCCTGCGCCGGATCGCCCCCAGCTCCTCCAGGAGATCGAAGCCGTCCTTGACGCTCCGCGGGTTGGGCCGGTCCACGAAGGGAAAGGCCGCTATGTCGCCGAGCCCCAGCGCGATCATCCGGAGGATCACCTCCGCCAGGTTCGAGCGCAGCACCTCCGGGGGCGTGAAAGGAACCCGCGATGCGTAGTCCTCCTCCGAATACAGACGGATGCACACACCGTTCTGCACCCGGCCGCATCGCCCCTTGCGCTGGTCGGCGCTGCTCATCGAGATGGGGCTGATCGGCAGGCTGGTCGTCCGCGTCCGCGGGACATAGCGGGAGATCCGCGCCAGGCCCGTGTCGATGACATACCGGATGCCCGGGATCGTCAGGGAGGTCTCGGCGACGTTCGTCGCCACCACGATCTTGGGCCCGCTGACCGCATAGACCCGCCCCTGCTCGGAGGCCGGCAGACGGGCGAAGAGGGGAAGAACCGTCACACCGGGGAAACGCCTCCCTTCCAGCCGTTCACACGTCTCGAGAATGTCCTGCTCGGTCGGCATGAAGATCAGGACGTCCCCCGGCAGGCGGGTCTTTCGCAGACTGTCGACGGCCTCCACGGCCAGGTCCACGTAAGTGACATCCCCCTCGCTTTCTCTCTCCGGGTCGAGCGGCGTATAGACGACCTCGACCGGGTACATCCGGCCGCTCACCTCGATCACCGGGGCGTCGCCGAAGAAGGCGGAGAACTTGGCGGTGTCGAGCGTGGCCGAGGTGACGATCACCTTCAGCTCCGGCCGCACCTCGAGCAGGTTGCGCAGGATCCCGAGGAGAAAATCGATGTTGAGGCTGCGCTCGTGGGCCTCGTCGATGATCAGGGTGTCGTATTCAAACAGATGGCGATCCCCCTGCGTCTCGGCCAGGAGCATCCCGTCGGTCACGACCTTGATGTAGGCCCGCGGGTCTGTGCGGTCCTTGAAGCGCACCTTGTAACCCACCGACCGGCCCAGCTCCTCCCCGAGTTCCTCGGCGATCCGCCTGGCGATCGTGGCGGCGGCGATGCGCCGCGGCTGGGTGCAGCCGACCCGACCCGCAATGCCGCGGCCCGCCGCGAGACACATCTTCGGGAGTTGGGTGCTCTTGCCGGAGCCGGTCTCCCCCGCGACGATCACCACCCGATGCGCCTGAATGGCCCGAATCAGGTCGTCCTTCCGTGAGGTGATGGGAAGATTCTCCGGAAAATCGAGCCGGGGGAGCTCTCTCCGCCGCCGCTCGCATTCGAGTACCGAGGCGGAAAGCCTTTTCTCCAGCCATTCGAAACGCCTGCCCACCTCTTCCTGCGGGACATCGCCCTTCTTCAGCGAGGCCAGCAGCGATTTGAGCCCTTTCGCCAGTGCCGCCTGGTCCATCAACATGGCACCGGCCATCTCCTGCCGGATGCGGCGCATCCGTTCATCCCTGGATTTTTGACTGTTCGACCGGTTCATTTCCTCTGCCAGCCATGCTTCCTTTTCATCGATGGTCTCCATCCGGGAATGGCCTTTTCAACCCATCTCGGCGTCGATCTGCGCGTTCGCGTCTGCGCAATCGCTCGATTTTCTTGATATTGGCTAAAAATCCCCATTTCCGGATTGGAAACGGGGTTCTACCGGGAAATCATTTTCGGACGGGCACGGTAATGGTTTCCATCCGGGAATGGGGATATTTCTCTTCACCCCTCGGGTGCTCCGTCCCCCCCCGCGGGGCGGGACCCGGTTTCTTCACACCCTCAGGCGCTGGGCTTGATCCTGACAAGATCAATAAAATCTGATTGTTGTGTTGAGGCATATGGATAGCATGCCTTCACGTAAACAAGCGCACAAATTCACTCAAAGATTGGGCGAAAGGCCTATTTTGGGACGGAAACGAATTTAAGGTTTCGAAAAACATTGAGATCATGGTATCTTAACCTGCCAAATCTCCTTTGCTCCTTTGATGCAACGCTTTGACGGAGGTCGTTTTGAACTTTCAGACCATCCACATGAAGATCGAAGACCGGGTCGGGATCCTGACGCTCGATCGCCCTGAAGAACGGAATGCCATGACCGTGCAGATGTCCCACGATTTCCGGGCGGCCGTATCCGCCGCCGCCGCGGACCCGCGGATCAAGGTGCTGGTTCTGACAGGGGCCGGCAGCGCCTTCTGTGCGGGAGCGGATCTCGCCATGCTCTCGGAATGGACACGGAAAGACGCTGCTGCCGTGCAGGAGACATTGAGCGCCTTTTACAGCCGATTTCTGGCCCTGACCGACCTGACCATTCCAACCATCGCGGCTGTGAACGGCCCGGCCATCGGCGCCGGCGCCTGTCTGGCGATGGCCTGCGATCTTCGCTTCGCAGCGGCGGAGGCGATCATCGGTTTCACCTTCATTAAACTGGGGCTCAATCCCGGCATGGGAGCCGAGTACTGGCTTTCCCGCACCGCCGGACCCGGCAAAGCCCTGCAGCTTCTCATGACAGGAGAGATTCTTTCGGCGGAAAAGGCGCTTACACTGGGACTGTTGAATCAGGTGACCGCCGGAACATCCCTGAACGATACCGTCATGGATCTGGCTTGCACAATCGCCGCCCAACCCGCGGCGCCGATCCGGACGATCAAGGAGATCGTCCGCGCAGCGCCGCACAGTGAACTCCGTGATGTCCTTCGGATGGAATCCGATCGGCAGAGCCGTTTTTTTCAGGGGTCCAACGTCGTCGAAGGGATCGAGGCCCTGCGTGAAAACCGGCCCCCCCGGTTTGTTGACGAGGTATTCGACACTGCGGATTCCTTTAAAAAACATATAGATTGAACAACCCCAGCAGGCAGAAGACCGCAGGACAGCCTGAAGTGGCCTCTGGCGTTAACCATGCCATCCGAAAATGGCTGATCCCCGAATGAGGCCGCTTCAGCAAAAAGAGCGACGATCATCCCTTTCCGCGCCCTGACGCGCCCTTGACCTCATGGCCAGACTCCTTTTCGACAAACGGGACGACTACCTGCTGAACATCGTCAACGATGTCCTCACCCGCGACAAATCGCGCAAAGGGGTGCGGAATCTGGTCCTGCCCTACCTCCACCCCCACGGCATCAAGGAGATGGCGGAATCGAAGGGCCTGCGGATTGCCTTCGCCGTCATCCACCTGCTCGAATCCCTCGAGGCAGGCGGCGTGGATGACCGCCTGAGCGCACTTCGCTCTCTGAGGGAAGAGATCCTGGGTGCCGCGGGGGGCTCTTTGCCAATCAACACGGCGAGGGTCCTGTTGACGATCATGAAGGAACTGGTCCGCGCCCACGGAAACGAGCGGCGCCAACTCGAACTCGCCCACGATTTCAGGACCGCTGCCACAGGAAACCCCCGCATCATCCGCAACCAGCTCCGGCGCTACCATCTGTTGGAGATGCCCGAAGAATGGAACCAGGCGACCTTCGACGATCACGTTCATGACGTTAACACAAAAGGCCGCAAGACCTCCAGTCATCTCATCATGGACGCCTGGATCAAAGGAATCCGGCGTCTCAGAGTCATCTACTACAATTATGTCGAGGCCAAGTTCGCCGTGGAGTTGCTCGAAGCAGCCTCGATTATGGGGATCACCGTCCGGATCGGGATCGAGTTCTACACGCGGATCCATAACCGTTATGCGCAGCTGATCTGGGTGCCTCGGGGATTTCCCGATACCCAGTCTTTTCTTTGCTTCCTGGCGGACAATCAGGTGGCGGCCTTCATGTCGGAGGGCAAAGCCGTCTCACGCTACCAGCAGCGATACGTCTGGGAGGTGCTCCAGGTATTCAACGATCGTCACCGCCACGCCCTGCGGAAGGCCTACGGTTGTGATCTTCAGCCGATCGACCCGGATGAATTCGCCGCGTTTGTGGGCGCCGGGCAGCCCTCCATCGTTCACTTGGGGGAATTCATCCACAAAAAGATGCTCGACACCTTGAAGGGCTGCGTCGCCTCGATGCGGGAGCGCTACCCGTCAGCCGACCCCACGCGGCGCCTCGAAATGGAGGGTCTGGTCGACGAAATGAATCGCCTGGATTCGGAGGCCTTGATCGAAAAATACCTGCACCCGTCCAAGAACCCGGAAATCCCCGATCCAGCCATCCCCGTGGACAGCTCCGATCTCCCTTCCCTCCTCAAACTGCCTGCTCCTGAATTGATCAGCCGCCTCGCCAGGCTCCATTCCGCCTACCGCGTGACCCTCAATCTCAGCAACCTCAGGGTGGAAGATGTCTTGGAGCTGCTATACGACTGCGAAGGAGCGATCACGCGTCTGGAGATCTTCAACCTGAAGGATTACTCCGAGGGCAAAACCGCCCACATCCCTCAGATTCATGAGCTTCAGCAGGCCGTCAACGACGGCAACGTGATGCACCTCAAAGGCATGATCCGCGCGATGATCGGTCGTTTGAAGGCTGGAAGCGGCAATCGGGAACGAATCGAAAAACTGACCATGATCCTTCACGACATCTCGGCGCTCAAAGACGCCTATCGAGGGACGCCGCTCAAGGCCCGGATCGGAAGCGACTCCACGGGACGCGCCCCCCGCGTCCATGGCATGGGGCTGGCCGTAGAACAAACGCTGCCCCTGCGGGCGCGAAGAGAAATCACCCGTCCATCGGCCGCAACCCGGATGATGATTCCGATCCGGGTCGAGGTTTTCAGGCGCAGCACTTTCATCCCGCGCGGAAACCCCTCGACGAGAAAACAGGTCTTTTTCAGGTTGATGCGCGTCTTGCCGGGCTTGAACCTCCTCTTCGAAAAACGCCTGAACGACTGGGTCATTCAGGAACAGTCCATCCACATGGAATCCCCCGGCAATATCGTAACGCTCGGAGGCATCCAGAAGGCCGGGGACAACGGCCTGACATTGAACCCGCCGGAAAAGATGCAGGGCCGACCGAGGCTCTCCTGGCGCTACCTCAATACGGGCGTCAAGAACGCCCTGAAGGTGCTGATCGGTTTCATTCCCGCGTTTCTCACGTTCTACCTGACCAAGGACTGGTGGCTGCTCGCTTATTTCGGCGCCGTAATCTGGTTCGGCATCACGGGCCTGCGCAATGTGCTCCAGTCGGTTCTCGGAGGCGGCGGCATCCGCCGCTCGCCCCTCCTCCGGTGGAACGATTATCTCAGCTGGGAGCGGATCACCGACTCTTTGCTCTACACGGGTTTCTCGGTCCCGCTCCTCGATTATGTCGTAAAGACCCTCGTTCTGGACCGGGCATTCGGCATCAACACCACCACGAACCCCATCGCCCTCTACGCCTGCATCGCCTTGGCCAACGGGCTTTATCTCAGCAGCCACAACCTCTTTCGCGGCCTGCCCAAGAGCGCCGTCTTCGGCAACTTTTTCCGGACCCTGCTCTCCATCCCCATCGCCATCGCAGTCAATGCCACAGCAGGCAGGCTGCTCACCCTCTTCGGTTACACAGCGGTCGATCTGATCCTTCAGAAATGGGCCGCGATCATCTCCAAACTGGCCTCGGACCTGGTAGCCGGCCTGATCGAAGGCACCGTCGACCGTTACCAGAACATTCAGATGCGCTGGCGCGACTATCGGACCAAGATCGCGCAGATGTTCGATGTTTATGCGCAACTCGAACTGCTGCTGCCGGAAAAGGACGGGCTCGACCTGCTGCGCGCCTCCGAAGAATCGGGTGAACAGCTGAAGGGCGAGGTTGCCGACCTTTACAGGATCATCGTCATCAATTCCCTGGACTTGCTCTACTTCTGGATGTACCAGCCAAGAGCTCGAACCGCCTTCAAGGCGATCCTCGAAAATATGCCTCCGGAGGAACGCTCGATCCTGCTCAACACCCAGTTCGTTCTCCAGAATCAGCGGCAGATCAGTCTGCTCTTCGTCGACGGCCTGGTCGGGAAGAATTTCTCACGGGCGCTCGCGTTCTACCTGGATCGTTCCACCGAGTACCTTGCGGCGCTCAAGCGGTCTCTTTGAGTTTCCAGGGCGGAAACTACCTCTCGAGGAGCCGCGCGTAGGCCGCCATAGAGGCGAGCGTGCGTACGGCGCTTTCAGGGCTCTGGTAGAAGACGCCGCTATACTTTCCGCCGGGGACGCTGCGAACGACCCCTTTGTCGCTCCTCGCGAGGGACACCCCCAGAACCGGCTTTTCGTAGCGCTCCATCAGTTCGACGATCCGCTGGACATATTCGACCTCATAGGCCTCGGCCATCGCCTGGAGTTCGTCGAGCACAGCGGGCTGCGCCTGGGGATCCACCTCCCTCGTCGACTGAATCAGCAGCCTGACCATCTCGACACGGCCCACGATCCCGAGGCTGATCACGGAATCGACACCATCCCATTTCAGCAGAGACTCGACCGCAACAAGCGGCACCTCGAGGTCGCGCGTCCCAACCAGATCGACCGGATTCCCGCGGCTCCAGAAGTCGGGCAGGAGACGTCCGATTTCGGCTACCATCGCGTCCGGCAACGAGGGAACCTGCAAGCCCCTTTCATTGCAAGCGTCTGCGGTGACCACCCCCCATCCGCCCCCGAGGGTCACGATCCCTACGCGGTTCCCTTTCGGCAGAGGGAGAGAAGAAAACCCCGCGGACAGATCGAGCAGTTCCAGAGGCTCATTGACAAGCGCCACCCCGGCCTGCCGGCAGACGGCCCGGAAAATGGCGTCCCGTCCGCCCATCGACCCGGTGTGGGAGGCCGCGGCCCGCATGCCGGCCTCGGTTCGGCCGCCTTTCAACACGACGATGGGTTTACTCCGATTGACCCGGAGCGCCGTTTCGAGGAAGGCCCTCCCGTCTGCAATGTTCTCGAGATAGAGTGTGATCAGACGGGAACGGGGATCCCCCTCCAGGTAGCGCAGGTAATCCACACAAGAGATCATCGCCTCGTTACCCGAACCCGCAAACAGCGAAATCCCGATGTTCTGGCTCTCCGCCCAATGGATCAGCTGATTGCCGAGATTCCCGGACTGCGAGACAAAGGCCACCTCTCCTGTACGGGGTCGGGAATGCGTCCCAGTGGCAAAAAGACGGGAATGAGGGCTCAGGATGCCCATGGTGTTCGGGCCGATCAAACGGATCCGCTTCGCGCGGCAAAGCGCCACGATCTCTCTTTCGAGCCGCTTGCCTACCTGGTCCGTCTCCCCGAATCCGGAAGTGATCAGCACAACGCCCTTGACGCCCTTCTCCCCGCACGCGGCCAGTACACCGGGTACCGTCGCAGCCGGCGTTGAGACGATCGCCAGATCGATCTCCTCGGGAATATCCTGCATCCGCGAGTAGACCTTCAAACCATACAAGGAGGTCTCCTTCGGATTCACGGGAAAGATTCGCCCAGGAAATTTCCCGGCTACGATATTGCTGAAAATCATCTGGCCCCACTTGCCGAAGGATGCAGAAGCGCCTACCACTGCCACCGAACGGGGGTGAAAGACACACGCCAGATCCGAACCGATATCAACCATGATTCACAACCTTTTGCCATTTCATGAGACCGCAGGCCATCTTGCAGCTGGAATTCTTCGCACCGGCAAATTACACCTGCGGAGAACCTCGAAGTCAGGCGGATCGGACCGCCACAGCCCAACGGACGCGATCGTTCCCGCAATTTGTTATTTTTGCCTATCTGCGCATCTACTGCAAGCATCATCTGACATCGAGAACCACGAAACAACCGTCAAGAGCGCCGGCGCCTGCGGGGATGAAAAGGCGCGAATTGTCCGATGAGACGCCCGAAAAACCTTGATCCAACCGCACGCTCTGCTAGAATGGTTTCCATCCGGAAATGGTCTTTTTGGCCAATCTCGGCGTCAATCTGCACATTTGCTTGTGCGGCGACCTACAGGTCGCCTCCGCGCAAATGCTTGATTTCCTTGATATTGGTCAAAAATCCTCATTTCCGGATTGAAAACCGGGTTCGACCGGGAAATCATTTCCCGATGAGATCCAAAATAGTTTCCGTTCGAAATGGTCTTTTTGGCCAATCTCGGCGTCAATTTGCACATTTGCTTGTGCGGCGACCTACAGGTCGCCTCCGCGCAAATGCTTGATTTCCTTGATATTGGCCGAACCGGGACCCGCCCCGAAGGGATGGGACTGAGCACGCGCAGCGTGTAAAGAAAAATCCTCATTTACGGATTGGAAACCGGGTTCGACCGGGAAATCATTTCCCGATGGATACTCGAACCATGTGATAGGGCGCTGGAAGGCTTCCATCAGAAGGGGCGCCTTTGGATGCTTCGATCACGCTTTCATCGAGGGGCCCTTGCCCCGATGATGGGGGAGTGCCATGATTTGCCGGATCTTGCTTTTTCTCTGCATCCTCTTTCTGCTTTCACCAGGCCGCTCGCCGAATGCCGCAGAAATCATCGAAATCCTGAAGACGGATATCGTCGCATTCAACCTGAAAGAGCATCAGGCCAGCCTCCTCGACGGCACCTACAAAGGCGAGGAAGGACCGCTCTGCCTGACTCCTGAGGCAGCCCGCTCCCTGGGGCTTGCGGTCCTGGTCCATCCCCTCTACGAAAACGCCGTGGCCCTACAGAAAGAGGCTGCGGAGGACCTTCAGGAGGCACGCCGAAGCCTCCTCACGAATCAGGCGGAGGGCCAGCCGGATGGACATGCCCGGGCAGCCGCCCGGGCAGCTGCAGCCTACAACCAGAAAAAATCCACGGCCTGGAACCATTTGATGACCTATCGGGCGCGGTTGACTCTTGAAAACGATGACCGCTTGAAAGAGCCCCTCGTCCTCAACCTGCTCGAAGATCTGCTCCGCCAAGCCCTGGACACGAACGGCCGCAACCTCCGGGACTCCCTCGCCCACGTCTATAACCGCTGTCGGGGCCTCAAGAACGGCGGCGATCCCCTTAAACCGGAGAACGTCCGCTTTGTCAACGCCGTCTTCAACGCCTTTCGCGCCAAGGCGCCGGATGCCTTGCAGAAAGAGCTGGATCTGGATCTTTACCGCCCATCCCCCAACATGGATCCCCTTACACATCAGACAACCCTTGCAAGGGTGCAGGATGCCGCCCCGAACTGCCTGCGCCCCCTTTTCGAGTTGACTGCCGAGGAAAATCCGTGCGTCGACCCGCTGTTGTTCATGGCCTTGATGCGGCGTGAATCCAGCTTCAATCCATCCGCTGTCTCCTATGTCGGCGCAGCCGGCCTCACACAGATCATGCCCGCCACCGGCGAGGGGCTTGGGATGCAGACCATTTTCAAACCCGATTACTTCGATGAAGCTACCCGCCTTCTTTCGGAGGAAAGACGCTTGCGTCGTCAAGCCATGGACATCTTGCTGCAGATCAAGGACGAAGGCGATTTATCGGCCGCCCGCCGCGCCCGCGCTCTCATGCAGAAATCCCTGGCCGCGAAGAAAAAGCGCACCGTCCTGCTGGAGCGTTACCGGGACGAACTGCTCGAACACGGCAAGGATGACCGTCTGGACCCCGAAAAGGCCATCGCCAAAGGCCTGAAATACTTCTGCGGGATCCTGAAGGACTTCGACGGCGACATGAGCCTTGCGCTGTCGGCGTACAACGCAGGGCCCCACCGTGTGCGGCAGTATGAGGGGATACCCCCGTACTCCGAAACCGTAACCTTCCGGAATCGTGTCCTGTCTTTCTATCGCGAATATATCCAGAGGTTTCGGAACGTCAGATAGCCTCCATCCGGGAATGGTCTTTTTAGCCAATCTCGGCGTCAATCTGCACGTTTGCTTGTGCGGCGACCACCAGGTCGCCTCCGCGCAAATGCTTGATTTCCTTGATATTTCCTAAAATGACCATTCCCGGATTGGAAACTGGGTTCTACCGGGGAATCATGTGCGGACGGAGACTATTTCGTTTTCAACGCTTTTTTCGCGGATGGACAGCAACCTGTTTCCGGACGGCTTCCGAACTGAAGAAGCGTCTCGCCTGGCGGGGGCTCCGGTTGTCCTTCAAAAGTTGCTTGACACCGCAGCAATTTGAACATAAAGGTAGCGCTTCGAAAAATGCCGGGCGCCGGCCTCCATGGTACAAACAGCCGAAAGGTTTTTCGGCCCTGTCGAACGAACCAACCACACGAGGGACCTGTCCGATGGCTGATCAAATCGTGCGTGAAAGCGACTTCCCCAACCTCAAACTTCTCCGGAGAGGCAAGGTCCGGGACGTCTATGAAATCGAAGACCAACTGCTGATCGTAGCCAGCGACCGCATTTCGGCCTATGACGTCGTTATGGCCGATCCTATCCCGGACAAGGGGAAGATCCTCACAGCCCTCTCCCTTTTCTGGTTCAAACAGTTGGAACCGCTGGTCGAGCATCACCTCATCACCGCCGATGCCTCCCTCTACCCGGAGGTCTGCCGGCCATACGCAGCAGGCCTGCAGGGTCGCAGCATGCTGGTCAAGAAGGCCCGGCCGCTCCCCGTCGAATGCATCGTCCGAGGGTACCTGTCCGGCTCCGGCTGGGCCGAATATCAAGAAAAGGGGAGCATCTGCGGCATCGTGCTCCCGCCGGGGCTCGTGGAATCCTCCCCTTTGCCGGAGGCCATTTTTACACCGTCCACCAAGGCCGAAGACGGCCAGCACGATGAAAATATCTCCTTCGAGGAGGCGAGCCGGCTCATCGGCAGGGAAACTGCGGAATCCGTCCGGCGTCTGAGCCTTCAAATCTATCAGTACGGGAGGGATCTTGCGGCTGAGCGGGGCATCATCGTCGCCGACACCAAGTTCGAATTCGGGCATGTCGACGGACGTCTAATCCTGATAGACGAAGTGCTGACGCCCGATTCGTCCCGTTTCTGGCCCATGGATGCCTACACGCCCGGGGTCCCGCAGAAGAGCTTCGACAAGCAGTTTCTCCGCGACTACCTGACCGCGATCAAGTGGCCCAAAAAACCGCCTCCTCCCCCTCTGCCGGAGGAGATCGTCTTCAAGACAAGGGAAAAATACCTCGAGGCGCTGCTCAGGATCACCGGCCAAGGTCTTCCGCAGATCACGAAAGGGTAAACGGCATGGAGAAGAGGCCGATCATCTGTTTTATCGACGATTCCGACTTCGAACACGCCCTCGTAAGGGAGGAGATCGCCCCGAGGGGCCCGCGTTTCGAGTTCGTGCAGACCAAGACATTCAAAGAAGCTTGCGAGTCCCTGGGCGGACGGACGCCCGCCCTGTTTTTGCTGGATTTATGGGGTCAAGACCCAGCCGTCGCCTCCCCTTCCATCACACCAAAGCATGAAGTGGAGCATAAAGCGGCCGGCTTTCCCAGCCTGGATCACGTTTACGGAGGTCTTGAAGACTTTTCGGGAGATGTCCACAACGAGTACCTGAAGCGCTTCTTCACGATTGTCGACTGCTGGAGGCACCTTTTCGAAGAAGTCTGCGCCCGCGTCGGTCAAAACCGCAAATACGGCCTTTACAACCTCGAACAGGCAAGAAAGCGCTATCCCGGCGTTCCGGCTGTCTTCTATACGCGTAAATCCCTGATCAACGATGCCGTGGCCCTTTTCAAGGCCGGCGCCGACGGACTTTTCATCAAGCCGACCGGATCGACGGACGAAGAAACCCGCTCGCTGACGCGGGCCTTTGCACCTGCCCTTCTTCAGGAACTCGAAACCCGTATATTTGCGAATCTTCCGTAGTTCCCATCCGGGTAAGGGCTTTTTGCCCATCTCGGCGTTCATCTGTGCGCTTGGTTGTGCGGGCGGCCTGTTCCCGATGGCTCATCTTAACCGGAGCACCCCGGTTTCCGCTGCTTTCGCACCAGCCGTCTCAAGGGCCCCTTCGGGGTTTTCGCTGGGGCTGATCACCTCCGATTCCCGCGTCTTTCTCCAGCGCGGCAAGCCTCCCCTCCCATTCTACCGTTGAAACACCGCTCATTCCTGTGCAAGCGGGAAAAATCTTGCGTCTTTTCACCTTGACATGCCCTTCAAGATGCTTAGGTTTCCCTTGAGTCGGCCGCGACGGCGGCAGGGTTAGAACTATCCAACAGATGGGAGCGGTAAGGAAGCATGAACGATATCTCTGAGGCTGATCGCAACCGGGAAGCTTCCCTCGAGGAATCCGATCATCACCCGGAGCCCGATGAACTCGCGGGCAGTGGAACGAAAACCGATTCGAAACCGGCGGATGAGATGAGCCGCGAAGAACTCCTTCAGAAACTGAAGGAGGTTCAGGAAGCAGCCGATAAGAATTTCGACTTCTATCTCCGTTCACAAGCCGAGATCGAAAATCTCAAGAAACGGTCGCAGAAAGAAAGAGAGGGGCTGATCCGCTTTGGGAATGAGTCCCTGATCAAGCGGCTCCTGCCGGTTGTCGACAATCTCGAAACCGCTCTGACTCATGCAGAGGACGAAAAGGCCCTGGAATCGCTCCGCGAGGGCGTAAGTCTCACCCTCAAAGGGCTGAAAGACGCCCTGCACAAGGAAGGGGTTTCGGAGGTCAAAGCGCTCGGGGAACCTTTCGATCCGCACTTTCACGATGCCATATCGGAACAGGAAGACGCCTCTGTCGAACCCCGGACCATCATTCACGAACTGCAGAAAGGTTATCTGCTGAACGACAGACTCGTGAGACCGGCTACTGTAGTCGTCAGCAAAAAAAACAGCGAGGGTTGACCTCGATAAAGGCTGTTCCGTATTCGTCTCAAAATATTGAGCTTGAAAATCAGGAGGCAGGAAAATGGCAAAAATCATAGGAATCGATCTCGGTACCACCAACTCATGCGTGGCCGTCATGGAAGGCGGAGATCCAGTGGTCATCACCAACGCCGAGGGCTCGCGAACGACGCCGTCCATCGTCGCCTTTACAGATAGCGCAGAGCGGCTGGTCGGCCAGGCAGCCAAACGCCAGGCCGTGACCAATCCGGAAAACACCGTATTCGCCGTCAAACGGCTCATCGGCCGGAAATACGACTCCGCAGAGGTCCAAAAAGACTTGGGTGTTCTCCCGTACAAGATCAGCAAGGCCTCGAACGGGGATGCCCATGTGTCGATCAGGGGCAAGGATTACAGCCCGGCGGAGATTTCCGCGATGATCCTCCAGAAGATGAAGCAGACCGCCGAGGATTATCTGGGTGAAAAGGTGACGGAGGCCGTCATCACGGTGCCGGCCTACTTCAACGACAGCCAGCGCCAGGCTACCAAAGACGCAGGCAAAATCGCCGGTCTGGAAGTCAAGCGGATCATCAATGAACCGACGGCGGCTTCTCTTGCCTATGGGCTCGACAAGAAGGGCGACCGCAAGATAGCAGTATTTGACCTGGGCGGCGGGACATTTGATATATCGGTCCTGGAGATAGGCGAAGGTGTTTTTGAGGTGAAATCCACCAACGGCGACACCCATCTCGGCGGTGAGGATTTCGACCTGCGCATCGTGGATTATCTGGCCAATGAATTCAAGAAAGACCAGGGGATCGATCTGCGTAACGACAAGATGGCGCTCCAGAGGCTGAAAGAGGCGGCCGAAAAGGCCAAGATGGAGCTGTCCGGATCGACGGAAACCGATATCAACCTCCCGTTCATCACTGCGGATGCAAGCGGCCCCAAACATATGAACATCAAGCTCAGCCGCTCCAAACTCGAGGCATTGGTGGACGACCTGATCCAGAAGGTGGTCGGCCCGTGCCAGACTGCGCTCAAGGACGCGGGATTGAAGGCCAGCGATGTCGATGAAGTCATCCTCGTCGGCGGAATGACCCGGATGCCGAAGGTTCAGGAAAAGGTTCGGGAGGTTTTCGGCAAGGAACCCAGCAAAGGGGTGAACCCCGACGAAGTGGTCGCCATCGGTGCGGCGATTCAGGGCGGCGTGCTCAAAGGAGACGTGAAGGACGTTCTCCTGCTCGACGTCACACCGCTTTCCCTCGGGATCGAAACGCTCGGGGGCGTGTTCACCAAACTGATCGAGAAAAACACGACCATCCCGACCAAGAAAAGTCAGATCTTCTCCACAGCGGCGGACAATCAGCCTGCGGTCGAGATCCACGTGCTTCAGGGGGAGCGCGAGATGGCCTCCGGCAACAAGACGCTCGGGAGATTCCAGTTGGTCGGAATACCCCCTGCGCCTAGAGGAATGCCTCAGATCGAGGTCACCTTCGATATCGACGCGAACGGCATCGTCAATGTCTCTGCAAAGGACATGGGTACGGGCAAAGAGCAGTCGATCAAGATCACAGCTTCCAGCGGACTCTCGGATGAGGAAATCAACCAGTTGATCAAGGACGCCGAGTTGCACGCGGATGAAGACAAACGGAAAAGGGACCTCGTCGACGCCCGCAACATGGCCGATTCCCTCATCTACAGCACCGAGAAATCCATCAAAGAGGTCGGCGACAAGGTGGATGAGTCCACGAAAGCCGACATCAACCAGGCGATTGAAAACTTGAAAAAGGCGATGGAAGGGGATAACGTCGAGGAGATCAAACGATTGAGCGAGGCTCTGACTCAAAGCTCCCACAAGCTCGCCGAAGCCATGTATGCGAAGGCCAGCCAGCAGCAAGCCCAGGAAGCGGGCCAGGAAGGCGGGGCTCAAGCCGGTGGGCAAAAAGACGAGGATGTTGTGGATGCCGATTTCGAGGAAGTCAAGAAATAGAACGATGATCCCTCTGTCATCCATTCGAAGGGCCATGCCCGCCCTGGTGGCGGGCATGGCCCTTCTACTCTTCTCGTGCCGGCCCCACCTGCCTTTGACCGGCCCCGAAAAACCCGCCGAAAAGCCCTCCCTGATCACCCGGGCCGAATCCTACGAAAAGCTCGGCCAAACCAGCGCTGCTGTCAGCACCTATGAGCGCTACCTAGCCGAACACCCTCGCGGCGCCTATGCGCCTTTATCCCTGCATCGATTGGGGCGCCTATATGCGCAGCAAGAGAACTATGAAAAGGCGGTGGGATCCTACCGCCGACTTCTTACATCGACGCCGGAATATCCTGCCGCCGCCGAGGCACGCTATGAATTGGGCCGCGCCCTGTATCTCAAGGGCGATTACCACTCTTCCCGCGAGGAAATGCTTCGATGGTTGACACTTTACCCCGTTCACACCTTGCGTCCTCAGGTTCTTCTGCTGCTTGCGGAGGACTCGAGGGCGATGGGGAACCTGCCGGATGCTTTCTCCAGATATCTGCAGGCCGAAACGGCCTTCCTGGGAGATACGGAGTCGACAGCGCATGTACAGGCGAAGATCTTGGAGACCATCAATGAGGCCGACCGCATCCAATTGGCAGAGATGATGCGGTCTGCCAGTGACAGGAAGCACATAGAAAAGATCCAGTACCGGATGGCCCTCCTCTATTTCGAAGACCACGACCTGGAAAAGGCTGCAGATCTCGCCCAGGCCCTGGCGGCGCAAAGCCCTGACCAAAAGATGGTCGAAGACGCGAAGGATCTGCTGGCACGGATCGAATCGGCCCGCCGGGTGAAACCCCATTTGGTCGGCTGTCTGCTCCCCTTGAGCGGCCCTTACAGCCTGTATGGTCAGGAGGTCCTGAACGGGATGCAACTCGCGCTGGGCATTTTCGGGTCCTCGGAACAGAACGCCCCGTTCGAACTGGTGATCCGGGACTCGGGCGCCGATCCCGAAGAGGCCCTTGCGGGCCTGGAGCAACTGATCAACGACGAACACGTCATCACCGTCATCGGACCTTTAGCGAGCAAAACCGCCGCTGTCGTGGCCGCGCGTGCTCAGGAACTCGACACCCCGATCATCACCTTGACCCAGAAAGACGGAATCGCCGAAGTGGGAGGCTGGGTCTTTCGCAATATGTCAACCCCCCGTCAGGAGGTGGAAACCCTCGTCTCAAAGGCCTTTAATGATTTGCGTCTGCACAGGTTCGCCGTGCTTTTTCCCGACAACCCTTACGGAAGAACCCTCTCGGAGCTTTTCTGGGAGCAGGTCAACTTGAATGGGGGTGAGGTGACGGGCATGGAGTCCTACAGACCGGGGCAAACGGATTTTTCGGAACAAATCCTGAAACTCGGGGGCGTGGCAGCTTCAAAAACACGCTCCGAAGACGGCAAGCCCACCTTTCCCGCGCTGCGCTTCGAAGCCGTGTTCATCCCGGACAATGCTCAGAGCGTCGCCATGATCGCACCGCAGCTCGTCTACCACAGCATCTCCGGGGTTCGGCTCCTGGGCACCAGCCTGTGGCAATCACCCCAACTCATTTCTCTGGCTGGGGATTACATCCAGGGATGCGTTTTTCCGGCGGGCTTTTATGCCGCCGACGCCCGCCCCCGGACACAGGCCTTCGTCTCGAGTTATCAGAGCACCTTTATGAAAATCCCGGATCTCCTCGCTGCGATCGGGTATGATACGGTGAAGTTCCTCTCGGAGTTGCTGCAGCAAGGGAACGTCCAAAACCGCGACGATCTGAGGAGGGCGCTGCTCGAGATGCACCATTTCGATGGCGTTACGGGTGAGACGCGCTTCAGGCAAAACGGCGAGGTGGACAAGGCGCCCTTCCTGCTGACCATCCAGGGCGACCGAACAGTACCCCTCCCCTAAACGGCCTATTGAAAAATCCGTCGGCGCAGGCTGTTGAAAAACAGCCGGCTGGAAAGGTTGCGAAACCGTGGAATGAAGCGGACTCTACGTGCGCCGCAGTGACACGGAATGAGACAAACGCAGAAGACGGGTGTTTTTCAACAGCCTTCTAAACAGGTTCGTTCGGCTTTCCTTCCTCGTTATCGACACCCGCCTCGGAATCGCCGGCCGCTGCCTCCTTTTTTTTCTGGGCAAATTTCGATATGACGATGCTCACTTCGTAGAGCGTAATCAAAGGAACCGCCATCATGCATTGTGTGATGACATCGGGGGGCGTCAGGATAGCCCCGACGATGAAAGTCATGAGAATGGCGTATTTACGTTTTTTCCTGAGGGTATCGGGGGTCACTGCACCCAGGCGGGAAAGAAAAAAGATCACTACGGGAAGTTCGAAGACCAATCCGAAGGCCAACAGCAATTTGATCGAAAAAGAGAAATATTCCCGTACGGAGGGCAGAGCCTTGACATACTCATTCGAAAATCCGACAAAGAACTGAAACCCGAAGGGGAACACGACAAAATAGCCGAAAAGCGCGCCTCCGACAAAGAGCACCGTCGATGAAAGGGCGAAAGGGATGACATAGCGCCGCTCGTTGTGATAGAGCCCCGGTGCGATGAAAAGCCAGAGTTCGTAAAAGATGACGGGCGCAGCAGCCAGAAGGCCCGTCACGAAAGAAACCTTGAGATAGGTGAAAAACATCTCGGGCAGATTTGTAAAAATAAGGCGGTCGCCCTCGGGCATCACCGCCTTGAGGGGGAGGATCAGCAGCTGAAAGAGCTGTTCCGCAAAAAAATAGGCGCCCACAAACCCGACGCCCACGGCAATGGCACAAATGATCAGTCGTTGCCGCAACTCCTCCAGATGGCCCATAAAAGGCTGTTTCACATCTTCATCCATCGGTTGTCGACCCCGAATTCTTTTCCCTGGCAGGCTGCGTTCCGTCGCTGCGCCCGTCCTCTTCTTTCGACTGCCGGTAGTCCTCGACCATCTGATCGTACCCGTCGTAAGCAGGTTTTTTGCTCTCCTCCGGTCCAGGCTTCCCGTTCAGCCCGCTCACCCCATCGACGAGGTCCTTTTTCACGGATTCGAGCTCTTCATCCACCGCCAGGCTTTCCTTGATCTCCTGGGTCGCCTTCCTGAACTCGGCCATTCCACGCCCCAACGCCCTGGCCAAATCAGGGAGTTTTTTGGGTCCGATGACAATCAACGCGATAACCAGGATAATGATCAATTCCGGCATTCCGATGCCGAACATAATACACCCCCTAAAGGACCGCCCTCCGCAAGAGCGTCAAAGAGCACGCATCATCGCAATTTCGTCGCAATCCGGAAACTTGGGGCACTTGAGGCAATCCGCCCAGACCTTGTGCGGCAGAACCGCCTTGTCGACGACCTGGAACCCGATCTTCCCGAAAAAGTCCGGGACATAGGTCAAGGTAAAGACCTTTTTCAACCCCAACACTCGCGCCTCCTCGAGGCAGGCCTCCACCAGCTTCAGCCCCAGACCGCGATCCCGGTAGGCCTCCAAGACTGCGAGCGACCGGACCTCGGCCAGATCCTCCCAGCAGACCCCAAGGCCGCAAACCCCCACGACCTCGAGGCCGGAGAAAGAACCAGGAGTCTGTCCCGCCTCGGAGCACTCGAGCACGACATAATCCCTCAGGTGATCGTATAGCTCACTTAAGGGCCTCTGAAGGAGAAGGCCCTGCTTGGCATAGTGCGTAAGGATATCGTAAATGGCATGAACGTCACCCGTTCTGGCCTTTCTGAGATGCATGTCCGTTTCCATCAAAGCCCCGTTTCCATCAAGAATCCGTCCAATCCTTCTTTCCCAGCCAATTCCTGCAGGGAGCGCTTGGCGTCGGCCGCGCCCGTAAAAGGGCCGACCCTGACCCGGTAATACACCCTCCCATTGACCGACGCTCTAGTAAAATAGGCCCGAAACCCCTTTCCGGACAATCGCTCGACCATTTCAGCGGCCCCTTCTTCCGTGTCGAGCGATGCCACCTGGACCGCATAGCCTACACCCTCCTTAGGAGGCATCGGAGCAGGAGCAGCAGCAGGAGAAGCCGGTTTTACCGCCGTCTTGGATGCAACCGGAGACGAATCCTTTCGATGCTTACCTTCCTCCTTGGCGGTCTTCGCCTTTTTTGAAGCCAGCTCCTCGTAGAAACGCAGCTCCGGATCCTCGGCCCCTTCATTCAACGGCGGAATCGCCGCCTGGGAGACAGGTCCCGCTTCGCGCGCCAACGGCACACCGGGCTGCTCCCTGGGCAGAAAGTCTTTCAGGAACCCGGGGCCATCCCCCCGCCCCACCATGATCCCCAAAACGAAGATCCAACCGAGCAGGACCAGCAGCCCGGCTGTCCAAAAAAGAAAAGCACCGAACCCCAGCTCGAGGCGGTATCTTTTCTTGGCCTTTTTGGATCCCCTGCTGGAAGACATATCCGTGCCGATCACATCCTCTCCGGCGATTCGACGCCGAGAAGCCTCAACCCATTTGCCAGCGTGATTCTGATGGCATCCACGAGGTGAAGCCGCTGCTGGCTCATAAGGGTGTCGTCCCCCACGACCCGACAATCCGAGTGCTTCGTCCCCAGATTGAAGTATTTGTGAAATTTAGCGGCCAGGTCGGTCAGGTAATAGGTCAGACGATGGGGCTCCAGCGACCGGCAGATATCTTGCAACAGAATGGGGAACTCGGCCATCGCCCGGATGAGGCCCGTTTCCTCCTCCAGTATCAGACGATCGAGGCCCGTGCGGACGACCGGCAGCCGCTCGAGGCTGGATTCCTCGGCCTTTCTGAAGATGCTGCAGATCCTGGCATGGGCATACTGGACATAGTAGACGGGGTTGTCGCTGTCCTGCTTCTTGACCAGATCCACATCGAAATCCAGGGAAGAATCGTGGCTTTTGGTCAAGAATACGAAGCGGGCGGCATCCACACCCACTTCGGCCAGGAGTTCTTCAAGGGTCACATAGGAGCCGGCGCGCTTGGACATCTTCATCTCCTGGCCGCCCTTCCAGAGTTTCACCAACTGGATCAGCATGACGGAGAGCCAGCCGGACGGCAGCCCGTGGGCCTGCAGCGCCGCCTGGATCCGGGGGACATAGCCGTGGTGATCCGCCCCCCAGAGATTGATGGCCTTGTCGAAACCCCGCGCCCGTTTCTGCAGGTGGTAGGCGATGTCCGATGCAAAATAGGTGAATTGGCCGTCTCCCTTGCGAAGCACCCGGTCCTTGTCGTCTCCGAACTCGGTCGTCCTGATCCAGAGGGCCCCATCCTGTTCGTAGAGCCTGCCGCTGTTCTTCAATGTCTGGAGCGTGGCATCGAGCAGCCCGGATTGAAACAACTCGCTCTCAGGGTACCAAACATCGAACCGGACCCGGAAGGCATCCAGATCCCTGCGGATCTCCTCCAGCATGATCTCCTTGCCCGCCTGGGCACAGTAGGTGCAAGCCTCTTCTTCGGACATCCCATCGATCGACACCCTGCTGCCGACCGTTTCGGCCAGATCACGGATATAATCCCCGTGATATCCCTTCTCCGGGAAGGGATAGGCCGGGTCGGATCTTTGTTTAACGCGGCTGTAAATGGACTTCCCGAGCATCTGAATCTGCTGGCCGGCATCGTTGATATAGAACTCGCGCTCGACGTCATACCCGCAACACTCCAAAATCCTGCACAAGGTGTCGCCGAGCGCTGCACCACGCCCATGTCCCAGGTGAAGGGGGCCGGTCGGGTTCGCGCTGACGAACTCCACCAGCACCCGCAGGCCCTGACCGAGAGAGCAGCGCCCGAAGTCCTCTCTTTCCTCCAGGATACGGGCGAGGAAACCGTGCCATTCGGTGCTGCGGATCCAGAAGTTGAGGAATCCGGGTCCAGCCACCTCGAGGCGATCGATAAGGCCGGCTTCATCCTTCAAGTTCTGCAGGATGACAGCCGCAATATCCCGCGGGGAGCGCCGCTGGGAAGAGGCGAGGGTCATGGGCAGGTTGGTGGCGAAATGGCCATGATCCGGGTTATTGGGGACTTCGATGACATAGCCGGGCAGCGGGGTTTCCTTCAAAAGGCCTTTCTCGAAGCAATCCGCAATCGTGTCTTTCAGTACCTGTTCAATCCTGCTTTTCATTCCAGAAATTCCCTGTGATGGCGCGATCCTATCGAACAGAAGACGTCGTATGAGATGGTCTCTGCCCATTCGGCCATTTCATCGCATGTAATGACGGCTCCACCCTGGGACCCCAGAAAAACAGCCTCATCGCCAGGGCGGACATCGCCGCAAAGACTTGCATCGCATATCGTGAGATTCATGCATACCGTCCCCACCATGGGCACCCTTCGGCCTTGGAGGAGCACAAAACCCCGGTTCGAAAGTCTGCGGGGCAAACCGTCGGCATATCCGGCAGAGAGCACCGCGAGCGTCGCTGGCGCCGGGGTGTAATACGTCCTCCCATAGCTGATCGGGGTGCCGGCGGGCACTCTCTTGACCTGAATGACCTGTCCCCTGAAGTGCATGACCGGTTTGAAGGCAGATTGACCCGCACCCCCCCCGTACAGCAGTATACCGGGGCGGACCATACCGGAAATCGATTCGGGGTAAAGCGTCATCCCGGCGCTGTTTGCGATATTGTTCAGAGGGAGGGTGTAGCCCATCGAACGGGCGGTGTTCAGCACGTCCTCGAAACAGGCGATCTGTTTCTCGGTAAAGGTCCGATCTTCCTCTCCTGCGGATGAAAAGTGGGATATGATCCCTTGCAGCGACAGGAACCGCATCCGCCGCACCCCGTCCAGAAAGGCAGCCGTGTCGGCCGGCCGAATGCCCAAACGCCCCATGCCGGTGTCGACCTTCAACTGGAAGCCGGTAATCCTGCCCTTTCGCCCGCTTTCCTGGTCGAGGACCTCCAGCATATCCATATCGAAGATCACGGGCGTCAGATCCCAATCCACCGCGGCGGACACCTCATCCCTCGAACAAAGCCCGCAGAGGAGCAACACGGGGAAAGTACCCGGGATCGCTTCTCTCAGTTCGATGCCTTCGTGCAGAAAAGCGACACCCAAGCCGTCGATCCGGCAACCCAAGAGGGTACGCGCCACAGGAACCATTCCATGGCCGTAGGCATCCGACTTGACGACTGCCAGGATCCGCGCATGAGACCCAACGGCATCCCTGACCCGCTGGAAATTCTCCTCAAGCGCTTTCAGATCGATCAACACCCGGTTCGGCCGGCCTCGATTCTCCACTCCGCCCAATCCCCCGATGCGGCATTGTGCCGTTTTCATACCTCAAGTGGGCTTATTCCCGTCAGCCCCGACTCGGATCATCTCAAAAGGGCGATCTTCCCGATTCGCCTCTGAGTGAATGCCTGGCTTCCAACGCCTCGATCAAACCCCTTCTTCCGGATTGGAACGCTGTTCCGGGCAAACGCGCTGACCGGATGGACACAAACCT
This sequence comes from uncultured Desulfatiglans sp., assembly GCA_900498135.1. Taxonomy (NCBI): domain Bacteria; kingdom Pseudomonadati; phylum Thermodesulfobacteriota; class Desulfobacteria; order Desulfatiglandales; family Desulfatiglandaceae; genus Desulfatiglans; species uncultured Desulfatiglans sp. The sequence goes on from LR026961.1 coordinate 1,086,675, forward strand.
GTCTCCATCCGGAAAAAAGCATCCTGCGCGACAGCCCCTCCAGTCCGTAAACGAGGGATTTTCTTCACACCCTTCGGGTGCTCAGTCCCCCCCTGCGGGGCGGGTCCCGGTTTCTTCACACCCTTCGGGTGCTCAGTCCCGCCCATCCGGAGCGGCTCCAGGTCCTGCCCATGTCAGGGGACACCATCGTTTGCCTGGGGAAGACCTGTAGGTCGCCGCACGGGCAAACCGGGCAAACGGGCAAATCGCGGCCGAGATTGGCAGGAGAGACCACCTCGAGGCTGAGAACAAGCTAACTGATCTTCTTGCAGAGTTCAAGCGCAATTGCAGCACGCATCCGGTGCAGCCTTGACAGCCTCCGATTCCATCTCTATCATGGTCCGGCATTTGGGTCGGCCCCATCAGGAGCCGGTTGCCCGATGCCGCAGCTCCAATGCCCGGGGTCCATGGAGCAAGGCCGCACCTGCCCCTTGCAGGCGTGCTGATGAGATCCCGGAACTCCTTGCGGCAGGCCCTCCCTTGGACGGCTGGTTTCCATCCGGAAGATGTTTATCCAACACGGCAGGAATTCCGACCCGGGATGAGGATTTGCCGCCGATACCCATGAAACCGAGAGCGTGTCCGTGCGGCGGCCTGCAGGCCGCCACACGAACAGGCGTGGAAATCGACGCCGAGAGCGGCAGAATGCTCCCGTTCCGAGTGGGCACAAGGTATCCAGGATGAGATGGTTTTTCTGCCTTATAGGACTGCTGATGATCGTGGAGGGCCTCCCCTATTTCGCTTGTCCCGATAAGATGAAATCGTGGATGGCAGCCATCCAGAAGATTCCGGACGGCCAGCTTCGTATACTGGGTCTGCTTTCGATGTGCGTAGGTCTGCTGTTGGCGTATCTCTTCAATGAATAAAAGCATTTGACTTTGAACCAAAGCTCTTTTAGAATTTCATGTTTAATATAATCAATGTTTGATCTGGATGACTACAATTTCGATTTGCCGGCAGGATTGATCGCTCAGGTCCCCAGTGAGAGAAGAGACGCCTCTCGGCTTCTGGTGCTCGACCGCAGGAGCGGGGCGATCCGCGACCGGCATTTCCATGATATCCCCGAGCAGCTCAGCCCGGGGGATCTGCTGGTCATAAACGATACCCGTGTCGTACCCGCCCGCCTTGAAGGGAAAAAGGATACCGGCGGCCGGGTTGAATTGCTGGTTCTGGAACACGACGAGGGCGGAAAACCGGCGGCTGCGCGGCTTTGTTTGCTGAAATCCTCCAAACCACCGCAGATCGGCGGGCTTATCCTGCTGGACGATCAGGTCAGCGGGGTGGTGGAAGAGGTCCAGGGAAACGGGGTCGTGGTAATCCGGTTCAACTCCCCTGAAGCCCTCGAGAAGCTGATCGAAGAGCGTGGAAGGGTGCCGTTGCCTCCATACATCAAGCGCGCTTCGCGCGATGCGCTTGCCGCCTTGGATGTCGAAAGATATCAAACGGTTTATGCTGCACGGAAGGGTGCCGTCGCCGCTCCCACGGCAGGGCTTCATTTCACCCGGGAACTGATCGGGAGGATCGAGGAAAAAGGCGTGGCAGTCGCCCCCCTGACCCTGCACGTCGGATTCGGGACCTTTCAGCCGGTTAGAACCCAGGATATCCGCCTCCACGTCCTAGGCGAGGAGTTTTTTCGGATCGAGGCCGACACCGCGGAGGCCATTGCGAGAACAAGACAGCGCGGAGGCCGGGTCGTGGCAGTCGGCACCACCGTTGTGAGGACGCTCGAAACGGCTGCGCTGGCAGACGGATCCATTCGCCCTGGCGAAGGCCGGACGCGCCTCCTGATTACACCCGGATATCCGTTCAGGTGCGTCGATGCCTTGATCACCAATTTTCATCTGCCGAAAAGTTCACTTTTGTTCCTGGTCTGTGCATTCGCTGGGAACGACATCATTCGGAGGGCTTACAAGAAGGCCGTTGAGGACGGGTACCGGTTTTATAGTTACGGGGACGCCATGCTGATCCTGTGACAAGCCGGCATGATGCCAGCCGCCTGCTCCATCACGCGGAGAGGCCTGGCTCGAAGCGGCCCTGCTGAGCGTATTCTTCTTGAGATTCAGCATCCAATACCGATCCCGGGAATGCCAAGGGCGGATCGGCTGTCTGGAGACCGCCCATGGGAAGGTCGAAACCCCCGTCTTCATGCCGGTCGGAACCCAGGCATCCGTAAAGGCGATCTCCCCGGAGGAACTGGAGGAGCTTGGCGCAGAAATCATCCTCGCCAACACCTATCACCTGTACCTCCGCCCCGGCCACGACCTCATCGGCCGCCTCGGCGGGCTGCACTGCTTCATGCACTGGAACCGGCCCATCCTGACCGATAGCGGCGGCTTCCAGGTGTACAGCCTGGCCAGGCTGCGAACCGTTTCATCCGACGGTGTCGTCTTTCAGTCGCACATCGACGGATCCCGACACTTCCTGGGTCCGGAAAAGGCTATGGAGATCCAGCAGGCGCTGGGATCGGATATCATGATGACCTTCGACGAATGCGTGCCCTTTCCGGCGGGCTACGACGATGTGCTGGTCGCCGTCAAACGCACGACTCGTTGGGCCGAGCGATGTGCAACCCGCAAAGGACCCGGAGAGGGGGCACTCTTCGGGATTGTTCAGGGAGGGATGTTCCCTGATCTGCGCGCCATGAGCGCCCGGGAACTGGTCGCGATCGGTTTCGACGGCTACGCCCTCGGCGGCCTTTCGGTGGGCGAGGATGCAGAGACAAGGTTGGCCGTCATCCAGGCTGCGCGGCCTTTCCTTCCCGAGGAAAAGCCGCTCTATCTCATGGGCGTCGGGACCCCCGCGGATCTCGTGGAGGCTGTCTGCCTCGGCGTTGACATGTTCGACTGCGTCATGCCCACACGCAATGCCAGGAACGGCACCCTGTTTACGTCGGTCGGACGCGTGGCCATCAAAAACGCACGTTATGCCGGCGACGACAGGCCTCTCGATCCCAACTGCAGCTGTTACACCTGCAGGCATTATTCGCGGGCCTATCTGCGGCATCTTTTCATGGCACGGGAGTTGCTTGCTTACAGATTGAATACGATACATAATCTCGCTTATTACATCGATCTCATGCGGGCGATCAGAAAAGCGATCGAGACGGAGCAAATGCTCTCGTTCAGAACGTGGTTTTATCAATCTCAGGAGATCAACCAAAAGGAGGATGCCTAATGGATTTTTTGGCCTATGCAATGGGAACGGATGGCACAGGCGGCGGACAGGGAGGAGGCTTCGGCGCCTTTATCCCCTTGATCCTGATGTTCGTAATCTTCTATTTTCTGTTGATTCGTCCTCAGCAGAAAAAGGCGAAACAGCATAAGCAGCTTCTCGCATCCATCAAGAGAGGCGACCGCGTTGTGAGCGCGGGCGGGTTGCACGGTGTCGTCACCGGCCTGGCAGACGACGTCGTCACGATCGAAATCGCCCCCAAAGTGCGGGTCAAGATATCCAGAGGATCCGTTTCCGGGATCATCGGCAGAGAGTCGGCCTAGGATCCGCCGACGCAGCCTTTGCGGCTGCCGGGCGACATCGCATTTCTCGAACGACCAGGAGTAAACCGTGTCAAAAAGCTTGAGTTGGCGTAGCGCATTGGCTGGGCTCGTCCTGTTGGCGGCCTTGATCTATCTGACCCCTTCTCTCACGAGCACCCTCCCCGACTGGTGGTCGCGGGTCCTCCCCGATGATCGCATCCGTCTGGGTCTCGATCTACAGGGGGGCATCCATCTGGTCCTGGAAGTGGAAGTGGATAAAGCCGTGGAAAGCCACCTGGAGCGGACTGTCGAAGAGTTGAAGGGCGATCTGCGCAAGGAGAAACTCCGCTATCAGGCGATCGAACGAACCGGTCTCGACGGGATTGAGGTCATGATGATGCGCGCAGAAGACGTCCAGACCTTCAGGGACACCGTCGGGATGATCTATTCCGATTTCGATATCAAGACAGGCGGAGAGGAAGACGGCCATCCCGTCATGCTGTTGATGCTCCAAGCAAACGCCCGCAAGCGCATCAAGGAGATGGCGGTCGATCAGGCCCTGGAGACCATCCGCAACCGGATCGATCAGTTCGGTGTCACAGAACCCGAAATCCGCCCCCAGGAAGACCACCGTATCCTGGTTCAGCTGCCGGGGGTCAGCGATCCCAAACGGGCGATCGAATTGATCGGCAAGACCGCGCTTCTCGAATTCAAACTGGTGGACGAAGACCATAGTCTGGACGAAGCCCTCGAGGGGAACATCCCGCCCGGTAGCGAGATCCTCTATGAAAGCCCGCCTGCCACGGGTTCGCCGGACCGGCGCCGAATTCCATACCTGCTCAAGAAAAGGGCGGTCCTGACCGGAGAGTACATCACCGATGCCCGTGTCGCCATTGACAGCCAGTACAACGAACCCTACGTTTCCCTGTCTTTCGATACCCGCGGAGCCAGGCTCTTCGAGCAGATCACCGGAGAAAACATCAAGAAGCGGCTGGCCATCGTCCTGGACAACAACGTCTATTCCGCACCAGTCATCCAGGACAAGATCGCCGGCGGCAAGGCCCAGATTACAGGCCGCTTCACCATGGATGAGGCGAAGGACCTCGCCATCGTTTTGCGTGCCGGCGCCCTGCCCGCACCCGTGAAGATCCTCGAGGAAAGGACCGTAGGACCTTCCCTGGGAATGGATTCCATCCAGAAAGGGATCAAATCCATGCTGATCGGCGGACTGATCGTCATCCTGTTCATGGCCATTTACTATAATCTCTCCGGCCTGATCGCCGATCTTGCCCTTGTCTTGAACATGATCTTCATCATGGCGGGACTCTCCTTTTTCGGCGCCACCCTCACGCTGCCGGGCATCGCCGGGATCATCCTGACCATCGGCATGTCGGTGGATGCCAACGTGCTGATCTTCGAACGTATCCGGGAAGAATCGCGCCTGGGGAAGACGCCCCGCGCCGCCATCGAGGCCGGCTACGGAAAGGCTCTGGTGACGATCCTCGACGCGCAGGTCACCACCCTCATCGGCGCACTGATCCTGTTTCAGTTCGGGACCGGACCCGTGCGAGGGTTCGCCGTCACCCTGAGCATCGGCATCGTGGCCAGTCTCTTTACCGCGATCTTCGTGACCCGGATCATCTTCGATCTGCTTTACGTCCAGAAGCGCATGAAAAAGCTCAGCATCTAAATCATTGCGGGAGTCATTGAATGGAATTCATCAAGCCGGGAACCCACATCGATTTCATTGGAAGGCGTAAAATCGCGTACGTATTTTCCCTACTCATGATCTTCGCCACGATCGCTCTCCTTGTCTGGCGGGGCGGCCCCAATTACGGCGTCGACTTCTCGGGCGGCCTCCTCATCCAGGTCAAACTCGATCAGAAACGGACACCGACGGAGATCAAGACCGCCTTGGAACCCTTGGGGTTGCAGGACAGCGTTGTACAGGAATTCGGTGAGGAAGCCGAGCTGGAATATCTCATCCGTGTGCGCAAAATGGATCTGGACTTGAGCGGCCTGAGCGAAAAGGTCCAATCCGGTCTGGAGGCCCAATTCGGAACGCCTGCCGACATCCGCCGTGTGGAGATGGTCGGGCCGAAGGTCGGGGAAGACCTCCGGCAGAAGGCTTTGTTCGCCCTCTTCTACACGATCCTGATCATCGCCATTTACATTTCCGGCCGATTCGAACTGAAGTGGTTGATGAGCGGTGTCATGGCCGTCACCTTGATCTTCATCGTCTATGTCGCATCGATCTTCGGGGTGAGCGTCACCTGGCTGATCATCCTGGCTTTGCTCGTCAGCCTGGGCATGTGCTGGTTCCTGAATTTGAAATATGCGCTTGGGGCGATCATCGCCCTGATCCACGACGTCGCCATCACGATAGGGGTATTCGCCTTGACGGACCGGGAGATCTCCCTGGCCATCATCGCCGCCATCCTGACCATCGCCGGTTACTCGCTGAACGATACAATCATCGTCTTCGACCGTATACGGGAGAATCTGCGGCGTTTCAAGCGCCGGCCTTTAGGCGAAACCATCAACACCAGCATCAATGAAACCCTTAGCCGCACCATTCTAACCTCTTCCACCACCCTGGTCGTGGTCGTCGCGCTGTTCGTCCTGGGCGGCGGTGTCATCCACGACTTCGCCTTTGCGCTCCTGGTGGGAATCGGGGTGGGAACCTATTCTTCCATCTTCGTCGCCAGCCCAATTCTGCTCCTCTGGGAAGGCCGCGCAAGAGGCAAAGCCAAAGGAGCGCAGGTCCAGTCGAAATGAGAGCGGCTCTTTGGTCAAGACACGGAAAAAGAAACCTTTCCTTGCCCGGCCCCTTTTCTGGATAATGCTCCTGCTCGTCTTGGGGGGCGGCGGTGCAGGCTGGTATTTCTGGCGCAGTTTTTTCGAACACGGCGCCGAATTCCATGCCCTCGTGGTGCAGATCGATCAGGAGCAGAGACGGGTCGCCGTTGGCGAGACCCTCTTCCTGCATCCCGGAGAGCGGGTGAAGATCTTGGAAATCGCAACCAACATCCCCTTCAACCATGATCTCCGCCTGGTCAGCCCTGGTTTCGACGTCAACGCCCTGCGCTTCGAAGAGATGCCTCTGGTCTCCCTGCTGCCCGATCGAGATATTTACGATCATTATCGTTTCGAGGTCTCCGTCAAGTACCGCAATGATACGATCGGTTCTATCAACCTGAACATCAGACCCTTCCTCGAGGACTGGGCCGACAAGGCCGTGCGCACCATTTCACTCGAAGAGCGGACCGCCATCCTCCGAAAGGCCCTCGGTTTCCACCCGAACGAAAGGAAGCTTCTGCAGCTTCTCGCCGAAACCTACAAAGGCATGGCCCAGTGGCGGAAGGCCGGTGAAACGATAGAGCTCATGAATCAGGAAACCCACGATCCGGCCGTCCTCAAAGAAATCCGGGACCTCTATGCCGCTGCCGGTGATTCAGAGGCGGTGATCCGGATCCTCAAAGAGATCACCAAACGGGATCCGGAAGATATCTCAACGCTTCGGGAACTCGCTGAGGAACTGGACCGCGGCGGACGGACGGATGAGGCCGTCAGCTGTTATGAGACCCTCCTTGGACTGATACCGGAGGGGGAAGCGTTGCCGATCCATTCGAGGTTGGCCCTCATCCATGCCGAGGCCGGGCGGCACCAGGCGGCCATCGACCAGTATCTGCAGCTCGCCCGCCACCAACCCGATGACCCGAATCTCTATTACAACCTCGCCTATCTCCATGAGCAGCTCGGGCTGGAGGAAGCATCCGACGATTACCTGAAGAAGGCGCTGCAGCTGAATGCGGCGGATCGGGAAGGCCGCCTCAAACTCAGCCTTCATCTGATCGAACAGGGGCAATGGAAGGAGGCGAGGCGCTGGCTGGAAGAGGTGCTGGCCGCCGGCCCGATGGATCAGGAAGGGCTGCTGCTGATGGCCCAGGTCCTGGAAAAGCTGGGGGACGAACAGGCACTGGCGGAAATTTACCGCCGTATTGCAGCGAACAATCCCCAAAATGATACGGTGCTCTTCAACCTGGGGGTGCTCGAGTACCAGAACGGGCGGCTCGAAGAGGCTGCCAACCATCTGACCGCCTATGCTGAACGCCATCCCGAAGATGTTTCGGCCCTGACCATCCTCTTCGACCTACACCGCCGTATGGAGAATGTCACGCAGGCCGTGAATGCCGCTCGAAGCCTGATACGCCTCCAGCCCGACCATATGGTCGCTTATACGTACCTCTTCGAAAACCTGCACGACCGGAAGGATTATCAGGGCATCGTCGAGGCCTTCGAACCGGCGGTTGAGGCCAACCCAAAGGAAAAGGCCCTGCGCCAATACCTGCTGGTGGCTTACCTCGAGCTCGGAAGAGAGGATCGAGCCATGAGCACCCTGGAGGGCATTCTCGAACTCGATCCAGATAACCCCGAACTCTGGCTGAACCTTGCACGATTGCGCGAAAAGCATCGGGATGTGAAGGGGGCCATGGAGGCCTACCACCAAGTCCTCCAACGGATCCCTCAGCACCAGGAGGCCTCCGAGGCCTTCCTCCGCCTGCGGCTTGAAAACCTGGATGCCTCACCGGACTCTTGACACGTTCCCGATGAATGGACGCAAGCCCCATTACGATGTGTCTGCCGGAATCCTCTCGGAGCAGGGGAGGATCCTCATCACCCGCCGTCCCGAAGGCACCCACCTGGAGGGGCTGTGGGAATTCCCAGGAGGGAAGCAGGAGGCCGGGGAAACTCCGGAGGCCTGCCTGAAGCGCGAGATGATGGAAGAGCTCGGCATTCGTGTAAGGTTGGAGCGCCCTCTTGCAACCATCGATCACGCCTATGCCTCCAAGAGCGTCACGCTCCATTTCTTCCTGTGCACCCGAGAGGAAGGACGACCCATCGCACGCCAGGGACAGGCGATCAGGTGGGTGACCGTTCAGGAACTGGGGGCGCTTCCATTCCCCCCACCGGACTTGAAGGTCATCGACATCCTTATGAACACCTTCGAATAAGGAGGAAAACCGCCTTGATGGTTCACAGAAGCGAGGACGGATATCGAACGCTGGCCGACGGCATCCGGATGAAAACATTGGTGTACGGTGAATTGACGATCCTTTGCGAATTCAAGCTCGAAGGCGGAAAGAAACTCCCCCTGCACCACCATCCTCACGAGCAGACCGGATACGTGGTCAGCGGCCGGATCGTCCTGAGGGCGGGGGATGACTCCTTCGAGGCCGGGCCGGGTGACAGCTGGTGCATCCACAAGGATGTTCCCCATGAGGCCGAGGTCCTCACGGATGCCGTCGTTGTGGAGGTCTTTTCGCCGGTGAGGGAAGACTATCTTCCCTGAATCCGATCTTTTTCGCCCAACCCGAATCACATACGGAGAAAGCAGGCACCGCGTGTACGTGGACACCATCACCATTCTGCACAGCCGGTTCCCCAGAAGGGAATCCTATCCATTCAATGTTCCGGCTTTGAGCTGCACCGATCGCCTCGATCTGCGGGATCGTGCGGTGTTCCTCGTCGGCGACAACGGAAGCGGCAAATCGACTCTGCTCGAAGCCGTTGCGCGCAGATACGGCCTGACGGTTTGGGGAGGCGAAAAAACCCACACCGCGCACCGGAACCCCTTCAGCAAATCGCTGCATCACTTTCTCAGCATGGAGGGGACGTGGGAATGGGGGGGGATCGTGAAGGGGTTTTTCTTCAGGGCCGAAAGCTTCTTCAACTTTGCAGCCTTTATCGACGATATGAGCCTCACGGACAGAAATCTTCTGGATTATTACGGCGGGCGTTCGCTGCACCAGCAATCGCATGGGGAGGCGTTTCTTTCGTTCTTCGAACATCGCTGCCGCCTCCCGGGCCTCTATCTGCTCGATGAACCGGAGGCGGCGCTCTCACCCCGCAACCAGCTCCAATTCATCTTCATCCTCCATCGGGCTCTCGCCCGCCCGGCGACGCAGTTCATCATCGCCACGCACTCGCCCATTCTCCTAAGTTATCCGAAGGCCCAGATTCTGAGCTGCGATCATGCCCCCATCGAGGAAATCGCGTATCAACAGACAAAATCCTACCGCTTCTACAAGGATTTTCTTGAGGACCCAACAGCTTTTTTAAAAGACTTCGAATAGCCGTTCGGCCGTCCTCGCCTGCAAGCCTCTTTCGAATCCCTGTCCCTACTACGGACGGTCGGCCTTCTTCTCGTGCCACTCGTCCATTCTTTTATTCGAATCCCCGTCCCTACGAACGGCCGCCCACCAGGAGCACCATTTCGTACGTCCTCCGTCTCCCCCAAGGCCGGTGGGCATCATCTGCTGTGATCGCCGGGGTCAACGATGGTCGGCCTTCTCCAGTTCCTGAAGCTGAAGACTTATTTTTTGAGCGAGGATACTGTGATCCGCCGAAAGCTCCTTCGCTTTTTCGAAGTGGAACCGCGCCTTGTCCGCCTGATTCAACTTACTGAAATACAATCCAAAATTGTAGTGTGCCTCAGCCAGCCGATTTAAACGCCCATAGGCGATCCCCAGGTGGTAATACACATCGTCCTTCGCCGCAGGCGACACGGCGAGACGTTCGAAAATTTCGGCTGACTGGGTGTATTGCCCCAGATTCAGGTAGGAAAGCCCCAAGTAGTAGAACGCCGTGCTGTTTTCACCCAGCTCCGACAGGGATTCTTTCAGCGTGCGCACCGCGTCCTCGTCGCGTCCACTCAGCTGGTAGGCCTGCCCGAGATAGGTCAGCAGAGGCAAACGATAATACTTTCCGCGCTTCAAGGCCTTTTCCATGAAATCGATCGCCGTCGGGTAGTCTCTTTTTCCCAATGCGAGGATCCCCAACCCTACATACGGAAGAGAGTCGGATGGATCTTTGTCGAGATCGGCCCGAAACAGCCGCTCCGCCTGCGTGTTATCTATGCTGCGGGCCATCACGACGGTCCTGAAGAGCGGATAGACCTTTCGAAACTGCTCGGCCTCGGGCGATGAGGCCTGCCCCGCGTAACCGCTCAGCAGGGTCTCGAGGTTCGCCATCCGTTCCGGCCCGGTCGGGTGGGTCAACAGGTAGGCCGGGATCTTATCCGACCCCAGCCAATTACCTTTGGCAATCTCTTTGAGGGTTTCCTCCATACCGTGCGGGTCGAAGCCACTGTCCGACATATATTTGAACCCGAGCTGGTCGGCCTGCCGCTCGTCTTCCCGGCTGTAGTGCAGCTGCGCCTGGATACCGGCCGCCATGGACCCGGCGATCAGCGCCTCGGCGGCCGTACCACCCAGCAGCGCGCCCGCGAGGATACCGGCCATCGTAATCAGACCGATCTTCTTGTTCTGCTCGATGCGCTGGGCCAGATGACGGGCTGTTACATGCCCGATTTCATGGCAGATCACTGCAGCCAGTTCGTCGACCTGATCGAGGGCGCCGATGAGCCCCGAAAAGACGAATATCTGTCCGCCCGGGGCTGCAAAAGCGTTCAACGTGGGATCTTTGATGATGTAAAAATGGAACGGGAACGGCTGGGTCTCGACCTGCTCGACCAGGTATCGTCCAAGACCGTTGAGGTATCGATTGGCAAAATCATCTTCGAGGAGGGTGAAGTATTCCCTGATCTGGGCCATAAACTCACGGCCGATCTCCTGCTCCTCATCCACCGAAAGGGCCCAGGCGGGACCAGCGCAGCACGGCCATTTCGGGCAGAGACCTGTCGTCACAAAAACCACCAGCAGGGTGAAAACGGCCATGATCCTGCGCATGAAACCTCCGATCAATCCGGCGGCGGGGCATTCTCGATGGGAACGCGCGGGGCCTCGACCCATAGCCCTTCAAGATCGTAAAACGTGCGCACCGGTTCATAGAAAAGATGGACCACGATATCCCCGAAGTCAAGCAGGATCCATTGCCCCTCCTGCTCTCCTTCAATGCCGTAGGGCCGGAACCCCGCCTCCCGCATTTTGCGCTGCAAGTGCCGGCTGAGCGCCTGGACCTGCCTGGAACTGCCGCCGCTCGCGATCAGAAAATAATCCGTCAACGAGGTAAGCTTCCCGACCTCAAAAAGGACCGGATTCAATGCCTTCCTTTCCAGAAGATAGCCGGCGCATTTCCGTGCTTTTTCAAGCGTATCCATGGTTTCTATAAAGCCCCGTCCTCTCGATGTATTCTCTTACGGGCTCGGGGATCAGAAAACGCACAGATCTCCTCTCCCGGCACAACCGCCTGATCCGCGATGCGGATATGTCCATCCGTGTCGTTTGCAGAAAGCGGATCGACTTGCCGGAGTGCGACGTGAAAAATCCCCGTTCATTCTCAGTGATGCCTGCGACGCCGAGCGACCGCAGGAACGCCGCGGGCTCTTCCAATTCGGTGCCTTCCCGGCCGATGACAACGAAATGCGCCCGTTCGAACAATTCGAGATAGGCCTTCCAGGTGTAAATCTCCAGAAAGGCGTCCATACCCAGGATAAAAAAGATCTCTGCCCGCGGGCCGAACATCGCCTGGCAATTTTTCAGCGTTTCTATGGAATAGGAAGGGCCGGGCCGCCTTCCCTCGAGATCGGATGCCTCGAGATACGGAGACGAGGAGACGCCCAGACGCGCCATTTCATATCGGTGCGCAAAGGGCGTAATCGGTTCCCGGGTCTTGTGAGGGGGCACGGCGGCGGGAATGAGGTATACCCTGGCCAGATCCAAATTTTCTCTGACCTCTTCGGCACCGCGCAGATGGCCGAGATGAATCGGATCGAAGGTTCCACCCAGCAAGCCGAGTCTCAAGGCAGTCTCTTTTTCGCCGCCGAGTCCTATCGTGCAAACCCTTTCTTTCGGGCTTACCGCCCGCGGCCGGGCGGGTCAGCTTCTGACCTGACCGCTGCCGTAAACGATGAACTTCGTGGTCGTCAGTTCTTCGAGGCCCATCGGGCCGAAGGCATGCAGTTTGGACGTGTTGATCCCGATCTCCGCCCCCAGCCCCAACTGATTCCCGTCGTTGAAACGGGTCGAGGCGTTCACCAACACCACGGAAGAATCGACCTCGCCCAGAAAACGCTGGGCGCGCGCGTAATCGGTCGTCACGATCGTTTCGGTATGTTTCGAGCCGTAGCGCTCGATATGATCCAGGGCCTCTTCGAGGTCCCCCACTACCTTCACCGCCAGGATCAGGTCCAAAAACTCCGCCGGCCAGTCCTCGGCGACCGCCGCCCTGACCTGCGGCGCGATCGACCGGGTGCGCTCGCAACCCCTGATCTCAACGCCGGCCTTTTCAAACCGTTCGATCATTGCGGGGAGGAATCTCCCCGCGATCCCTTCGTGTACGAGAAGGGTCTCCATGGCATTGCAGACGCCCGGACGCTGCACTTTCGCGTTGTAACAGATCTCCTCCGCCATGGGGATCTCGGCGTCTTGGTCCACGTAGACATGGCAAACCCCTTTGTAGTGCTTGAGAACGGGGATCTTCGAGTGATCGGCCACAAACCGGATCAAACCCTCCCCCCCACGCGGAATGATCAGGTCCACGTCTTCGTCGAGCCCGATCAGGATCGATACCGCCTCGCGGTCCGTCGTAGGCACCACCTGGACGGCCTTTTCCGGTAGCCCTGTTGCCTGCAAGGCCTCGGCCAGAATCTCAGCGAGGATCATATTGGACTGAATCGCCTCGGACCCACCTTTGAGGATGACCGCGTTTCCGGATTTCAGACAAAGCGCCGCGGCATCCACCGTCACATTGGGCCTCGATTCATAGATGAATCCGATGACCCCGATGGGAATACGCACACGTCCAACCAGGAGCCCATTCGGCCGGCGCCACATTCCGGTGACCATACCGACCGGATCCGGAAGTCCCGCGACCTCCTCTAGCCCCTGCGCCATGCCTTCTATCGTGGGGCCGGTCAAGGTCAGCCGGTCGATCATGGCTGCTGAAAGGCCCGCTTCACGCGCCCGGGCGACATCTTTCGCGTTTTCCTCCATTATCCTGTCGGAATACCGGCGCAGCAGCCCCGCCATCCGGTTCAAGGCGGCGTCCTTATCGGCCCGGCCTATGCTGCGCAGCGCCCGGGCAGCCTTCCCGGCCTCATCGGCCATCGTGCCGATCATCCCCTCCACTGACATAGATCGTCTCCTTCATCCAGCTGGCGCGCCAAGACAAGATTGTCGCGATGCACGACTTCGTCTTCGTGTTTGAAACCGAGGATAGCCTCTATCCCGGATGTCTTGGCACCCATGATCTTTTTGAGGTCGCCGCTGTGGTAATTGACCATCCCCACCGCGAGGTCCTCTCCTTCTTCGCTCACGATCAGGACGGCATCACCCAGGCTGAAACGCCCCACCACCTCTTTGATACCCGAAGGCAGAAGACTTTTGCCATTTTCCAGGAGCGCCGTCTCCGCCCCTTTGTCGACCACGATTTGCCCCCGGGGCGATTTGGTAAAAGCGATCCAGTGCTTCCGATGGCAGAGGGACACCGAACGCGGCATGAAAAGCGTCCCCTCCTCCTCCCCTTTCAGGACCCGCTTCAGGACGCCCGGCTTGAATCCATTGGCGATGACGGTCGGCACGCCCAAGAGCGCCACTTTCTGCGCCGCCTTGACCTTACTGGCCATGCCCCCCTTTCCCAGGAAACCCGGGATGGTGCTCGCATATCCCGAGACGCGTCGATCTACCTTGTCGATCGTATGGATCAGTCGCGCATCCTGGTGAACCCGCGGGTCCTTGTCGAACAAGCCGTCCAGGTTGGTCAGATTAACCAGCAGACCAGCCTCCGAAAGGCAGGTGATCATGGCGCTCAGGTTGTCGTTGTCACCGAACTTGATCTCATCCACGACCACGGTGTCGTTTTCGTTGATAATCGGCACGATCTTCCAGGAAAGCAGGGTCAACAGCGTGTTCCGTGCGTTGAGATAGCGGCGTCGATGGGTCAGGTCATCCCGCGTGACCAGGATCTGCGCCACTTTCTGGCGATGCCTGCCGAAGGCCTCTTCATAGGCGCGCATCAGACTGCTCTGGCCCACAGCGGCCAGGGCCTGTTGCTGGGAAACCGACTCCGGGCGCCTCTTGAGGCCGACCTTCCTGAGCCCGGAAGCAATGGCCCCGGAAGAAACCAGGATGATCTCGATCTTGCTCCGCCGGAGATCCGCAATATCGTCGGTGATGCTCTCGATAACGGTCCGGTTCAACCCATCGGAGGCTGTCAGCACACCGCTGCCGACCTTGACGACGATCCTCCTGATCCCTTTCAGCAAGGCCTCCCGGCCAGGAGTCTTCACAGGCCCCGTCTGCAATTCAGACTTCAACCATCCACCTCCGGCTTCGCACAGGAAGGATCCGCCTCCCGGGGATCAAGGCATTCCAGCCCCCAGACATCCCAATTGAGGAGGATCAACCGCTTCAGGTCCTGGACGCCCTGCCCCTTCAGCGCCGACAAACCGATCCAGGGCACCCCTTTCTCTTCCAGGGTTCGCCCGATCCGTGCCACCTTCCCATTCCCGTCATCCAGCAGATCCACCTTGTTCATAAGCACGACCTGGGGCTTCTCGGCCAGGACGGGGCTGTAGGCCTCCAATTCATTGCGAATCCGGCGATAATCTTCCAGGACGTCTTCAACCGTGCCGTCCGCAGCATCAAGGAGGTGAAAAAGCACGCCCGTTCGCTCGATATGTTTCAGGAACCGGAGTCCAAGCCCGCGGCCTTCGCTCGCACCCTCGATCAAACCAGGCACATCGGCAAGGATGACGGAGTGATCGTCGTCGAGATCCAGCACTCCAAGATTGGGGATCAGGGTCGTGAAGGGGTAGTCCCCGATTTTGGGACGCGCCATGGTCAAAGCGGCAAGCAGCGTAGACTTCCCCGCGTTGGGAAGCCCCACCAAGCCGATGTGGGCGAGCAGTTTAAGAGAAAGTCTTATCTTGAGTTCAACGCCGGGAATGCCCGGCTGAGCCATACGCGGGGTCCGGTTCGTAGCGGTGGCGAAATGGCGGTTGCCTTTCCCGCCCTGACCACCCGGAAGCAGCAGAAACCGCTCTCCAGCCCGTACGAGATCGACAATGAAGTCGCCTGTCAAAGCATTTTCAACAATGGTACCCAAAGGCACCGGAAGGATCAGGTCTTCGCCGTTTCTGCCGGTGCATTGATTGCCCCCGCCCGGCGAGCCGCTCCCCGCCTTGAAGGATCTCCGGGACCGGTAAGCCGACAGGCTGTGACAGGTTTTATCGGCCGACAGGATGACATCGCCGCCGTCTCCGCCGTCTCCGCCATCAGGGCCTCCCTTGGGGATGTACTTTTCCCGTCTGAAACTGACACAACCCCCGCCGCCATCTCCTGACCTGACCGTAATGACCACTTCGTCCAGAAAATCCATCTTCCATCTCTCAGGCGGGATGGGACGGGCGGTCCATCAGACCGTCGCGATGCTGACCTTCTTGCGGGTCTTGCCAAAACGCTCGTAAGCGACCACCCCATCGACCAGGGCAAAGAGCGTGTAATCCCTCCCGAGGCCCACGTTTCTGCCCGGATGGATCTTCGTCCCCTTCTGCCGAACAAGGATATTGCCCGCTTTCACCTGCTGGCCACCGTAACGCTTGATGCCGAACCTCTGCCCGGCACTGTCGCGACCATTGCGCGAACTGCCGCCTGCTTTCTTATGTGCCATTTTATCCCTCTGTCTCGATCCTGTCCGGAAATGTTCTTTTCAGCCAATCTTCGCGTCAGCCTGCACGCCTGCCCGGGTAGCGACCACCCGGTCGCCTCCGCGCAAACGCTTGATTCCCTTCAGATCGGCCAAAAACCCTCTGCTCCGGATTGGAAACTCGTTCGTACCGGCGAATCATTTCGGGATACAACCCACCTCGAAAAAATCACCGCCCCAATCACTCGATGCTCTCTATATGGACCAGGCTGAAGGCCTGGCGGTGCCCCCGAAGTTTGCGGATATTCTTGCGCCTTTTGTATTTGAAAACCAGAATCTTCTTGCCTTGACCCTGGCCCTTGATGCGGCCGATCACCTTGGCGTTCTCGACGACAGGCTGCCCGACGACGACCGAATCGCCATCAGCGCGCAAAAGGACGTCCTCGAAAACGACCGCGTCGCCCACCGCGCCAGGGAGCTTCTCGCATCTCAGCTCGTCACCCGCGGCTACCTTGTATTGTTTTCCACCTGTCTTAATGACTGCGTACATGACCTCTGCTCCTCAAGTATATTGCGTTTCCCTCCGCAAACGGTCCCGACAGCCGACCCCCAGGATCGATTCGCACCATCCCCTGTGCTCCCTAAGGCGCGCTGCCGTCCGGCTGAACCTCGGCCGTCCGAATCTCAGGCAGATTCGCCCTTTCCCTGACCGCTATCCGCCAATCCCTGAAAGCGATCTTTGCATGGAAACTGGTGAATTTGGAATGATAGCTTTCTCTTGGCGACAAGTCAAGGGCAAAAACTGATCTGATGAGGCTCCCAACTTCCTCGATTTGACATCGGCCGACACACCCACTTATAATAAAATAAGTTGATCCGGCAATCGTCTTTTCGCCCTTCTCGACATCGATCAACCCTTTTTCCTTTGAGGCGCGGGCTCCGTTGCCCGTAGAAAGGAGAACGAGCCATGGAATCCTGTCGAGCGTTGACGTATGAAATGCTCCCCAACCGCATGAGCCTCCATCTCGAGGACAGTCCCCGCGACTTGAAGACAGCGAGGCTCCTCGCCGACCAAAAGGCACAAGAGGTGCTTTCCGAGCCGATGCTCCTTGCCTGGTATGATCGGGATACCGGCCGGTTCTCCCCTCAGGTGGAATGCTGCGGCGAAGATAAGCCGTCGTGGGTGATCTACGCTGAATCCCGCGGGGCCGATCTGAGCATCGACATCGATCGCCAGGCCTTCGTCTTCATTTATCACGACGCGGGAAAGGCCCTCTGAACATCAACCCTCAACCGGTAGAGGCAGCGCGATGGATTCCGACTCTATTGTGATCCGATGTCCGAAATGCGGAACGAAGAACCGCGTTCCCGCCACCAAGCTGGACCTGAATCCCGTGTGCGGAAAGTGTCGCGGCCCCCTGTCCGAAGCGCTGCAGTCCAGTCGTCGACCTCTTGCCGTAACGGATCGATCGTTCGAGGCGGACGTCCTCGGATCTTCTCTGCCGGTCCTTCTCGATTGCTGGGCACCCTGGTGCGGGCCTTGCAGACAACCAACACAGGAATCGGAGACCTCAAGGCCTTTGTTGGTTGACTGCTGGGCACCCTGGTGCGGGCCCTGCCGGACGATTGCGCCGATCCTGGAGGCCCTCGCCCAAGAATACGCCGGGAAGATCAAAATCGCCAAACTCAACGTAGACGAGAATCCCATGACGTCATCCCGGTTCGGCATCAGGAGCATCCCAACGCTGCTCCTTTTCCGCAGCGGCCAGGTCGTAGATCAGATGGTCGGGGCTCTGCCCAAGGCTGAAATGGAGGCGCGCATCCGGCCCTTTCTGCCATAGCCGTCCCACAGCTGGTTCGCACAGCCGGTCAAAGGAGCCGGGTATTCCATGCGCGCATTTCCGTTCCTGAAAACAATCCAGTACTATCGTGACCACCTCTGGCGTATCAGGGAGGCAGAACTGCCGAGAACACGGGCCCTGCTGCTGAGGCTGTTACGCATGGTCGTACTGTCGGCGGACGGTTTTCTCAAGGACGGCTGCCAGCTGCGGGCCTCCGCCCTGACATTTTATTCCCTGCTCAGCATTGTACCGATCCTGGCGGTGGTCTTCGGCATCGCCAAGGGTTTCGGCTTCGAGGCGGCCCTGCGCAGCCAGCTCATGCAGTACCTCGAAGGCCAGGAGGATGTCCTCGAGCGCGCGATCAGCTTTTCCCACGCACTGATCGAGACGACCCAGGGCGGGCTCATCGCCGGCATAGGCCTGATCTTCCTCTTCTGGGCCATCATCAAGATGATTTCGAATATCGAGGCCGCCTTCAACACCATCTGGAGCCTGCCCTCGGGGCGGTCTTTCGGACGCAAGGTGAGCGACTACCTTTCTTTGATGCTCATCTGCCCTCTACTCTTCGTCATTGCCAGCGCACTGACGGTCTTCATCGAAAGCCAGATCCGAATACTCGCCGAGCATATCACCCTCCTCGGTCCTGTAAACCCCTTCATCTTCAAAACGCTTCGGCTGTTGCCGTTCGTCGTCATCTGGTTCCTTTTCACTTTCCTGTACGCTTTCCTCCCAAACACCCGCGTCAAAACGGTCTCCGCGGCTGTCGGCGGATTCCTCGGGGCGGCCTTCTATCAGATCTTTCAATGGATCTACATTACCTTTCAGATCAACGTAGCCAAATACAATGCCATATACGGCAGTTTCGCCGCCCTTCCCCTCTTCTTGTTCTGGCTGCAGATCAGCTGGATACTGGTTCTCCTCGGCGCTGAAATCGCCTATGCCCATCAGCATGTCAAGAACTCCGAATTCGGTCCGGACTGCCGCCGAATGCCCATTGCCTTCCGCAAACTCCTGGCCCTGGCGATTATGCACACCCTGGTCAAACACTTTCCGACCCATGACAAGCGTTGGAACATGGAGCGGATCGCCTTGAAGCTCGAAACCCCGATGCGCTGTGTCCAAGAAGTGCTCGGCGATCTGCTCGAGGCGGACCTGATCACGGAGCGCGTCGGAGATCGGAAAAGCGCGCCCACCTATATGCCCGCCCGGGATCCGGCCATTCTGACGGTAAGCTATGTCCTCAACCGACTGGAAGATAACGGGGCCAGGGATCTTCCAGTGTCCGAATCCCCGGATACCCTGCGAATTCAATCCATCCTGAAAAGCTTTCGGGACCTCGTCCAAAAATCCGATGCGGATGTCCTGCTGAAGCAGCTGTAGGTCAGGCTGCACCAGGAACGGAAATTGACTTTTGACCTGCTGACCGAAAACCGTGTAGGCTCGTGAGAATGGCCTTTTGCCTGAATCGATCCGGATCGGGGCAGAAAATATTTCATCCGTCCGAAGAATTGTGTTATGTAATGTTTGTGGAGAATTAGTTTCCATCCGGAAATGGTCTTTTTGGCCAATCTCGGCGTCAATCTGCACGTTTGCTTGTGCGGCGACCTGCAGGTCGCCTCCGCGCAAATGCTTGATTTCCTTGATATTGGCCGAAAATCCTCATTTCCGGATTGGAAACTTAGTCCTACCGCGAAATTATTTCCGGATGCACACGAATTAGTTTCCATCCGGAAATGGTCTTTCGATCTCTCGGATCGTACTGGTTTGAATGCTCACACCCTCACTCAAAGCGGATCCACCATGCGCACAAAAAAACGGATTGAGACGTATCATCAAATGCTCACCATACTGAGCGGCGACCTGGACCTGACCCAGCGCGACATCGCCAAGCAAATGGGGATCAGTCTTGGTAAAACCAACGCCTGCCTATCCGAACTGATCCAAAAAAAACTGGTCAAGGTCAATCCCTTGCGTATTCCGCGGAATCTTTACCGTCAGGAAGACCTGGCCACCAAAGGCTTTCTAAAGATTGACCGCGCCGAGGCTTCTCAGACCAAAACCAACTACCTTTACGTCCTCACTCCAGAGGGGCTGGAAGAGAAATATCGGATGGCCCAGCATCTCTATGAGCAAAAGTGCAGTGATCTCGAGAGGCTCAAGCAGCAGATCACCGATCTGAAGAATGAGATCGAGCAGGAGGCGCCCCGACGTAGTGAAACGGCGACGTAACCCCGACCTTGGATCGGCGCCGCTGTCAGCGTCTGGAAAAGGCTTTTTTGGCCATCTTTGCGTCAGTTTGTGCGCCTGCCTGTGCAGCGTGCCTTTCGTGCGTTTTCGCTCAGCCGATTGCTTTTATCGACTTTGTCGAACCAGGACCCGCCGCAAAACGCTGAGTCTCTGCACCCGAAGCGTGTAAAGGAAAAAATCCTCATTTCCCGCCTGGAAATTGTTTCATGTCCAAAGCTTCATTTCCGGATGGAAGCAAGGCAATCTGACAGGATTTCGAGTCGGGTGAAGCAGGAGTAATTTTCTTGACAAGCTATTTCATATTGTAATATTACATTCAATAATCAATCTCCAGTCGGAAATAAAGCGTAGAGAGGTTTCGAACATGGCTCGAACAGCAGTCTTCGGCCTATTCGTCGCTTTGGCGTCGGTCTTCTCGGCATGTGTCGGCGACGCGGGCGCCGAGGCCCCTTCACACGACCCCATGCCGGCGGAAAAGGCCATCGTTCTTGCGGTGGAATTCTGCTCCCATGCAGCCTGCGCCTACGTTGCCGAGGCGAAAGGCTGGTACGGAGAGGCTGGCGTCCCTATTGAATCCTTTGACAGTTACGTTACCGGGATGGCGCTTTCAGCCGCCCTGACACGCGGAGAAATCGATGCCGCCTATATCTGCCTGATCCCTGCGATTTGCGCCTTCGCCAACGCGAAGGTCCCCTTGAAGATCGTCGCAGGTACCCACCGATACGGGTACGCCGTCTCCTGCAACCCCGAACGGATAACCTCACCCGCCGATCTTCAGAAGCCCGGGATCCGGATCGGCTGCGCCCGTGAGGGCAGCCCGACCGATGCCCTCCTCCAAAAGGCGGTCGACGTCTATCGGCTGAATCCGCAGAAGGTGGCGGCAAACATTCGCCGGATGAGCCCCCCCAAGCAGCTTCTAGCCCTCAGGATGGGGCACCTCGATGCCGCGGTGATGCCCGAACAGTACCCCAGCATGGCTGAATCGGCGGGGTTCCCGGTTCTTTTGACGGCCCAGGACCTTTGGCCGGACATGCAGGGGAGCGTCCTGATCGTGACGGAGCGGTTCCTCGAGCGTAATCCCCGATCGGTTCTACGCCTTGTAGAAGTGACGGAGCGGTCCACAGAATGGATCAACCGGAACCCGGAGGCCGCCGCCCAAATCCTCGCCAAGGCCTTGCGCATCACAGGCAACCGGATCTTCCCGGTCAAGGAGATCCAACAAGATCCCGTCCTGGATACAACCCCTCAGGCCCTGCAGCGATCCCTGACCGAGCGCCTCGTCTGCACCACCCGCATCGATCCTGAGCAGGTTCAGAAAACCATCGATTACCTGGCCGATCTCGGATATATCCGGCAGCGCTTCGAGGCGGATCAGATTCTGGCGATCGACCGTTGAACAAGAGGCGCCGGATGCAACGCATCACCTTTCATTGGTCCTTCCTGCCGGTCCTTGTCTTCCTCGGTCTCTGGGAGGTCTCCGCCCGCCTTTTTATCGAGAATCCCGCGCTTCTACCGCCTTTTTCAACCGTGATCAGCGAAGCCTGGAGACTTCTTGAAAGCGGAGTCCTGCCCCGGCACTTCCTCCGCAGCCTCTTCCGGGTGATCATCGGGTTCGTGACGGGCTCAGCGGCAGGTTTGTTCATGGGAATCCTGATGGGCTGGAAGACGGCTGCGCACCGCACGCTGCACCCCGTCATGAGCCTGATCTATCCCATACCGGCGCTCGGGTGGCTGCCTGTTTTCATGCTCTGGTTCGGGATCGGGGAAATGCTGCCCATCGCCATCATCTTCATGTGCTCTTTCTTCCCGATGGTTTACAACACCCAGACAGGCATCCGCTCCGTCGACAAGGATCTCGTCAAAGCCGCCAGGACCCTCGGAGCGTCGGACCTCAAGGTCCTTACGACCATCCTCATCCCCCTGGCGCTTCCGAACATCTTCACCGGCCTTCGCCTGGAGTCCGGCATGGCCTGGCGCGTGATCATCGCTGCCGAGATGGTGGCTATTCCGACTGGAATCGGAGCGCTGCTGATGAGGGCCGAAAGTCTTGTCCGCCTGGACATGGTCATTGTCTGTCTGATGGTCCTTTCCCTGATGTGTTTTTGTTTCGAGCGGATCTTCCTGTTTCTCGAAAGAAAGGCAACCGGAAGATGGTCCTGAGGCGTCTTTCATCCGGAAAGGATCCTTATCGCCTCGCCGGCCTGCTGCGTATCCATCGAGAGAGGCTCCAATCCAGAGATTCCCGGGCTGGATACCAGAACTTCGGAGGACTCGATGCCTCGGCCGGTCCCGGCGCTGTAGAAACCGGAGAAAGGAGCCGTTTTGCCGCGAATCGAACTGCGATCCCTGAATAATTTTGTCCTGAAAGACGTTTCGTTCACCATCGACGACGGCGAATTCATGATCCTCCTGGGAAGAAACGGTGCAGGAAAGAGTACGCTTCTCAATATCATCGCCGGTCTGATCGATTACGAAGGCACAGTCCTGTTCGACGGAAAAGCGGTCGACACCCTTCACTCCGAAGAGCGGAACGTCGGGTATCTTTTTCAGAATCTGGCTCTCTTCCCTCATATGGATGTAAAATCCAACATCGCTTACGGCCTGAGGATGCGCGGAACCTGCAAGAAAAGCAACCTCTCCGAAAAGGTGCACACCCTCCTTCAGATGGTCCATGTCGCTCATCTTGCCGATCGATACCCCCGCGACCTGAGCGGCGGTGAAAGGCAAAGAGTCGCTCTGGCCAGGGCGGTCGCGACCCGGCCGGACATCCTCCTCATGGACGAACCACTCGCCAGCATGGATCTGAGATCCGCCAAATACATGCGGACGGATTTCAAGCGCCTGCAGCGTGAACTCGGCTGCACCACGCTCTTCGTCACCCACAACCTGACCGAAGCCGCGGAGATGGCCGACCGTATCGCCTTGATCGAAAACGGCCGCCTGCTCCAGACAGGGACTCCCGAGGAGATCTTTTTCGCGCCTGCCGACGACCGCGTCCGCCGGTTCATCGGAGAGCCCAACATCCTCGAGTGCCAGTCGAGTCGCATCGTCGAGAACGGGCTCGCTATAGCCTATTGTGGTGAGCTGCCGGTTTTCGTCCCCTATGAAGGGGGACCGATCCGCAAAATCGTCATCCTGCCGGAGCATATCTATGTGTCTATCGAAGCGCCAGCCGGTCCTCACATCAACCGGTTCAAGGGCGTGGTTCGAAATCTGCGGCGCGATGGTTCCACCGTGAGACTGGCTCTGGGTGTCCGCGGCCACACCATCCTGGCCGAGCTGCCCCTCAACGTATGCGAAATGCTCCATCTAGCCCGGGGCTCGGTGGTCCACATGATCTTGAAGCTGCGATGGATTCAGACCCTGAACGATTAGGCGTTCGACTGCGCGGCCCGTTTTTTCCTGGCCGTTTCATCCCCCGGGAAACCGTACCTCGAGGTCCGGTATAAAGTTGTACAAAGACGGTTCCCCAGGCCGGCCCGGCAAAATAGAAACTCCCGGTGAGCCGCGCTCCCTCGGGCGGGAGCAAAAGATCATCCACGATTCAGAAAAATGGCCTGCCAGCCACCCCAAACAGACCATCGCGCCGTCAGCCTGAAATTTCGTCGACTATTTTTTCCGAAACCGCTTGCACTTTGCTTTCGGAGTATTTATCATCATATAAATTGCAACAGCCCTAATTCCGTTACGGTAATTGAGCCGAAGCCTTTCAGCTGGCTCAAACATGCAGGAATTGTCTTCAGGAAGATCGGAGTCTCAGCGCCCGCCATTCCGTGGCCGCGTTTCTATCCTTCCCTAAAACGGATTCCGAAGCACCCCGGATGATCTGCAAACCAGGCAGATCCGAGGGGGGGTTGTGTCAGCAAGAAGAAGACCGCTTCACCGATCGTTACGCCCAGGAAGCATTCTTCGCCCGACCTGACCGGTCAACCTGCCTTTGACACAGGCTCATGGAGAGGCTCTATCCGCATCGCCGGGAAGATCCTGTGGATCGCTTCCGGCAGGGGTTGTCGCATACCATTGATTCGAACGATCCAGCAAGTAAAGGAGTATAATCTCGACGTGAAAAAGATCTACGTAGGAAACCTGCCGTTCAGCGCATCGGAAGAAAAGGTACACAAGGCGTTCTCCCAATTCGGGGAGGTGCATTCCGTCAAGCTTCTGACCGATCCGGTGACAGGCAGGATCCGCGGGTTCGGTTTCGTGGAAATGGAATCCGATGCAGCAGATGCGGCTATAAAAGCCCTTGACGGAGCGCCTTTCGAATACCGGAAACTGCGCGTTCACGAAGCGTTCGAACGTGTCCGGACCGTCGAACGGTCCACTACCGGGAGAACCTCCGGCGGAAATTTTCACAGCCACATCGGCCGCCGGGAACCCGTGTTGACGGTCGGCGGACAGCGCAGCAGCCGCGACAAACGATACAGCCAGGCGGCTTTACGCAGGGGCTAGCCTCCCCCTCTGTTCCTAATCTCAGCCAATCCCTAAGCTATCGTGAAAGCAGTCGAACGGTCGATGAAACGCATGGGACGCCCGGCAAGGCCAGGCCTCTCATTTCGGACCTTCATCTTGCTGCGGCCGCCTCAGACCCTGTCCGTCCCGTCATGTGACGGGGCCGGGCGCCTTCCGGGAGCTGCAGGCCCCGGCGGCCGATTCGCGAGCATTCAGCCGGTCGGTTACCCTGCAACCGGATTCGGAGCCTGCGTCATTCAGGGAGAAAAAGCGGTTTTGTCGGCTTACCAGGAGAAAGGTCATCATGACAAGATCCAGGATCATCGGCACAGGATCTTTTGTTCCACAGCGCATCCTGTCCAACAATGAACTAGAACGGATCGTCGAAACAAACGACGAATGGATCACCCGGCGGACAGGTATCAAGGAACGTCGTATCGCATCGAAAGGCAAGCGCGAATCAACGACGGATCTGGCAACCCAGGCGGCGGAAAACGCCCTTCGAATGGCGGGCGTCAACGCCGAAGACCTCGACATGATCGTGGTCGGTACCGTCACGCCTGACCGGCAGTTCCCTTCCACCGGCTGCATGCTCCAAACCGCTATCGGAGCGTCGCAGGCGGCCGCTTTCGATATTTCGGCGGGATGCTCGGGTTTTCTTTATGCCCTGACCATGGCCGACAACGCCATTAGGGCCGGGACATCCCGATGTGCACTCGTTGTAGGTGCCGAACGGCTGTCGACCATCGTCAACTGGCAGGACCGCAGTACCTGTGTCCTGCTTGGAGACGGCGCCGGCGCGGTGGTCATGGCGGGCTCTACGAATGGGAACGGGGTCCTTTCAACCCATCTTCGATCGGATGGCGCCTTTTGGGACCTGCTTTACGCCAGTTACGAAAGCTGCTATCTCCCGGAAAGCCTCGCTTGCATCGATCTCAAGCCGTTCCAGCTCAAGATGGAGGGCAATCGGCTCTTCAAACGCGCGGTGAATTGCCTGTCTACCATAGCCGAAAAGGCGCTGGCCGAAAACGGCCTCGCAAGCAGCGATATCCATCTCATGATTCCCCATCAGGCCAACATTCGCATCATCCTGGCCATGGCGCAAACCATCGGTATTCCAATGGAAAAGGTTTACACCAATCTGGACCGTTACGGAAATACATCCTCCGCTTCGATCCCGATCGCCCTGGATGAGGCCAACCGCGCCGGACTGATCAAGGACGGCGACATGCTGCTGCTCGTCAGCTTCGGAGCGGGATTGACGTGGGGGGCCTCCATCATCAAGTGGGGGAGCCACAATCATAACGAAAAAGGTCAGTCGCTCCTCCAAAGCGGAGCCGACCTGGATTCCATCCGGAAATGATTCCCCGGTAGAACCTGGTTTCGAAAGCGTAAAACCGGCGGCCCAGGGACGTCACTCCTTCGGAGGAATGGCCAGACAGCGGCAGGCAGACTCCCCGCGGCCGATGGGAACTCGAAGGAGGGGTCTCAGGAAAGCAACGCCGGCTCCGCGTTCGGAGGCGCATCAATCCCCCATGGCCGCCAAATAATCATCCAGCATGGTCTCCAACCGCAACTTATGCTTGGCCTCCTCCTGGGCCAGCATCTCGAAGAGCTTACGGTGTTCTTCCTCAGCGGTCCGCGCCGCGAAATCCCGGTAAAAGGCCTGGGCCTTTTCCTCCCGTTTCATGGCAAGGCGCAGGATATCGGCATAGGCCATGTCCGGAACATATTGGAGATCCACGAGGTAATCACTGCGCTTCAGATCAGCGATCTTTCTGATGGAATACTTGGCCACCTGCTCACGGCTGAAATTTTCGAGCATTTTCTGGTGACGGCGTTCTTCATCGGCAAATTCATGAAAAAGCGCTTTCGTGCCCTGGGCCGATTCACGCCGGCTCAGATCCTCATAGAACTGAACCGCCTCCTTTTCCTTGTCGATAGCATAGGTCATGATTTCATCGAAGTTATCGAATGGCATTCAACTCCCCCTTTCACCTCGTCGCAAAATGTTCGGCCGAATCCCTTCCTCGAGGGCTGCTCCGCCAACGTACGGACCCCAAGACCGGGCATCTATCATAACAGCATGGTTTCATTACGGTTCAATCTATGGGAAAACCCCTTGAGTGTCAACAACGTCTGTGTGAAAATACATGATAGGCTTCTCCCTTAAAACCCGTTTCATTCCAGAGCGGGATGAGTTTGATCCCGGCCGGGCAAAAGATGCCTTCCTTCTCCCTCGGGGAACGACAAGCCGGGCAAAAGGTCTTTCCTTGCCAGGGAAAAGTTTTGATCCATCGGCGAATTCGTGTCCATCCGGAAATGATTTCGCGGTAGGACTAACTTTCCAATCCGGAAATGAGGATTTTTGGCCAATATCAGGGAAATCAAGCGTCTGCGCGGAGGCGACCTGCAGGTCGCCGCACAAGCAAACGTGCAGATTGACGCCGAGATTGGCCAAAAAGACCATTTCCGGATGGAAACGAATTCGGTGAAGAAAAAGCCGCTCGTACGGAGCGGATTCCTGGGCGAACCCGGCAGGCATCATCGAATGGGTGGCAACGCCCAGAATCGGGGCAGCCTTTTAAGAATTAAATTTTTGTGGAATTTTAGACGAATATCTATATATTTAATGAGTTGTGTTGCTCCGGAAACCGATTGTCCGGCAGGCGCCGGCGTCCATCCGGAAATATGGCTTTCAAAACGAAATAGTTTCCAATCCGGAAATGAGGATTTTTCTTCACACGCTGCGCGTGCTCAGTCCCACCCTTGCGGGGTGGGTCTCGGTTTGGCCAATATCAATGAAATCAAGCGTTTGAGCTGAGGTGACCTGCAGGTCGCCGCACAAGCAAACGTGCAGATTGACGCCGAGATTGGCCAAAAAGACCATTTCCGGATGGAAATCAAGCGTTTGCGCGGAGGCGACCTGCAGGTCGCCGCACAAGCAAACGTGCAGATTGACGCCGAGATTGGCCAAAAAGACCATTTCCGGATGGAAACTGTTCCAGAGCACCTCTCGGGAAGCATCGCCCCTTACCGATCCACCCCTCCCCGAGAGCCGGAGGTTGTTCACCGACCGAGCCTGCCCGGCTTTAAGGCCTCGGAGGGGCGTATATTGGCCGGTATCAATCGAAGCCGGCACTGCAAAGAGGTAAACCGGCCCACCGTCCAGGCGGCAGGAGGATAAGCGCTGAAAAGCGGACAGCGTATCCTCTTTCGAGCAAGAACCCGATCACTTGGTCAAGTTTCGTATGGAGGTCCGATTTCATTGAATCCTTTTTACAAAAACCTTGCACTGTGGCTCGTCATCACCTTGATGATGGTTATGCTTTTTCAGATCTTCAAAACTCCCGGCGGCAACAGCGCAAGTATCAGCTACAGCGATTTTCTGGAAATGGTCGAGAAAGGCCATGTCGACCGGGTAACCATCCAAGGCGACAACATCTCCGGATCTTCGGTTCAGGGGCCCTTCAAGACGTATGCACCGCGCGATCCCGAATTGATTCAACTGCTGACCTCGAAAAGCGTGAAGATCACGGCTAAACCCGAAGAGGATTCCTCCTGGTTTCAGGTCTTCCTCTCCTGGGTGCCCATGTTGCTGTTGATCGGGGTCTGGATCTTCTTCATGCGCCAGATGCAGGTGGGGGGCGGCAAGGCCCTTTCTTTCGGAAAGAGCCGCGCGCGCCTGATGAGCGATTCCCAGGAGAAGGTCACCTTCGAGGACGTTGCAGGGATCGACGAGGCCAAGGACGAACTCGAAGAAGTCGTGGAATTTCTCCGTGACCCCAAAAAATTTACGCGTCTCGGCGGCCGGATCCCCAAAGGGGTTCTGCTGGTCGGATCCCCGGGAACAGGAAAAACCCTCCTCGCCCGTGCCATTGCCGGGGAGGCCGGCGTCCCCTTTTTCAGCATCAGCGGCTCCGATTTCGTGGAGATGTTCGTGGGCGTCGGCGCCTCGCGTGTGCGGGATCTTTTCGTGCAGGGGAAGAAGCATGCCCCCTGCATCATCTTCATCGATGAGATCGACGCGGTCGGCCGGCACAGGGGAGCCGGGCTCGGAGGCGGGCACGACGAGCGGGAACAGACGTTGAATCAGCTTCTGGTCGAGATGGACGGCTTCGAATCCAACGAAGGGGTGATCCTCATCTCGGCCACCAACCGCCCCGATGTCCTGGATCCGGCCCTGCTGCGGCCCGGGCGCTTCGATCGGCAGGTCGTCGTTCCGGTGCCGGATCTCAAAGGCCGAGAAGGGATCCTCAAGGTGCACCTCAAGAAGAAGCTCGTGGCGGACAACCTCGACATCCAGGTCCTCGCGCGCGGCACTCCGGGCTTTACCGGCGCCGACCTCGAGAACATGGTCAACGAAGCCGCCCTCATGGCCGCCCGGCGAGGAAAAGACCGGGTCGAAATGTCCGATTTCGAGGACGCCAAGGACAAGGTCCTGATGGGAACCGAACGTAAGAGCATGATCATCAGCGAAGCCGAAAAACGGATCACGGCCTATCACGAGGCCGGACATGCGTTGGTCGCCCGGCTGATTCCGGATACAGATCCTATCCACAAGGTCACCATCATCCCGAGGGGCCGTGCCCTGGGCCTGACGCAGCAGTTGCCCATAGACGAACGGCATACCTATGCAAAAGACTATCTTCTGAACACCCTTTCCATCCTGATGGGCGGACGCGCGGCAGAGGAGATCGTCCTCGAGATGCAGACCACCGGCGCGGGAAACGACATTGAACGGGCATCGGACATCGCCCGCAAGATGGTCTGTGATTACGGCATGAGCGAAGAACTCGGGCCTCTGACCTACGGCAAGAAGGACGAGCAGATCTTTCTCGGGAGGGAAATCACGCAGCACCGTGACTACAGCGAGTTTACCGCTCAGCGGATCGATAAGGAAGTCAGCCGCATCATCAACGAGGCCTACGGGAGGACCACCAACCTCCTCAAAACGAACCTCGAATCGCTGCACAAAATCGCCCAGGCCCTCCTCGAAAGAGAGACTCTGGACGTTCGGGCCATCGACGAACTGCTGGGGATCGCCCCCGATGAGCCCGGAGAAA
The DNA here is from genome assembly GCA_900498135.1 of uncultured Desulfatiglans sp. NCBI lineage: Bacteria > Pseudomonadati > Thermodesulfobacteriota > Desulfobacteria > Desulfatiglandales > Desulfatiglandaceae > Desulfatiglans > uncultured Desulfatiglans sp. Next base: position 1,116,402 of record LR026961.1, read on the forward strand.
GCGACAAAGAACCTCTTTCATCGGAGATCCCGGCGCAATGACCACCTGGACGCTGAATTGGCCGAACCACACCCTGGAACTCGGAAGACGGACGCTGGTCATGGGGGTCCTGAACGTCACCCCGGATTCGTTTTCCGACGGGGGCAGGCATTTCGCATTTGAAGAGGCGGTGGCTGGCGCCTGGAGGATGGTCGAAGAGGGGGCCGACATCATCGATATCGGTGGAGAATCGACCCGGCCTTTCGCCCCAGAACTCGACGCCGCGACCGAAAAGGCACGTATCGTACCCGTCATCGAAGCGCTGGCGAAGAAGATCCCGGTGCCGATCAGCATCGACACCTACAAGGCCGAGGTGGCCCAAGCGGCGCTGGACGCCGGTGCATCGATCATCAACGATATCAGCGCCCTCCGCTTCGACCCGGAGATGGCCCCGCTGGCCGCGTCCCGCGGTGTGCCGGTCGTGCTCATGCACATGCAGGGCACTCCCCGGAACATGCAGGAAAACCCCTATTATGAGGATCTATTCGGCGAAATCACCCTGTTCCTCCAGGATGCGGTTGAGCGAGCCCTGCAGGCAGGTATTCGGGAAGATCTGATCATCCTGGATCCGGGGATCGGGTTCGGCAAAACCTTTACGCACAACCTCCAACTCATCAGGCAGCTCTCGCGCTTCTCCGCGCTGGGAAAACCGATCCTGGCCGGACCGTCCAACAAGGCCTTCATCGGACATATCCTGAAGAAGACGGCCCACGAGCGGGACACGGGAACGATGGCCGCGGTGACGGCCTGCGTCCTGAACGGTGCAGCCATCGTCCGGGTGCATAACGTACGCCTGGCCGCAGAAACCGTTGCGGTGGCGGATGCCATCAAGAGAGGATCCATCGATCAGAATGCGGAATCATGACTTGCTGCTTCTGTGCATCGACGTCGGCAACACCCATACCGGCCTCGCCCTCAGCGACGGTGAGCGGATTCTCGAACACTGGAGAATCCGGACCCAAACAGACATCACCAGCGATGAGGCGGCGGTGCTTCTCAATGGGCTTTTCCAGCTCAGAAACCGCCGCATGGCAGACATCACCCATGCCATCGTGACGTCCGTCGTCCCCCACGTCAACCGGGCCTTGAGTGCTCTGTTCGAGCAGGTCCTCGAGGTCGAAGGGTCGTTCGTGGACCACGAAACGGATACGGGCATGCCGGTCAGGTACAAAAACCCCGCCGAAGTGGGCGCTGACAGGATCGTCAACGCAGTGGGGGCCTACGATAAATTCCGATGCGCCTGCATCGTCGTCGACCTGGGGACGGCAACCACCTTCGACTGCGTTTCCTCCGAGGGGGTCTATCTCGGCGGGGCCATCGCCCCCGGATTGATGATTTCCATGCAAGCCCTCGTCAGCCGTGGATCCCGGCTTCCCAAACTCGAGCGGATTTCCAGACCCCCGGCCGCGATCGCCTGCAGCACCCTGGACAGCATGAACTCCGGCCTTCTGTATGGATACGCCGGACTCGTCGACGGGGTCCTCACCAGAATGAAGCAGGAAATGGGCGGCAGGCCGATGGTCGTCGCCACCGGTGGGATCGCACCGGTCCTCCAGGATGTATCTGAACATTTCGACGTCATCGAGCCCTTGTTGACATTCGAGGGGCTGGCGGCCATCTTCAGGCGCAGACTTTCCTCTTCGGGTAGGGTCAAACTCGCCTGAACCGGCTGAAACCGCTCCCTGCCCAAGCCTTGAGAAACCTGCCGCGTCAATGGCAGCGGAGGAGGTTGTCTTTTTGCCTGTGTCGGAAGCGTGCGATCATTCGGCCAATGACTTGGAATATCCAAGAGATAAAGATGAAGATGCATCAGGAATCCGGAATGTGCACCCATTCGGGGGGTCAACCCGCCGATGTCCGTCAAAAGACCGTCGCGGCCCTTCGCCCGGGAGACATGATCGGGATCATCTCGCCGGCCGGCCCCCTCGAGCGGGGAGATCTGGAGGCCGGGATGGCACATTTGCGGGCCGAAGGCTTCCAAATCCGCGAAGGCCGCGCCCTTTTTGCACGGAAGGGTTACCTTGCGGGGTCTGATGCGGCCAGACTCGAGGACCTTCATGCCATGTTCAAGGATCGTGACATCAAGGCCGTTTTTTGCTCGCGCGGCGGTTACGGCAGTCTTCGCCTGCTCGAGAAGATCGACTGGCCTCTGCTGGCCGCCAATCCGAAGATCTGCATGGGGTTCAGCGATCTGACAGCGCTCCTCCTTGCGATTTGGCGGAAGGCGCGTTTCATCACCTTCCACGGCCCCGTCGTCAGACAAATGGGAGAGTTGGACCGGCAGGACATGGCCGAAACACTCGCGGTGCTCAGGGGGGCGCCTCCCCGACCGATCCGCCTCCCCCGAGAGGGCGTCCTGCGACCGGGAAGAGCGAAAGGCCCTCTGATCGGCGGGAATCTTACCCTTCTTTCCCACTTGGCAGGGACCCCCTATTTTCCCGATCTTTCAGGCGCCGTTCTCTTTCTGGAAGACCATGGCGAACAACCTTACCGGGTCGACAGAATGCTGCGCCACCTGGCGTTGTCCGGCGCTTTGCGGGGAGTCTCCGGCCTGATCGGAGGAGACTTCATTCAATGCGGCACCCTCAGGACCATCGCCGCCCTTTTCCTGGAACTGGCGGACGAACTCGATGTGCCCTGCACCATGGGGCTTCCTTCGGGCCACGGTGAGCGGAATGTCTTGCTGCCGATCGGCGCCGAGGTCGAATTGGACACCCTCGCGGGCATCCTCGAAATCATGGAGGCGCCTGCCGACACGGTGAAAAACAGCCTTGGCAGCTGCGATGAAAAGCGCCCTTGACTTGAGCGGCAGACATCCCTGTGGGCGCTGATCGAGTCCGTATAAGAGCAAGGATCGTCTGCGGGATTTTCGGCTGCCGAACCGGCGTAAGGCCTCCGCCTCGCCTGAGACCTGAAGCGGCCGGGCGCCACAGACAGACCTGAAGACGAAGAATGTAGAGCACCGAAGCATGCAGAACGCATCGACCCATCCAATCCATCCCCTTCGAGCTGCCATTCAATCCGGCAAGGACCCTACCCGGCTGACCGGGCTTGGCGGCACAGCCATGAGTTATCTCTTCGCACTCCTCGCGCAACGGCTCGACCGCCCCTGTCTGGCCGTCCTGCCCGGCAAGAAGCAGGCCGAGCAGTTTTTTCAGGAGCTGCAGTTTTTCATGGCCGAACAGGACAATCATCGCACCGGCGGGCCGCGCAGGCTTTATCTTCTTCCCCCTTACGACATCTCACCGCTCTCGGGCTTGAGCCCTCACCGGGAGATCGTCAATCTGAGGATCGAAGCCCTTTACGCCCTGACTTCCGCAGACAACCCCGTCGTCGTCACCTCGCAGGAGGTCCTCCTGTACAAGCTGGTCCCCAAGGGCCGTCTCATTCAGGCGCTCGAATACCTTGCGGCCGGTGAAGAAATCGACCGCGAGCAACTCCTCCGGCACTTGGAGATCTGTGGCTATCAGCGCGTTTCCCTGGTGGAAGAACGCGGGGATTATGCCGTCCGCGGTGGAGTCCTGGACATCTTCCCCCCCTCGAGCCCGTTGCCGATCAGGCTCGAGCTCTGGGGGGACCATCTCGAATCCATCCGCCTCTTCGAACCGCTCAGCCAGCGGTCAGAAGGGGCATTCGACGAGTGGGTCCTTCTGCCCAACACCGAAATTATCATGGACGAAGCCGCTGTTCAACGGGCGCGATCCATGGGCCGCCTTCCACCCCCGGGGGCAGAAGGATCCCATTTCCCCGGGCAGGAGGCCTGGCTGAACCATTTTTACCCCGGGCTCGACTCCCTCTTCGACTATCTGCCGGCAGACACCCTCATTGCCCACTTCGACCCCCAGCGATTGCAAGGCGGCCTGAAGCGGATGACGGAGCGATTTCAACTCGATCTTGAGCGTTTCCGCGAAGAATCAGTGGACAAGGGGCTTCCCTTCCCAGAAACCGAAGGCCTCATCCATGGCGGGGATGCCGTCCTCTTAAGCCTGAACAGCTTCCAGCGGCTCGAAGTGAACGAGCTCGATCTGCAGACGCCCGGTCCCTCTACGGAAAGGGACGGGGTGCATTTCCAGCTCGAGGGCACGTTCGGACTCGACACCGACCCCGATGTCCAACTGGCCGGGCAGGGAAGGGGATCTCTCGCCCCTCTCGCCAACAAAATCGCCCTCTGGCTTTCCCGCGGCGGCCGGGTGATCATCGTCAGCCGCACGGCAAAACAGGCTAACCGGCTGGTGGAGATCCTCTCGAACTACGATGTGAGCGTCCTCGGCACGGTGGATTCCTGGGAGGAGCTTCCTGAGAGTCCCGGGCTGTGGATCTGCCTGGGACGGCTCGGGCGGGGTTTCCTCTGGCCCGCGGAGAACCTGTATATCATCAGTGAAGACGAAATCTTCGGTCAAAAACGGGGGCGAAGCAGAAATAGAGAGAAGGCACGGGAAAACGCGCTGTCATGGTCGACGTTCAGCCAGCTCAAGCAGGGCGACCTCGTGGTCCACGAGGAGCATGGCATCGGACGGTACGGCGGACTTCTCAAGATGGAGATCCAGAACAGGGTCAATGACTTCATTCTGATCGAATACGCCAACGCCGACAAGCTCTACATCCCGGCGGACCGCGTCAGCAGTCTTCAGACCTATGTGGGCGCCGATGAAGTCGCTCCGAGATTGGATCAATTGGGCGGGCGATCATGGAACATCGCCAAGGAGAAGGCTCGCAAATCCGTCAAGCGCATCGCGAAGCAACTCGTACAGCTGTACGCCCTGCGCCGATACCGCTCTGGTTATGCCTTTTCCAATCCCGATCACTATTACCGCGAATTCGAGGCGACATTCGAGCACGAGGAAACCCCCGACCAGATCAAGGCCATCGACGATGTCCTGGACGATATGACCTCCGAACGTCCCATGGATCGGCTCATCTGCGGCGATGTGGGATTCGGAAAGACCGAAGTCGCCCTGCGGGCCGCCTTCAAGGCCGTGGCCGACGGCAAACAGGTCGCCCTGCTCGTCCCCACGACGGTCCTCGCCGAACAGCACTACCAGACCTTCACCAAGCGGCTGTCGCCCTATGGGATCGGGGTCGGTCTCCTCAGCCGATTCAAACCTCCGTCCGAACAGCGGGAGGTTTTGGCCAAGGTGCGCTCGGATAAGATTCAGGTCCTGATCGGTACGCACCGGCTGCTCCAGAAGGATGTCTCCTTCATGGACCTCGGGCTGCTGATCATCGACGAAGAACAGCGCTTCGGGGTCAAACAGAAGGAAGCCCTCAAAAAATACCGCAGCATGGTCGACGTTCTGGCCATCACCGCCACACCGATCCCGAGGACCCTGCAGATGTCCCTCATGGGCGTGAGAGATCTCAGTGTCATCGAAACCGCTCCCGAAGACCGTCTGGCCATCCAGACCTACCTCTCCCCCTTTGACGAAAACCTCATTGCGAGAGCCGTCCGCTTCGAGATCGAACGTCATGGGCAGGTGTTCTTCGTCCACAACCGGGTTCAAACCATCGACATGGTCGCGGAACGCCTCGGCGCGATCGTCCCCGAGGCCCGCATCGCGGTCGCCCACGGTCAAATGAAGGAGAAGGACCTCGAGTCCACCATGCTCACCTTTTTGCGGAAAGAATTGGACGTCCTGGTCTGCAGCACCATCATCGAATCCGGTTTGGACATTCCGTCCGCCAACACCATCATCATCAACGAGGCAGAGCGCCTGGGACTGGCGCAGATCTATCAGCTCCGGGGGCGCGTCGGCAGATCCAAAGAGAAGGCTTACGCCTATCTGCTGATCAGCGACGGCACCCACCTGACGAGGGAGGCCGAGAAGCGCCTCAAGGCCCTGATGGACTTTTCCCACCTGGGCGCGGGCCTGCACCTCGCTCTGCACGACCTCAAGATCAGAGGCGCCGGCAACATTCTCGGATTCGCGCAATCCGGTCAGATCGCCACTGTAGGCTACGAACTCTACCTGAGGATGATCGAACAGGCGGTGGCCGAATTCAAAGGCGAAGAATGGCTGCCGGAAATCAACCCCGAGATCCTCGTCGACATGGAGGCCTATCTCCCGGAAGACTACATCATGGATACGGATGTCAGACTGAATCTCTATCGGCGTCTGTCGATCCTGAACGAGACACGGGATCTGGAAAATGTCGAGCGGGAGATGGTGGACCGCTTCGGCAAAGCCCCGCCTCCTGTGGAAAATCTTCTCTGGATGATGCGGCTGCGCATCTTTGCAAAACACCTCGGCATTGCGCGCCTCGAGGTCGGCACCGACAGCGTGACGCTCCACTTCGATCCCGATCGCCTGGCAGACCCGGCAAAGCTGGTGCAGAGGATAGGGACCCTCCCGAAGCGCTATCGTTTCCTGGGAGAGAATCGTTTGCGCATCCTGATGGGACCCCTTACCCTGCCGGAAGATCGCAGGCGCATCATGGAAAGTCTCCAGATCCTGCGCTCGGACCATCGGACGGCCCATGGAGAAATCAGCCGTTTTTCCGCCAGCCCCTCGCCCGGGGAGGATCGTTCCTATCGAAGACCGGCACGAAACGTCCAGGCGGGAAAGGGATAGAACCCAGGATTTTTCTTGGCATGCTTCTTTCGAGATGCTAGGCTGATAGGTTAAAGTACGGAGTCGCGGCCCTTTTCTTGGAACACCTGGCCGGAACGAACGGATGTAAACGACCGGACAACCGGACACCGATGATGGAGTGCTTTTTATGAACAGGAAGAAATGGACTTGCACGCTGGCAGGCTGCCTACTCATGTTTATTCCTTTTCCCGCAGGGCTATGCGCAGAAGTCTGCAATCGGGTGGTCGCCATCGTCAACGAAGACGTGATCACCCTGTACGAACTCAACCACAAGATCAGGCAGGTGACCGGCCTGGAGCCGGAAGAGTTTCGAAGCCAGGATGAAACCGCCTTTCTGGACGCACGTCGGAAGATTCTCGACTTTCTGATCGATGACAAAATTGCACAGAAGAAGATAGACGAACTGGGAATCAAGGTTTCACCGGCCGAAATCGATGATGCGATTGAAAAGATGAAACGGAACAACAACCTGACGCATGAAGATCTTCTCGCCCGGCTCGAAAGCCAGGGGATCTCCTATGAAACTCTGCGGGAGAACCTGAAGGATGAGCTCGAGCGGATGCAGTTGATCAACTTTGAAGTGAAATCCAAGATCATCGTGCGGGAAGAGGCCATGAGGGCTTATTACGACGAACACCGGGAACAGTACATCACCTATGAGACCCTTCACCTCGCTGCGATCGTTTTACCGGTCGGCAACCCTTCCGACAAACAGGAGCGGCAGAGGATCGAATCCCAAATCACAGATATCCACCGGCGCCTGAGCGCGGGAGAGGATTTCGGCGAACTCGCCCGCAGGTTTTCCCGCGGCCCCGGTGCCAAGGACGGAGGGGATTTGGGCCTTTTCAAGACAAGCCAGCTCAACAAGGCCCTTCTGGAGGCGGTCGAAGGGATGCAGCCGGGGCAGATCAGTCAACCTATCGAGACCGCTTCCGGTTTTCAGGTCATCAAACTGCTCGATCGCCGGGCGGGCGAAACCAAGGCCTATGAAGACGTCAAGGATGCCATCTACAGCGAGCTGTATCGCGAAGAGATCAACAGGCGTTACATGGAATGGGTGAAACAACTGAGAGACCAGGCCTACACGAAAATCATCTTCTAAAGCGATACAAGGATGGAAAACGAGCAGGACAGACAAACAGAGGCCCCCGCAGGAGGCCGCAGGTCGATGCCCGGAGAGGGTATAGGCGCCTACCTGCGCGGTGAACGTGAACGGCAGGCGCTGAGCTTCGATGACATCCTGGAGCGCACACGGCTCCAGCCCCATATCCTCGAGGCCCTCGAAGCCGAGGATTGGGATCGGCTTCCCTCCCCCGCCTTCGCCAAGGGCTTCCTGCGCAACTATGTCTCCGCCCTGGGCCTTGACCCAGCGGCCGTCCTGGAACGATTCGGAGAAGAGCTTCCCAGACGGACGGCTCCCCTCAAACCGTTGACCCAGGAGGTCCGGCATCGCGGGCCGGGGCCGCTTCTGCTCGTCGCCGGACTGCTCCTGATTTGCCTGCTGGGCTTTCTCCTGTGGTCCAGCGGATCCAAGAAAAGCCTTGAGGAGCCGGCTTCCACGGCTCCGTCCGAGATCGACTCTGCAGCCGACGTTCGCGTTCCGCCCGACACCGGCCAAGATCCCGAACCCGTTGAAGCAGCGCCTTCCACCGGCAATGACCTCCCGGAAAAATCCCCCGAGACGTCGGGGCCGCAACTCGATGCGAGTGCGCAACCTGAGCCGCCTCTTGCCGGGGAAAACACCGCGGGCGCCTTTTCCGAACCGGCTCCAGCGGAGACCCTTGCCGAGATGGAATCCCCGCCCGCGAAACTGACCCTGAAAATGCAGGTCATGAAACGGACCTGGGTCAAGATCTTTGTCGACGATCAACGTCCGGAAGAAAGGATTTTCGTGCCCGGCGAAGAAAAAGTGTGGCATGCGGAAAAAGGCTTCGAAATGCGCATCGGAAACGCGGGAGGCATCAGCCTCGAACTGAACGGCCAACCGGTGCAGAATCTGGGAAGGGAGGGGCAGGTCATCCGGTTGAACCTTCCCGCGGGTTACGAAAGGAGGCGTCAGGAGAGATAAATTGGAAAATGTTCTAGATACCCTGCAGTCAAGAGGTTTTGTTGAACAGGTGACCGATCTCGACGGCGTGCGGGATCTTCTCGACCGGCCGGCTGTCTGCTATATCGGCTTCGATCCAACCGCAAAGAGCCTGCATGTCGGGAGTCTCCTGCCTATCATGTCCCTCGTCCACATGCAGCAGTCCGGCCACCGACCCATTGCCCTGGTCGGCGGCGGAACGGGCATGGTCGGTGACCCGAGCGGCAAAACCGAGATGCGGCCCATTATGAGCCGTGAGCAGATCGATGAAAACGCTGAAGGACTCAAGGCGCAGTTGTCCCGATTCATCGATTTTTCGAACAACCATGCACTGCTGCTGAACAACGCCGACTGGCTGACGGAATTGCGGTATATCGACTTCCTGAGGGATATCGGAAAACATTTCTCGGTCAACCGCATGCTGGCCGCCGAAAGCTACCGCATGCGGCTCGAAACCGGACTCAGCTTCATCGAATTCAACTACATGCTCCTTCAAGCCTATGATTTCTGGCATCTTTTCAAATACTACGATTGCCGCCTCCAGATGGGGGGGAACGACCAATGGGGTAACATCCTTGCCGGTGAGGACCTCATCCGCCGCCTCGAAGGGGAAGCCGTGTTCGGCCTGACCTTCCCCCTCCTGACCACATCGGCCGGGATCAAGATGGGAAAAACCCACAAGGGGGCGGTGTGGCTGGACCCGGATCTCACTTCTCCTTACGATTACTATCAATATTGGATCAATCAGGACGACGCGGATATCCCGCGATTTCTCGCCCTGTTCACCCTGCTGCCGATGGATGAGGTGCATCGCCTCTCCCAGTTGAAGGGTGCTGAGATCAACGCCGCCAAAGAGATCCTGGCCTATGAAGCGACGCGCATCTGCCATGGTAGACAGGAAGCCGACCGGGCACGCGAGGCGGCCAAGAGCCTTTTCGGGGAAGAGGAATCCGGCCTGGCCGATTCGGCGCCCCAGTTCTCTGTCTCTGTGAAGGAGTTGGAACAGGGCATCCCCGCCTTCATCCTCTTCGAGCAGTGCGGCCTCTGCAAGACGAGAGGAGACGCCCGCCGCCTGATCGGCCAGGGAGGCGCTTACTTGAACGGAGAAAGATTGGATGTCTTCGATCGTGTCGTCAACACCGCTGACCTGAAGGAAAACAGTCTTCTGCTGAGAGCAGGGAAAAAACGTTACATGCACGTCGTGGCCGCTTAAAATTCGCCCCCCTCCCGGGGAAGGGTCCATGGGGAGCGGTTCCGCTGATCCAAGGCCCCTGGGGCAGCGGCCGGATGAAGGACTTTATGAAAGAAGAAGAACTGGAAGACAGCCTGCTGGAAGAGGAAGCCGAGGAGGATCTTTCGCCCGTAGCGGAGGCGTATAGCCTTGCGCCGGCTACGGAACGGTCCCTTGCGGCCTATGATCCCCTTCAACGCTATCTTCTGGAGATCAAACAATATCCTCTACTCACCCGAGAAGAAGAAATGGAATTGGCGATCCGGGTCAGGGAAAAAAACGACCAGAACGCGGCCTACCGGCTCGTGACCGCCAACCTCCGTCTCGTTGTGAAAATCGCTATGGATTTCCACCGCTTTTGGACTCGAAACCTGCTCGATCTGATACAGGAGGGAAATGTCGGGCTCCTGCACGCCGTCAAGAAATTCGACCCCTACCGCGGCATCAAATTCTCCTATTACGCCTCCTTCTGGATCAAGGCTTACATTCTCAAGTCCATCATGGACAACTGGAAACTGGTCAAGATCGGAACCACTCAGAGCCAGAGAAAACTTTTTTTCAATCTGGCCAAGGAAAGGGACAAGCTGATCGCCCAGGGCTTCGATCCGGAGCCGCGCCTCCTCGCCGAGAGGCTGGACGTCAAGGAAGAGGAAGTCGTGGAAATGAGCCAGCGGCTTGGAGGCTGGGAAGTCTCCCTCAGCTCGCCGATCGGGGAGGATTCCAGGGAACCCTTCAGTGCGCTGCTGCCGGACCCCGGAATCGGCGCCGACGAACAGATCTCCGAGGCCGAAGGCCGAAGCCGGCTCGCCGAGAAACTGAAGACCTTCCGCGAGACCCTTTCGGGTAAAGAAGCAGACATCTATGATCATCGTATCATGGCCGAAAAACCGCTGACGCTGCAGGATCTCGGTGACAAATACAACATTTCGCGCGAGCGTGTTCGTCAGATCCAGGAAAAAATCATCAAGAGGATCAAATCCTGGCTCAAGGAGGAAATCCCTGATTTCGAAGAAGAATACTCCGATTTTCTCAAGTGACGACGAGACCTTTTCCTTGCACTATCACCCGGATTTTCCTTCAAACGCCCACGCCCGGTCTGCACCGTGCCGCAAAGGGCGCAGCGGGGCGGGTCCACTTCTACAACTGAGAAAAACCCTATCGAGGCTGATCGTCGATCAAGAAGAGATGATGCATCCACTGAAACCCGCTGCGCGGCTCGGCCGCCCTTTTCCCGGAGCGGCGCTCTTTCTGGCTGTCGCCCTGACCTTCATGGGCGGATGCGAGACGGTGCCGACCCAAGCCGTCCCCATTCGGCCCGACGCCGTTCCTGCGGCGCCCGAAAAGACGGCGCCCGAACCATCTCCGGATCCCGTCTCCGAATACCCCGGCACCGGCGATCCTGTGCTCCGGAGAAAAGGTTCAGACCCACTGAAGGAGGCGTACTCCTCATTTGCGATGGCCGCCCTCGCCGAGGCCGCCGGCCGGTATGACCAGGCGGGCCGTTACATTGCGGAGGCTCTGAAACATGATCCGGACTCCGTGTATCTGAACATGAAAATGGCCCTCCTGCTCAAAGAGATGAATCGCCCGCAGGAGGCCCTGCCCTATGCCCGGAAGGCCTTGGCAGACGACCCGAGCCAGACGGAGCCGTTAATCCTGCTTGGGGACCTGCACAGAATGCTGGGGGACGAGAAACAGGCGGCACAGGCCTATGAAAGCGTGCTGCGGGTCGATCCGGGGGATCAGAGGGTGCGTTTTCTGCTCGCAACCCTTTTCATCCGCACGGGCAGCTATTCCAGGGCCCTGGAACATCTCGATCTGATTCTCACTGAAAAACCGGGTCTCATCCTCGCCCATTATTACAAGGGGCGGGTCTATCTCGAAATGGAGAAATTCCAGGAAGCCGAGGAGTCCTTCCAGAACGCCTTGCAGTTCAACGAGTTCTTCGAGCCTGCCCTGTTCGACCTGGGGACGCTCTACCAGATGACCGGGCGCGATGTCCAGGCGGTTTCCATGTACGAGACGCTGCTGTCGGCCTATCCCGAAAACAGCTCCGCACGCGAACGGCTGGCGAACCTCTATTTCAAGCTCGGACTCAACGAAAAGGCCGAACAGCAGTTGGAGCAGATCAAGGCCCACTCGGAACCCGGCGAACTCGGACGCCAATCCCTCGGTTTGATCTACTTGAAACAAGGGAGGCTGGACGAATCGATCGAAGAGCTCAAAATGATCCTCATGGCCTGGCCCGACGACGACAAGACGGCTTATTACCTCGCGACCGCATACGAAGAGAAGGGCGATTTTGAGCAGGCTGCAACATATTTCGCCAGGATCAAACCCCAATCGACCTATTACACCAATGCTCGTCTGCATATGGCCTTCATGATGGAAAACGGCGGGGAATACCTGAAGGCCGCCGATCTGCTCCGGGATGCCTTGCGCCATTCACCGCAACCCGAGCTGTACATCATGTTGAGCACCATGCTCGAAAAGGCAGGGCAGGTCCAGGAAGCGGAGCAGGCGGTGCGCCAGGGCCTCGAGCGAGATCCGGATCACATCGATCTGATTTACCGGCTCGGCGTCCTGCTCGACAAACAGGGAGACAAAGCCGCCTGCCTCGAAGAGATGCAGCGGATCCTGCGCATCGACCCCGAGCATGCCGACGCACTCAACTACATCGGCTACACCTATGCCGAGCAGGGAATCCGGCTCGATGAAGCGCTGGAATTGATTGAAAGGGCGCTCGAGATCAAACCCGAAAGCGGCTACATCATGGACAGCCTGGGCTGGGTCTACTTCCAAAAAGGTCTCTACCAGGCAGCGATCCAATATCTTCAGAGGGCTGCGGAATTGGAGCCCAATGACCCGACGATCCACGAACACCTCGGGGACGCCTATTTCCGCGAACGCCTTTTTGACGAGGCCTTGAAAAGTTATGAAAAGGCTCTTTCCCTGGGGCCCTCGGACAAGCCGAGTCTCGAAGAGAAGATCCTTCGGACCAAGGCCCTGATAGGAAGGTAAGATTGAGGAGGTTCATCGGATACCGGAAAATATTGCTTCTCCCGGCGGCTGTGTTGGCCCTCTGCCTGACCTCGAGCTGCGCGCGACCGCCAGTCGAACCCCTTCAATCCCCCTACAGCCCGCCGATGGTCACATCGCTCGTCGCCGGCCTCGAACATCAAAAGGGGCTGGTCTCGTCCGCAGTCTGCGCGGGCACCTTGACCGTCGGGGAAAACGGTTCCGCTTCCAAGGTCAGTCTCCTCATGGCAGGCCGTCTGCAACCCCTCACCGTCAAGATCGAGATGACGCATTTCTGGGGTAATCCCCTTCTCCACATCCTCGTCCGCAACGACACGGTGGAGGTGCTCTCTTTCCGCGACAAGAAGCTGCTGATCGGAAGCCTGCGGGACCCGCTCTTCGAACCCTACCTGCCCGGCATACTGGACCCCTCGGCACTCTGGGCCCTCGTGCGGGCGTACCCTGACATCGGACCCTACGAAAAGGCTTTGTCCCTGCGGCCCCAGGAAATTCAACTCCTCGATGAAGCCGGAAAACCCCTTCAAACATTCGCTTTTGACGTCCAGGCCGCCGCTCCCACGGCGGTCCATTTCCCGGCGCAGGGTCTTACCCTCTACTTCGACCGGTTCGCGCGCACCGGCCCCATTGATTATGCAAAGCGCTGCCGCATCGAACCCGCGGCAAGCAACCGTTTCATAGAAATCCAATGGGACGATATCACCTTCAATCGAACGTTGCCGGAACCTGTCTTCGCTCTGCAGGTCCCCCCCGGTTACCGGATCGTGGAGATTGAACGGCGGGCCCTGGAGTAAGCCATGCCCGCCATGCCTGCCAACCTGGAAATCAGCTTTATCGTCGTCAACTGGAATACCCGCGAGTACCTCCTCGCCTGTCTCGAGAGCATTCACCGAACCGTGACCGATATCCCTTTCGAGATCATCCTCGTAGACAATGCCTCGCTGGATGGAAGCGTCGAGGCAGTGGAGAAACGGTTTCCCGAGGTGCACATCATCCGCAATGAGACCAACCGCGGGTTTGCGGCCGCCAACAACCAGGCCTTCACACCCATGCGCGGCCGGTACGCCCTTCTGCTCAACACCGATGCGGTCCTCCTCGACGGCGCAGTCAAAGAGCTGCACACCTTCATGGAAACGCAAACGGATGCCGCCATGGCATGCGGGCAACTTCTCAACCGGGACGGAACCCGTCAAAGATCCGTTGCCGCTTTTCCCTCCTGGCTGACGTTGATCGCCAACGAAACGCTGCTGAGCCTGCTGTTTCCTCGCAAACACCCTGGAAAACACAGGTGTCCCGCCACGCCACACCCGGTGGATTCATGCATCGGCGCCTGTCTGATGGTCAGGTCCTCCGCTATCCGAGAGGTGGGAGGGTTCGATGAGCGCTATTTCTTCTTCTTCGAAGAAACGGATTGGGCGCTGCAGATGAAGAAGGCAGGCTGGAGCAGCTATCTCGTTCCCCAGGCACGCATCATCCATGATCAAGGTCAAAGCGTGGGGCAGAATGTACGGGCAAGGATCCACTTTTACCGTTCGAGGTACCGGTACCTGCGCAAATGGCACCCGAGGTCCTTTGTGCTCCTCTGGACCCTGGTCTTTTTGCGACTGCTCGTAAACACCCTGCTGGCAAGCGCGGGCGTCCTCCTTTCGTTCGGAACCGCCCGCGCCTTGCGACGGCGGCTGAAGGTCTACATCCAGTTGATTTTCTGGCACCTGAAAGGATGCCCCGAACCCTGAGCAAGAGCGAAACATGTTGATCAAAGGCAACCCCTCCCTGCCGGCCGGCATCCGGAACCTGCTCCTCATCCAGCTGGGAGACATAGGCGACGTGGTTCTGACGACACCGGCCATCCAAGCCCTTCGGGAAGCGTTCCCTTCGGCCCGCATCCATGCGGCGGTGCGGGAAAAGGCGCGCGGGATCCTGGAATGCTGTCCGCCCGTGGACGACATCTCCTACGTAAAAAAGGAAGGCCATTCGCTCTTCGAAGCCTTCCGGACCCAGCGTCGCTTTTTCAGGCGGCTCAGACGCCCGCCGCTGGATCTCAGCATCGACCTGCGGACCGGGACGCGGGGGGCTATCATGGCGCTTCTCTCGGGAGCACCCACACGAATCGGGCGTTATTCCGAAACAGACACACTCTGGCGCAACCGGGTCTTCACGCACCTTGTTGCACCTCGAGATGAAGCCACCCAATATTGTGCAGAGCATGGCCTCAACATTCTGCGCCCCTTCGGCATCGCAACGCAGGAGAGGCGCCCGAAACTGGTGGCCCCGCCCACCCTCCACGATCGTGCAGCCTCCATCCTGGCTTCGGCGGGTCTTCCGCGGGGAAGGCCCTTCATCGCGGTTCAGCCCTTTTCTCTCTGGGAATACAAAGAGTGGCCGGCAGAGTGCTTTGCCAGGCTCATCAGCCTGATGAGTACGGAGTTCGAAAGGCCGGTCGTCCTCATCGGAACCCGGAGCGAACGAGAGCGGGCGGCTGGACTGGCCGCCAAGGCCCGTGGCGACATCTTCCATCTGGCCGGCATGACCACCCTCGACGAACTCGCCGGGGTCCTCAGCCTCGCCACCATGCTGATCGGGTGCGACAGCGCCGGCATTCACATCGCTGCAGCCGTCGGGACCCCGACCGTCAGCATTTTCGGTCCATCTTCGCCCATCAGCTGGGCGCCCCGCGGCCCAAGGCATCATGTCGTCTGTCAGCACTGGGACTGTGTTCCTTGCAGGCAGAAAGGATGCCAGAATTCCGAAGTCAGTCGATGCCTCCAGACCCTTCCTGTGGAGGCCGTTCTGGAAACAGTCCGTCTCGCGTTCACGGACCGCAGCGGGCAATGAGCTCAGAACCCCATGGATCGAGGGAACGGTGAGATGAAACCATGGATCTCTTTGCGGTGGGACAGTTCGGAGAAAGCCTCACCGAACACGATCCCGCCGCAGCGTTTCCCCTGCCGACGGATCCTTTTCCTGATCCTGCTTCTTTCGCTCATCATCCGATGGTACAACTGGGAACATACCCACATCATCAACCCGGATGGAACCCTTTACATCGACCAGGCGAGGATGATCAGCCACGGCTATATGGCGGAAACCACCCTGGCTGACCTGCGTTTTCTCTCGCCCTATCCCTTCGCGGTTGCGGCCGCCTACCCGCTTTTGGGCGACTGGGAGACGGCGGCCCGAGGCATTTCTCTCCTCTTCGGCACGCTCACCCTCATTCCGCTCTTTCTGCTCGCCCGCAAGTTCCTCCGGCCCGAAACAGCCCTCGGGCTCATCCTGATCTTTGCACTCATGCCGACCTTCGTCGTCAACAGCGCAGAGGCTGTCCGAGATCCCATGGCATGGTTTTTCGGCGCCTGCGGACTCTATCTGATGATTCATCAGACGCAGACCAAGCGTTGGTGGGCGGTATGCCTTGCGGGTGCGAGCTTCGTGCTGGCGGCATGGAGCCGCGTCGAAATGGGGCTATTCTTCGGGGTGTCGCTCCTCTTTCTCCTGTTTTTGGAAGAGAAGGCGCGGTTCAGAAAATGCCTGGTCTTCTGCCTCCCCTTGCTGGCTTTCCTGCTCCTGAACATCTGGATCTCCGCCGCCGGCCAAGCGGTCGAACTCAATGCGCTGCGCATCGATGAAATCAAGACCAAACCTGGAGGACTTTTCACGGGTTATCAAGGGGTTCGCGAGGGGCTCTCGCATCTTGCGCAGGATCAGGCCACAGGCCCCTTGCGCTTCTTCCTCCAGATTGCCCGCAGCCATGTCCTCCTGGTCGCCTTCGGAGAAATCGTTTCAACCCTTCTCAAAGCGGTCCACTATCCTTTCGCTCTGCTCTTCATCGCCGCGTTCACCCCTCTGCGTCGCGAAATCGGGAAAAACCGCTGCCTATTCTATCTCACGTTCCTCGCCGCTGCCGCCTTGGGGATCCTCTATGTGCATCTTCTCGACCAGTGGATCAGCGAGGCACGTTTCTTCGTGTTCGCCCTGCTGCCTGCATCCGTCATCATGGGACTGGGACTGGACAGGTGCCTCTCCTTCCTGTCACGCCGCTTTCAACTCCAGGGTGCAACGGCGCTTTTCATCGCCGCCGCCGTTGTAATGGCCCTGACTCTGCCGAAAAATCTCAAGGAAAGGGAGGCGGACAAAGGCGTTTTCAAAGCGATCGGCGCCCTGATCGCCTCCCGGGAAGATCCGGGCAGGCTGACCCCGGTCGCCGCATCGGACCCGATCCAACGCTGGATCACCTTTTACGCGAATCCCCGCTACAACGGCCCGACACCGATCAACGGAAACCAACTCCGCATCGAGGCCCTTGTGGGATCTTCCTATGAAAGACTCATGCAGAATCTGAGGGCACAGCGCATTCCCTATCTCCTGTGGGAAGAAAAGCGTTGGCCCGACTGCGGCTATACCCTGGAAAAAAGCATGAACCGGCGGGATCTCAAGATGCTCGGTCACTGGGAACACCGGGACACGGGGCGGATGATCCTATTCGAAGTGCAGCCCTAGCCCGGTAGATCCCCCCGATCCTGGCGGCCACAAGGCGCCAGTCGTGCCTGGAAGCCGTCAGCCGCGCGTGCAATCCCATACGCCTGCGGTCTTCCGGATCCAGCAGCGATTTCAGAGCGGCGCCGATGGCTTCGATATTTCTGTCCTGGCGGACCACAAATCCTTCTTCACCGTCCCGGACCAGGTCGCGCGCCCCCACGTTCGAACTGATCACCACCGGGAGCCCGGCCGCCATGGCTTCGAGCACGACCATGCCAAAGGTGTCGAATCTGGAAGGCATTACAAACAGATCCGAAGCCAGGTAGAATTTTTCCACCTCCCGTGTCGGCCCTGCAAAGAACACCCGCCGGTCGAGGCCGAGCTCCCGTGCAAGGCGCGTATATCCTTCCTGATCGCCTTTCCCGACCACCAGCAGCTTGAGGGGCGGCATCGTCCCATTCCCATGGAGCAATTCCGACATGCCCTTCAAGACCAGATCGAGGCCCTTGACATCGAAGTTCATCCCCACAAAGAGGGCGACCACGTCTTCCCGGCCGAGGCCGACCCGCCGCCGGATCTCCCCGCGGCAATCTTCCCGGTTCAGGCGCTCGAAGCGATCGAGCGCCACCCCGGGATGGATCACCTGAATCTGATCGGGCGGCAAGGCGTAGCATTCGAGAAGGTGCTTCCTGACGAGGTGCGAAACCGGCATCACAAGAGGCCTGAGGGGATTCCTGATGCCCCTTGTCTCGACCCATGCCGTACTACGATCGAAGAGGCTCATCCGCTTTCGGCGCACCTGTGCAACCCATTGGCTGTGGGGGATGCCGTGCATGCTGAAAAGATCCATCCGCCAAATCCGGTCATGGGAATGGATCAAGTCGAACCTCCCCGGCGGGGCGGCGCGGTTGACGAAGAAGGCGAAAGTCGGCTGTCTAAGAAACCGGGGGAACCGGAATACCGGAATCTTGTGAAACGTCACCCGCCCCCCGCCTGCGCGCCACTGATTGGCCAGGATGTGGACCTCGACCCCTTCCTCGCTCGAAAGCCTTTCCCCAAGTTCGAAAGCAAAGGCCTCGGCGCCGCCGAGCAGGCCGTATTTGGGAATCACCATCGCCACCCTGATCGGGGCGTTGGGTTGGCGACCGGGAAGCCGATGGATGGATGCCTCGGAAGGGAATATCTCCTGCGCCGTCACCGCCCGTCTCCAGATCCCCCGGGGGCCTCTTTTCCGGCAACCCCCGCCTTCCAGGAGGAACAGTATTCCATCTCGCGCAGTTTGACATACCGGGCAAAAAGGGCGTAGGCCGATGTGGCAGCGATGATGAGCCCCGCCGTACCGTCCAGAAACCCCCGTTTGAGGACGTAGACCTCGAGAAACTTGAACACGGGCCTCAGCAGGAGCAAATGCCCTCCATAGCGCTTGCCCCGGTCATGGAGATCCGCTGCCAGAAGGGAGGAAAACCGGTTGACGGTGTCGATCTGCCCCGTCAGTCCCCCATGATACGGGTAGTGGAGAAGGTCTTGCGTCAACCGTCCGACTGGCCCCTCGATCTCCAGACGCTCATGCACTCGGCCGCCGACGAACCGGCCCTTGCCACGGCGGAAGAGCCGTGTCTGGTGATCGGGATAAAAGCCGCTGTGCCTGATCCAGCGACCTTGATAAAAAGAGCAGCGGGGCATCCAGTAGCCGTTCTTCGCCTCCGGGCGCGCCATCACGGCGAGGATCTCTTCGCGAAGAGCCTTGGAAACCTGCTCGTCTGCATCGAGGCTCAGAATCCAGTCCTGCCTGGCCTCCGACACGGCGAAATTCTTCTGCCTGACATAGCCCTCCCAAGGCCTTTCGTAAACCTTCCCCGTAAAGGAGCGCGCAATCCGCACGGTGTCATCCCGGCTCAAAGAATCCACCACCACCAGTTCATCCACCCACGAGACGCTTTCCAGGCAGCGGCCGATATTCTCTTCTTCGTTGTAGCAGATCACACAGGCGGAAAGCCCCATCAACACACTCCTTTCATCGAGTCGGGTCATCCACATGACCGATGCCGGCGGATGCCGATGATGAACGTATCCTCTCTGGAAATCCCTTTCTTTTCGCTTCACCTGCGCTGCTGGATGACGGGCCGATCCCCGGACCTCATCCAGCCCTCAGGGGCGCAATCACCTGGCAACAGATTTTTTCAGAAGCAGCAGCCCTTCTTCCTCCCGTTCAAAAACGGGCGCCAGGCGGGTAACCCCCACCATCGTCATAATCTCCCGGAGATTTTCGGTCAGCCCTGTCAAGACCGCTTTCCGGCCGCTTTTTGCAGCATCTGAAAGCAGTTGAATCAGAGCGGCAATTCCTGCACTGTTCATCCCGGCCGTAGCCGCGAAATGGATGAGCACCCCGCCCGCCTCCCTTCCGGCTCTCCGCCAGTCCTGCAGGAGCTCGGCCCCCGTTTTTCCATCCAGCCGTCCGGCAACCTCGAAGATAAGGACTTCCCCCTCTTTTCGAAACGAAAATACAGGGCCCAAAGGCTTCTCTACACGCTTCAGCCGCTTTTCCGCCCTGTCCAGAGCCGAATCGAGGGCTGAGCGGCCAATCGGTTTATTGATAAAATCCGTGGCATCGAGATCGAGCGCCTGGAGCGCCAGATCCATGTCACCGTGGCCTGTAATGACGATCACCTGGGTCCCCGGGTCAGCCGCCTTGATGCGTTGCAGGACCTCGAATCCGTCGATACCGGGCATCTTGATGTCAGTGAAGACGATCCGGGGCTTTTCTTTCTCGAAAAGCGCCAACCCCCCGGCGCCGTTTTCGGCCAGGAGGACCTCGTAGCCGTATGCCGAGAGAAAGAGGCGAAACATGGTCAGATTCGCGTTCTCGTCGTCGATGACAAGGACCTTTGGTTTAGGGCCCATCGGTTTATCCCCTTTCCTCCCCCGGCACCGGGAACAGAACCCTGAAAGTGCTTCCCCGGCCCTCCTCGCTCCGTATTCGGACGCGGCCCCCATAGGCCTTGACTATGCCATAGACGATGGAAAGCCCCAGCCCCAATCCCTCGCCGCCCTTTTTCGTTGTGTAGAAAGGTTCGAAGACTCTGCCCAGGCTTTCCTCCGAAATACCCGGGCCGGTGTCCGATATCTCCAACCCCACCGCCCGCTTGCCCGCCCTGAAGGTGCGCACACCGATATGGTCTTCCGCCGTCTCGCCTCCGGCCCTCCGTTTGCGCAGAATCGCTTCCCTGGCGTTGTTCAGAAGATTGAAGACGACCTGCCCGATCCGGTTCACGTTGGCGAAAACAGGGGGCAGATCCGGCTCGAACTTCAGCTCGAGCCGGATGTTTTCGAGCGCCAGCTGATGCCCGAGGATCGCCAGCACTTCTTGAGCGGCGGCATTCAGGTCCACCTCCTCGCAGTCGACATCCGCCTTCTGGTCGAACCTGCATAGGCGCTTGATCGTGCCGCTTGCCCGGTCGACCTGTTCGTCGATCTCCTGAACAATCTGCCTGAGCTGCTCCCGGGAAATCTCCTCCCCGCGATCGAGTGTCATTTTGAGATATTCGCTGCCCATCTTGATGGCATTCAACGGCTGGTTCAATTCGTGAGCCACTCCGCCCGCCACTCCCCCTAGCGGCCGCATCAGCTTCAATAAATCCCACACCGTCACCAGATCGACATGCAGCATCAAGGATGGCAGCAAAACGAGATCCCCCACCAGGGCCGCGAGCAGGGTGACGGCCATCATCAGGCCGAAGACGGCCGTCGGTTCGAAATGGGAAAACAGCAGGACCGCAAAGCCCGAGCCGATCGTGAGTGTGGTATAAACCATCGGACGGCCGACACGCAAGAGGGTATCGGTCAAGGCGCGCTGCTTGTTCAGATCCTTTTTGAGCTCCCGGCTGAACCCGACGAGGTAATGAATGGTGTCATCCACCGCCAGTCCGATGGCTATCCCGGCTATCAGGCTCGTCACCATGGACAGCTTGATCCCCAGCCATCCCATTAGACCGAAATTCACGATGATCGGGAAAAAATTGGCCAGAATCGCGACGACGCCCACCCTGAGCGAAACGAACAACACCAGCATCAAGGCAAACACCGCAGCGACGGTGATCCAGAGGCTGCTCACCTGCCCCCGCGTCACCCATTCGCTGCTGGCGGATATGACCATGCCGAAGCCCGTAGCATCGACGCGGGAGGACCCTCCCAGAACCGAATTGCAGTGTGCTTCTATCCTCGATTTCATCCGCAGGAACTCCGCAGAACTGGAGAGGCGGGTCAGCAGGAGGATGCCGGTTCTGGAAAAATCCTCGTCCATATACGTGCGCAGCATGTCGGTCCCGAGGATCGTCTGGTAGCTGTTCACCAGCATCCGGACCTCGAAAGCCTCTTCCGGCAGGGCATAGTCATTCGGATCGAACCGATTGAGGGCATAGCGGACCAGCTTGAGATAGTCCAGGAAGGACAGGGTCTTGTCGACACCCTCGAGCGTCTGCAGATAGTCCTGGATCTCTTCGACCTTTCTCAAATGGGCCGGGTCTTCGAAATAGCCCTCCCCCTCTCCCTCCACGACCACATTCACAGGGAAGGAGCCGGTCATATCCCGGTACGCATCATGGAAATGCCTGCTGATTTCGCTTTGTTCCCTGAAATAGGCGACAGGGTTCGTCTCGACGCGGATGCGCGTCATCCCCCAGAACGCCAGAAGGATCACCACCGCCAGGATGGGGAGGGTCATCCTCTGATGGGCGACATCGATCCGGACAATCGCCTCGAGAAATCGGGCAACGCAGGCGTGGGGCCGTGCAATCGACGATAGACGGCTCCGCGGTGCCGGCAAGGCCGTCAGAAGCGCGGGGAGAAAGGTCAAGATCATGACCAGGAGGCAAACCATTCCCAGGCATGAGAAGAGCGCGAAGGACCGGATCCCCTCGATCCGGTTGACGAAAAGCGAACCCAGGCCGATGATGGTGGTGGCCACCACCAGGCCCATCGGCAGCGCACTGCGCGAAAAGGATTGGATCACCGCTATCCTGTTCGAGGCCGCGTTCTCGAGTTCCTCGAGGTACATGGACCAGACATGCATACAGTAGGCCGTTCCGACGGCAATCAGAAAAACGGGCACGATCATGGTGAGCATGGTCAGGGGCACCCCCGTCATGCCCATCAGCCCGAACACCCAAATCAGCACCATCAGCACAATGCCGAGAGGGATCAATATCCCCCGAAGGTCTCTGAAAAACAGAAACAGCAACACCGCGATCACACCGAATGTCAAGGGAGGCAGATGCAGAAAATCCCTTTCCGTAAAACGGGAAAGGGCCTCCGAAACAACCGGCATCCCAATCTGATACAGATCGATCCCTTGTCGTACCCGCTCTATTTCCTCCTGCACTGCATTCACGACCGCCCGCCGGTCTTTGGAGTCGTCGAGCAGCAGCATGACCGAGGTGTTTTTTCGGTCTTCGGAAAGGAGGCTCTTCCAGATCAGTTCGACCGGTTGAAGGATCTGTTCGAACTCCCTCAGGCTCTTGATGCCGAAAAGCTCCACATCGCGCTTGATGCCGGGCAGACTGATCACCCTGCGAACCCCCTCGATCTCTTCCAGGCGATCCGCCAGTTTTTCGATTGCTTTGAAGGCACCGGGCTCGAACACCCCTTTCGTCCGGGCCACGACGAGAATCACCTCTTCCGTCCCGAAAATCTTCTTGAATTTCTCATATCGGCGGGTCTCCGGCAGGTCTTCGACCGCCAGATCATACAGGGAGGACTGGAACCGAAGATGGGGAATCTGCCAGATGAAGAAGAGGGTCAGCATCAGGAGAAAGACGATCGTCCAGCGGGGATGACCCAGAATCAGCCGGATCCACTGCTGCTTCAATGCGGATTTGTAGTAGGAGGCGATCATCAACGGATCGATTTCCCTTTCCGGCAGCCGGGGGGGCGGAAGCCCCCCGCCGCGCCGCCGCGCTCCGACTGATGCACCAGCATTGCGCCGGCGAGCGCTTTCCACATGGTTTTCCGCCTATCGACGCTCATGGGGGCCAGATCAATCCTTGGCGGGAGGAAATGTCAAGGTAAAGGTCGTTCCGACGCCTTCCTCACTTTCGAAGGAAATCTCCCCGCCGTAGTCCTTGACGATCCCTTGAGAAATGGAGAGGCCAAGCCCCATCCCCTGGCCCATCCGTTTGGTCGTGAAGAAAGCGTCGAAAATCCGCCGGCGCAGCGCCTCCGGAACGCCGCTCCCGGTATCGGAAATGCTTACGGCTGCCTGCCCCTGATCCAGAAACGAGCGGACCCGGATCTTCCTCTCACCGGAAAAGCCGGTCGACTCCCGCTTCTGATTGATGGCATCCCGTGCATTGGCAATCAGGTTGAAGATGACCTGCTCCAACCGATTGACATGGCCGTAGATCAGCGGAAGGGTTTCCGTCAGATCCAGTTCCATCTCGATGTTCTGGATGCTCAACTGCCTTTCGATCATTTCGTAGACATTACGGATCGGCAGGTTGATATCGATTGTTTCGCGGGCGAAATCCGCCTTGCGGCCGAATTCCCGGAGGCGCTTGATGATGCCCGTCGCGCGGTCGACCTGTTCGCTCACCTCCTTCGCAACGCAGTCGAGATCCTGCTTCGGAACGGTTTCCCCTTTCTCGAGCATCATCTGGAGGAATTCGCTTCCCATCTTGATCGCGTTCAGCGGCTGGTTCAATTCGTGCGCGATGCCGGCGGACATTTCCCCAAGCGTGCTCATCTTGCTGGCCTGAATGAGCTGCGCATCCTTTTCGAGCATCTCCGTAATATCGGTGACAGCGACAATCATCACGTCCCGATCCTGGACCTTGGAGGGCACGGCATGAATATTGACAAAAAAGGGATCTCCGTCCTTTCTAAAATGGCAGACCTTCGAATAGGACCGTTTCACACGACCCTCGGCATCGGGCCGGAAAAGTGCGTCTTCCCGCTGCCCTTCCCTGCGGCAGGCCAGGGCGGCAAACGAGCGTCCGATCAGTTCTTGGCGCCCGTATCCATAGACCTCCTCGGCGCTGGGGTTGGCGTCCAGTATATCCAGGGTTTCCCGGTCGAGCACGAAGATAGGGTTGGGCCCGCTCGTGAAAAGGGAGCGGTATTTCTCCTCTGATTCCTGCAGCCGCTCCTGCGATGCCTTGAGCCGGAAGGTCATGTTCATCAGCGAATCGGCCAACTGCTTGACCTCGTCGCGAGCCCGCCGCTTGTAGACGACACAGTCATAACACACCTGAAGCTTTTCAGGGAATTTGGAGGTCGCCTTCTCCATGAATTCGGTCCCGTCGACATACCAGCAGGGGACCTCGATATTGTGATGGGCCGGACAGCTGTATTCCCGGCATCGAAGTTGCTCCCAGCACCGCGGACGGCTTCCCAGGTGCGACTTGACATCGAGATTCCCCCGGCTGATTTCGTCCGCCAGTTGAGTCAACTCCCAGATCGGGCGTGTGATGTACTTGGAGAGCCACCGGCTGACCAGGAAAAAAATCACCACGATAGAAGAGAGAATCCCGAGATAGGTCATCCGCAGATTGGCGATGACACCGTCTATGTAATGTTTGTCGAGACCCACATGAACTGCACCGATCTCGTAGATGCCCTCGAGGATCGGGACCCCGATGTCATAGGCGCTCATGCCCTCCAGATTCAGGAGGCGGATGGTGTAATTCTCGCCGGCCTTCACGACATTCGCGCCGGCAAGACCGTCCGGAAAGGGACGGATGAAATTGTGGGCGATGACGTTATGCCCATCATCGAGGATGAAGATATAGGCGATCAGCTGCTTGCGCTCTTCAAGCCTTGCCGCATCGAAAAGAAGGCTGATGAGGTTGGGATAATCTTCCGTCAGGATATAGCTCCGGCCCGTATCGGCGACGGCCCTCGCAATAGCGATGCCTCTCTGCCGGAGTTCTTCGGTCATGCTCGATACCAGGACCGTCCGCGTCACCAGGGCGCTGCCAAAACTCATCATCAAGATGATGGCAAGGATCGAATAGAGGATCTTGTTCTTGAGGCTGATATTTTCGAATCGCTCCATCATTCTTCCGTTGAATGCCTCTTCACGGGAGGGGGGTTCGCCGACCCGGCAACCTGCCAGTCCGAAATCAGGTAAAAGGACTCGTCCTCGATACGGGTGAAGTAGACCTCTTCGAGCGCTTGGTGGTCCGTCGGGCTGAAAGATATCGTGTTCGCGATCCCGATATCCCAGTACCTGATCGTCTCGATCGCATCGATGAAAGACTCCCGGTCGACATTCCTGCCCGCCCGCTCCAGGCCCTCGACCAGGACCCTCGCGTTGATGTAACCCTCCAGACTGACGAAATTGGGCTTGTCTTCCGGGAAAAATCGGGCGAGACACCGCACATATTCTGCGACACCCGGAAGAAGGGCCTGCATCTCGACCGATTCAGGCGGCGGAACGACCTGGCTGACCACCACCCCGTTTCCATCCGGGCCAAGGCGCCGGGCAAGTTCATCGGCGCCGACAAACGAGACGTTGTAGAAGAGGGGGTTGAATCCAACCGCCCTCGCCTCCCGGATGAACCGGGCGCAAGGCTCGTAGGTGCCGATCATCACGACCGCCTCGGCTGCGCTCTCCCTGATCCTTGCAAGCCCCTCTTCCACGTCGAGAGTCCCCCGGATATAGGATCCCCGGGCAACGGGCGTCAACCCGTATGCCCGCAGGGCCAGTTCCGTGCCTTTGAGGCCGTCGAAGCCATAGGCGTCGTACTGATAGAACACGGCGACACGCCGGATGCCCAGATCGGCGACCAGATGCTTCACGGCGGCGGCCGTCTCCTGGTAGTAGGAAGCCCTCACATTGATGAGGTAACGGTTCACCGGGTCACGCAGCGCATAGGCCCCCGTAAACATGCCCACAAGAGGGATCCGCGCCTTTTCGATCAAAGGCACGATTTTGACCGTCGTAGGCGTACCGACATAACAGAAAAGCGCGAAAACCCGGTCCTCGATAATCAGCTTCTGGGTGTTGGCAACGCAGCGCGGCGGATCGTAGCCATCGTCATAAGCGATCAGCTCGATCCGGCGGCCATGCACGCCGCCACGCTCGTTGACAAGATGGAGATACGCGAGCGCGCCGTGCAGTGTCTGGGTGCCCAGGTAACCCGCATGACCTCCCAGGGCCAGCGAGGAACCCAGGAGGATTCTCGTCTCATCGACCTGGTAAGACGCCGGCTGCCGGTCGGCCACCCCTAACGGTGCGTCGCAACCGGCCGCAAACATGAAGATCCCCATAAAAAAGGCCCATCGGAGACAGAACGTGATCGACCGTGCCATGACCCCTCCAATGCCTCTCACGCCCACTGCGTTTCAATCCTGGGCGCAATCTGCCGCGCGGAGACTCCCCGGCTCCGTTCGGACGCCGCCGTTTGACCGGACCATGCAAACCCAACCTGGGCTTAACCCGAAAACAGAGTCTCTTCCCTCTAGATGTCCATCGGGGAATGATTTCCCGGCACGAGCCGGTTTCCAAGACAACCCCTGCCGTTCATGCTGCGCCTCGTTCAGGCATACTCCTCCACCTTCGAGCCGCCCGTGTCAGACCTGGCGAAACCGGCACGCCCATCTGGAAGTCTTTCTCCAGACCGGGGGTGGGAAGGGGCCCTCTCTTCCCGGCCGGGGGATCTGCCATTTGCGGAATCGTTTGGATAAAAAGCGCATAGTGTTAAATTATAATAAAATTTCGATCGATACTCTTGACTTTTTTTTCGGGCTCGGATAACAGTGTTACACAGTGAACGGATCGCCATAAACGACTTTCATCCCGGGCCGTTTCCAAACTCCCCCCAGCAGGCCCTTCCAGGCGGTTCGAGTCTTACCTGTATCATTCTCCTGAATCGGCTTCGTTACACGGATTAAAGGAGCAATGCACAGCGATTCCAATTTTGCTGATAGATCTAAAAAGGCCCTTTGAGGGAAGTCTGAGGCGATGCCCATTCCCCATAGCGGATTTCCATGCAAAAGCGGCCTTTTCGCCTGTCTCGCTTTCAACCCACAGGCGGTTGATTGTTCAGCAGGCTGCAAGCCCCGGCGGTCCAAGGGACTGATCCCTTTGATACCGGGAAAACGACCCATCCCATGGTTTTGGGGTTTTGGTCGTTCTAGGCAGTTATCTCCCAACTCGCGCTTCTAAACAGCCCCCCTGTGTGATTTTTACAGAGTCTTGCGATTCGGATACAGTACCCCGCAACGTGCAACAAACCACTCAACAGGAGGTGACTGATCATGGATCAACAGGTTAAACGGGATTTCTACGACAGACTGGCTGCAAGATCGATCTCCCGGCGCGATTTCATGCGCTACTGCGGGATGCTGACCGCAACCATGGGGCTTTCAGCCTCTTTCGTGCCGAAGGTTGCAGAGGTCTTCGCCGCCCCGAAGCAGAGGCCGCCCGTCGTCTGGCTCCACTTTGCCGAGTGCACGGGATGCTCGGAGGCGGTTCTGAGATCACAATATCCTTGGATCGACGAACTGCTGATGGAGATCCTTTCCATGGAATACCATGAAACGATCATGGCTGCAGCCGGTCATCAGGCCGAAGACAACCTGCAGGCCGCCGTCAAAAAATACGAGGGGCAATTTCTCTGTGTGGTGGAGGGCGCTGTGGCCACCGCCCACAACGGGGCCTACGGTAAAATCGCAGGCAGGACCTTCCTCGAAATCGCGAACGACGTCTGCCGAAAAGCCGGCGCCGTTATTTGCATCGGGACCTGCTCCAGCTTCGGCGGCATCCAGGCGGCCGCCCCGAACCCCGGCGGATACAAGGGTGTCGGCGATGCCTTGGGCATCAAGACCCTCAACATCCCGGGCTGTCCGCCGAACCCTGTCAATTTCGTCGGAACCGTAGTCAACTACCTCCTGCTCGGCCAGCTTCCGGACCTGGACGAAAAGGGACGTCCACTTTTCGCCTATGGTCGCACCATCCATGATCAGTGTCCCAGGCGCTCTCATTACGAAAACGACGAGTACGTCGAATCATTCGGATCCCCGGAAGCCAAGATGGGTTACTGCCTTTACAAGATGGGCTGCAAAGGGCCGGAAACCTACAACAACTGCCCGACTGCAAAGTACAATGCCGGCACCAGCTGGCCGGTGGAGGCGGGTCATCCCTGTATCGGTTGCAGCGAGCCCGGATTCTGGGACGAAATGGGCCCCTTCTTCGAACCGCTTTGATATCTCGCGTGGGGTTTCCGGACACGCCTCAGGAGTAGTTGAGATGAAAAGAGCCTTTGGTTCTGGCGTGAAAATCGTCCTGACCACGGAATCGGTCATTGGGATCATCCGGAAATGAAGTTTTGAAAATGACGTCGTTTTCAGGCCGGGATGGAATATCTCCCGCGTTCAACCGCCATTATCTTGAAAGGAGTCGCCATGGCCAAACGAATCACCATCGATCCTGTCACCCGGATTGAAGGCCACCTGCGGATCGAAGTGGAAGTCGCTGACGGGAAGGTCGTCAATGCCTGGAGTTCCGGGCAGATGTTTAGAGGCATCGAGATGATCCTCAAAGGAAGGGACCCGCGGGATGCCCCTCTTTTTACACAACGATCCTGCGGCGTCTGCACCTATGTGCACTATCTCGCCTCCATCCGGGCGATCGAAGCGGCCGTAGGCGTCGAGGTCCCTGAAAACGCACGCATCCTCCGGAATCTCCTCCATGGAACCCAGTACCAGCACGACCACATCATTCACTTCTATCATCTTCATGCCCTGGATTGGGTCGACATCTTGAGCGCATTGAAAGCCGACCCGCAAAAAACCGCGGCTCTCGCTGAAAACGTGAGCCAGGCACGCTGGGGGGGGACTGCCTATTTCAAACAAGTCCAGGAGCGCATCAAGACCTTTGTGGAGAGCGGCCAGTTGGGGCCATTCAACAATGCCTATTGGGGGCATTCGGCCTACGCCCTCCCGCCGGAAGCCAACCTGATGGCGGTCTCTCACTACCTCGAGGCCTTGCGCCTGCAAGCCAAGGCCGCCCAAATGCACGCGATCTTCGGTGCAAAGAACCCTCATCTGCAATCCCTGGTGGTCGGTGGAATCACCTGCGCCATGGATCTCACTCCAGACCGGATTGCCGAATTCCTCTATCTCTGGAAGGAGACGCAAGCCTTCGTCAGGAATGTTTATCTTCCGGACATCCTCGCGATTGGATCCTTTTACAAAGATTGGGCTGCGCTGGGAGGCACTTCCAACTTCCTCGCCTGGGGCGACTTTCCCGAAGGCGAAAAAGAACCCGAGAGCCTCTTCATGCCCCGGGGGGTCGTCATGAACCGCGATATCGCCGCCGTCAGACCGGCGGAGCAGGAAAAGGTCACCGAGCACATCGCCCACTCCTGGTACGAGGGGAATACCGATCAGCATCCGTATAAAGGACAGACCGCCCCTCAGCATGGCGACTACGACCCCGACAACCGCTACTCGTGGATCAAGGCACCGCGTTATGAAGGCGAGCCGTGCGAGGTCGGTCCTTTGGCGAGGATGCTCGTGGCATACGCCAGGGGAAAGGACGGTGCCCGGAAGCTTGTCGACGACACCCTTGCCCGATTGGGGGTTCCCGTCTCAGCCCTTTTTTCCACCCTTGGCAGAACTGCGGCGCGGGCCCTCGAAACCGTGCTGGTAGGCGACGCGATGGAGGGCTGGGTCATGAAGCTGGTGGAAAATCTGAAAGCCGGTCAGGACACCATCTATCAGGCGTGGAGCATGCCCGACAAGGGGATGGGTTGCGGCCTCAACGATGTTCCGCGCGGCTCCCTGGGCCACTGGATCGAAATCGAGGACAAGAAAATAAAAAATTATCAATATGTCGTCCCATCCACCTGGAATCTCGGACCCCGCTGCAGCAATGGAAAGCTCGGACCGGTCGAACAGGCGTTGATCGGGACACCGGTCGCCGATCCCAAACGGCCCGTTGAAGTCTTGAGAACCGTCCATTCGTTCGATCCCTGCATCGCCTGCGCGGTGCATATGATCGACCCCCGATCGAACGAAGTCTACGAAATCCATGTGCTGTGATTGCCTCGGCCTTTCAAGGTCGCTGCAATATCCTCTTGACTGCCGGTTTCCGCCGTTGGAAGCTGGCAGTCAACCGCGCAGCCCGGCTGGAGGGTCTGTGCCTTCCCCCGGCTCGGCTGGAAAGCTGCGCTAACCTCGATTAGCCGGTGCCGCCTATAGATGCCGAAGGGCGCGCGTTCCGCGGCTTTGACCGTACGAAAACCTGGATCCATTGCGCCTTCCGGCGCCGGGAGGGACCTCACTGAGTCATGAATCAAAACAGTCATATCCTCGTTCTTGGCGTAGGTAATCCCCTTCTTACGGATGACGGGGTCGGCATTCATGCCATTGCTGCATTGGAAAAGGCCTATTCCTTCAACCCTCCTGTAGAAATCATGGACGGGGGCGTACAGGGGCTGAATCTTCTGGGCTTCATCACGGAGGCGAAGCATCTGATCGTCATCGATGCCGTTCGCAATGGGGGTGCCCCAGGAACGCTCTATCGCCTCGAGGGAGAACAAATCCCCAGGCGGGTCCTTCAAAAGAACTCCCTTCACCAAGTGGGGTTGCTCGAGGCGCTCGCCTTGGCGAGCGCCCTCGGCGATCCTCCCTCGACCGTCATCCTGGGAGTGGAACCGCTCGATATCACGTCGATCGGCCTCGAACCCACCCCAGCCGTACGAGAACGAATCCCTGAACTCATCGATGCGGTGCTCGCTGAGCTCAAGCTGCTCGGCTGCGTCCCCGAAGCGACAGGAGAATGACGGACATGTGCCTGGCCATCCCAGCAAGAATCATTCAGATCCAAGACCGAACGGCCCTTATCGATTTGGATGGAACCCAACGACAGACCAGCCTCCTTCTGCTCGATGACGCTCAAGTGGGCGATTACGTGATCGTCCACGCCGGGTTTGCTATCCATCGCATCGACGAAAAGGAGGCCATGGCCGCACTGGCCCTCCTTCGAGAAATGGCCGATCTCACCGATCTCCCTTGAACATCGCAGACCCTCGCCTTCGGGTGTGGGCCCTGGCTGACGTCTGCTCCGGATACCCATGTGGAACCCGGCTTACCCCCGGTTCAGGGCGAAAGGTCCCGTATGCACGCCCCTTTCTTCATTTCTCGGAATTTACAGACCTTTCGTTTCAGCCTTCCTCTCAAATCTGGAACCGGCTGTCTTCTGCACCTCCACGAAGCGGAGGAATCAGCTGTCTTCTTCCTCTCGCGCCCGGAAAAGCCGGTATTTCCTTGACAGCTTTTCGCCGCTGAGATTATACTTTTCAGCTGTATAGTTCGGGTTCCACGCCAGTTCTGCCACAGACCTGGCGTTTTATAAACCTACGGTGAAAGGAGGTGAAACAACGAAATGAATAAGAAATTCCTAAGCCTTCTGACGGTTGTTTTTTGCGGCCTTATGCTTTGCGCGGTAGGGGCCATCACGGCCGCCGATGTCGCGGAAGAAATCGTCCTTCAGAATGAATACCCCGCAGATAAGCAAGGACCGGTAAAATTCAGCCATAAGAAGCACTCCGAGGAGTACGGCGCCACATGTGACGATTGCCACCATGTGATCCAGGATGGCAAAAACGTCTGGAAGGAAGGTGACCCTGTCCAGAAATGCAGCGAGTGCCATCCAGCCGATCCACCGGACAAGGAAGCACTGAAGCTGCAGAATGCGTTCCACAAGAACTGCAAGGATTGCCACAAAGAGCAAAACGACGATGCCAAGGCTCCCTTCAAGAAGTGCAACGGCTGCCATGAAAAGAAGGGTTGATCCCTTCTTGTAAAACCAGTTTTTCCAGGGGTGCCTTTTGCATCCATTTGTTTAGAACCGCACCGCCCCTTCTGAGAGGCAGTGCGGTTTTCTATTTCTGAGCACGATACCGGCCCTGGAGCCCTCTTTTATGTCTCCGGCAATTGAAGACAGGCATCGCCTCAGAACCACCACCGTTCATCCCAGCAAAAAAAGCCGCCTGGGCTTGCTCATGCAAAAGCCAGGCGGCCGGACTTTCCGTGTGGTGCGATTCTATTTATACTTCGGTAACCGTGATGGCTTCCTGATCACAAACCTCCACGCAGCTTTCGCAACCGAGGCACTCTTCCGCATTGACCGGAACAGACTTCCCGTCTTCCATCTCGTACACGTCGACAGGACAAACCTCGACGCACTCCTCACATCCCTCGCACTTGTCGTGGTCAACCACTACTTCATAACCCATCTGTCAAACCCTCCTAAGTTTTTAAATACGAGATACCCAATCTCTTGAAATGACCGCTGATTTTGGCTCCAGAACCGGCATGCCCCTGAACGTCAGCGCGTTATGTAACAGAGTAACCAGACCCTGTCAAGCTTTTTATCCCCGTTAACCACCACAAAAACCTCCTGCTGGCTCCCCCGCCCGCGCTCAGCAAACAAAGCAACCATTGGCCGACAGGAGCTTGGCAGTCAAAAGTCAGATGGCCCTGTTCGACCCGGAACAAGGCCATCGCATACTCACAAATGACAGCCCAAAACAGGGGCATGGACTACCCCAGGGCTTTTGTTAGGCCCCAACCTCCTCCTTGACCGAGACAGCGATCTTATAGAGCACTGTCAGAACGAAGAAGCCAGTAGCCCACACACCGATGGTAATCAAAATTTCAGGGGTTGTCGGCCAGTACTCGAACACCCGGTCAAAGGGGTTCGGCACGAAGCCGCCGATGACAAGCCCCATCCCTTTGTCGATCCAACTGGATATGATGACAGCAGCGCAACCGACGGCAAGGGTATCATCCTTCCGCCGTGTGCCGGGAACTATCAACAAGATCAAAGCAAGGATCGCAAAACCCACCGAGGTCCACATCCATGGCACGAGCTTCCCAAAGCCCTCATACCCCGCGAACAGGTATACAAAACTGTGCATATGCCCAGGGATCTGACTGTAAAAAGCCGTGAAGACTTCGAGCAGCAAAAAGAAGATGTTCAGGATGAAGGCGTAAGTGACAATGCCTCCGAGAGTCCTGACCGCCTTTTCTCCAGGGTCGAAACGACTCACCCGCCGCACGATCAAACACAGCAACAGGAGCAGTGCAGGCCCGGCGGCGAAAGCAGACGCAAGAAAGCGAGCAGCCATGATGGCGGTCAACCAGAAATGCCGGCCGGGCAGACCGGCGTACAAAAATGCCGTCACGGTATGAATGCTGAAGGCCCACGGGATGGAGATGTAGATCAGCGTCTTCACCCACCCGGGATAATGAAGCCCCTTCCTTTCAGCACTCAACACATTCCATCCGATCAGGACATTCAGAAGCAGATACCCGTTCAGCACGATCATGTCCCAAAATAGGATCGAGTTCGGCGTCGGATACATGATCACATTCATAATCCGCACCGGATTCCCGAGATCGACGAAAATGAACAGCAGGCACATCACAACCGCAGCGATAGCCAGAAACTCACCCAAGATGGTGATCCGGCCAAACGCCTTATAATCGTGGAGATAATAAGGAAGAACCACCATCACCCCTCCGGCAGCGACACCGACCAGGTAAGTGAATTGGGCGATATAAAAGCCCCAGGAGACATCGCGGCTCATCCCCGTGACCTTCAGTCCTTCCTGAAACTGATAGAGATAGCAGCCCAATCCGATGCCCATCAAGACCAGCAGGAAGATCAACCATCCCCAGTATCGTTGTGTTCCCTTCAGCGCCGTATCAAGCATAACCACCTCATACAATGAAAAATAAGTTGGGCCCCGTACCCAGTTCGGGCTTGCGCCGGATCGTGTAATGCTCCTTCAAAACCTTCCTGACCTCAGAATGCGGGTCCGCCAGATCCCCAAAAACCAGTGCGCCTTTTCGCACCTTGGCGGCGGCCTCGACGCAGGCGGGCTGATCCCCTTTTGCCAGTCTCTCAGCGCAGAAATTGCATTTCTCAACCACACCTTTGCTGCGCGTCGGGTAATCCTTATTCAGGGGGAAACCTGGATTCATCGGCATCAGCTCTTCATCGGTGCGGACCCGCTGCGGATCCCCCCAATTGAAGCTTCGCGCTCCATACGGACAGGCCGCCATGCAGAACCGGCAACCGATGCACCGGTGCATGTCCATCATGACAATCCCATCTTCCCGCTTCCAGGTCGACTGTGTCGGACAGACTCGGACACACGGCGGGTTAGTGCAGTGATTGCACATCAGCAGGAAATTCATTCCATGAAAACGCTCACCAATAAACTCGTGCTCCTGCCCAGGAAACGCATGCTCATAGGTTTCTTTCCAGATCCACTTGATCTCTTCCTTCGGATTCCCGAGATTCGGAACATTATGCTCTTTGTGGCA
Organism: uncultured Desulfatiglans sp.; assembly: GCA_900498135.1. Lineage (NCBI taxonomy): Bacteria > Pseudomonadati > Thermodesulfobacteriota > Desulfobacteria > Desulfatiglandales > Desulfatiglandaceae > Desulfatiglans > uncultured Desulfatiglans sp. Next base: position 1,151,197 of record LR026961.1, read on the forward strand.
CGCCTCGATGCAGACATCCATCAAGGCATCGTCCATCTTGGTCGTATCCACGACCATCGCCCAGTGCTTGCCCTTGGTCAAAGGGATCTGCTGCGCGGCCTCGAGCTTTCCGGGTGCCAGGATCTCGAGCGCAGCCTTCCCTCCCAGCCCTGCTATGGCTGCCATACCACCTATCTTCAGAAACTCCCTTCTGTCGATGCCCTTCATTTTTTCTCCTCCGGCTCAAGATGGCAGTCCCAACAGTACGGCGCAACACCCATATAGTTGTGGCACTGGTCGCAGAACTTCGTCTTGTTGGAATGACAATCCAGGCAGGTCACCTGAAGGCTTTTGTAATACACGGTGCCGCTCTTGGCCTTGAAATAGCGTTCCCCATCACGCACGACCGTGTGACGCCAATCGTCCAGCAGAGTCATGTGAGAGCTCTGCATGTAAGCCTTATCCATCACACACACCTTGGCTTCCTGCGCCTTGGGAGTCAACTCGGGATCAGGCGCCTTGGCGGCCTTCCCCGCATTGTAGAAAAACGGAAAGAGCAGCAGCCCAAGACCGATGACCAAGCCGGTGATGATTTTCCCTCCATCATACATTGTCATCATCCTCCATTCCAGCGAGGGGTTCGCCACGCAGGTCGGTGGTCCGTTCATTTTCCCCTTCGAAGACGAGGGCGTTAGCTACCATTTCATGGACCCCGGTGACCCCCACATCTCCAACCCAGAAATCCATCAGGGTGGGAAACACCGCCCGGTCAATGGCGCAGATGCAGGAGAGCATGTTGACGCCATACTTTTCTTTGACATGGCGGACAGCGTTGGCCCTCGGCAGGCCGCCGCGCATCCTCAGTTCCATGTTCTCCCCGGCGTTCAGCCCGGCGCCGCTTCCGCAGCAGAAGGTCTGCTCACGAATGGTCTGCGGGGGCATTTCGTAAAAGTTATTGCACACGGCGTTGATCACATAGCGCGGCTCCTCGAAGAAACCCATACCCCGTGCCGGATTGCACGAATCGTGAAAGGTGACCTTGAGGTGATCGTTCCGGCTAGGATCCAGTTTGAGCTTGTTATGTTTGATCAGATCCGCCGTAAATTCAACTAGGTGAACCATCTTGGTCCCCTTGGCATTCTCGAACTTCGTCCCCGTAAGAGGCGAAACCGGCTCTTCGAGAAAATCCGCCGGGCCGTTGAAGGTGTCCATGTACTGGTTCAGGACGCGCCACATGTGGCCGCACTCCCCACCCAGGATCCATTTCACCCCGAGCCGCTTCGCTTCCGCGTACATCTTGGCGTTCAACCGCTTGGCCATCTCATGAGAGGTAAAGTATCCGAAATTGCCCCCTTCGGAGGCATAGGTGCTCCAGGTGATGTCGAGGCCCTGGCTCTGTAGATAATGGAAAAGCATGAGATAACCCATGCACGTATACGTACCGGGATCGGCAAAGACATCCCCAGAAGGGGTGATGAACAGGATTTCCGCTCCTTTGCGATTGAAGCTCGGCTCAACCCGGATCCCTGTGATATCCTCGATCTCGTCGACGAAGAAGTCCATCATGTCCTTGTAGGCATGAGGCTGGATGCCGAGATGATTGCCGGTGCGGTTGCAGTTCGCCACCGGGGCCGCGATCCAGTCGGTGTTGAGGCCGATCAGGTTCGTCAACTCGCGCCCGATGATCGTCACTTCGGCTGTATCGATGCCATAGGGGCAGAAAAGAGAGCAACGGCGGCACTCCGTGCATTGATACAGGTAATACCACCACTCTTTCAGGACATCTGAGGTGAGATCCCTCGCGCCTGCCAGTTTGCCGAACAGCTTCCCTCCAACCGTGTATTTCTTCCGATAGACGGAGCGGATCAGTTCCGCGCGAAGCACCGGCATGTTCTTCGGATCGCCCGAACCGATGAAGAAGTGGCACTTGTCCGCACAGGCCCCGCATCGGACACAGATATCCATAAAGAGCTTGAACGATCTGAAGCGATCCAGCCGAAGCCGAAAGCCGTCGTCGATGATTTTTTCCCAATCGTCCGGCAGCTGCCAGTCTTCGTCTGTTGGGTTCCAATCACGCGGGTTCGGCATATCGACAGCTTCGAGGTTCTTTGGCTTGCCACCATAGCAGTATATGCCCTCGCGAATGTCAACCGGCGTATCCATCCACCCCTCCATCAGCGGTGGGGTGTGCTTGATCTTGGCGGTCTCACCTGCCTTTGGATCTTTGGCCATGTCTACTCCTTATCTCTCTATCCTGTTGGTTATTCAGGCTCTTTGTCAACCGGGAGTCCAGCTTCCACCATGGCCTCACGGAACTCGTCTTCGTATGCCTGATATGTGTGGTAATGCACAGGATAATTCCACGGGTTGATATGCCTCTTCATACGGCTGTTGTTCGACAGGTTTCTCGTCGGCGACAGGAATATCCCGGCCATGTGCATCAGCTTGCTGAAGGGGAAATACGCGATCAGCACGCTGATGACGAACAGATGAATGTAGAAGATCACCCCGATATCGCCCGGAATCGTTGGGTGAAATTTGAAGAGACCCACCGCCAGCTCCTTGACGGCAGTGATGTCGACCCGGATGAAGTAACGCATCAGGATCCCGGTCGTGCCCAGAGCGAGAATGAGAAACAGGGGAAAATAATCCGCCGGCAGCGAGATGTAACGGGTCTGATGAACGTAAATCCGCCGGACGAAGAGATAGGTTACGGCCAGCATAAGGAGCATATCCGTCAGATACACGCCCGGAAGGCCGAGCCCGTTAAACGGCAGCACACCCATCTGCATGAAGCCGTCGAGGCTCTCCAGCAGGTGGACAAACCCCGGAATAGGCTCGACAAAAAACCGGAAATGCCTGAGGAAGATCACCAGGAAAGAATAATGGAAAAGCAGTGCCGCCAGCCAGAGCCACTTTTCCCACTCATAGTCGATCTTCGGCGCACCGTCACCCTTCAGTCGATACTCTAAGCGGGTGTTCCGGAAAAGGGATCGAAAGGTAAGGATCTCGAAGAGCATCCTCACGATCACCCCGCCGGTGCCTTTCGGATTGTCGATCTTACTGTACTTGACCCATGGGAGAGACCATTGCTGCCCGGCCGTGGTGGGGATCCTGAAAGGCACCGGGGAGCGGGCCCAGTCGATGACCCGAACGACGATCCCGATGATGAAGGTGGCCAGGGCCGCGTAGGGAACCACGACACCGAAAAGGTACTGGAGATTGAACGCCCCCACCCCCACCCAGGGGATCAAAACGATCAACACCACTGCCAATGACGAAACGACAATGCTCAATATGAAATTCATAGGCTGCTACCTCACCTCCAATGACGATCCCGATGATTAGGTCGTTGTGTCCGATACCTGCCGATCCGAAGCGGCATACTTGGCATTGGCTCTTTCCAGTAACTTCCCCACCTCGTTCCGAATCTCCCTTACGCGCAGCTCGTTGAGATGCTGCCGGCAGGCCATATAGACATCAAAGCCCTGCAGAGCCAGCGCATCGATCCGGTCCTCCACTTCCAGCAACTCCGCCGAAGCCGCGGCGCCGGAGGACTTTGCGCCCTGCAGCTCCTTGCGGATGACCGGTTTGAGCTGGATGAGAAAAGCCAAGGCTTTCGAGGGGCTGAAATCCTGCACAGCGCGGATTCGTATGATCCGATCCAGGCAGGCCGCTATGTCCTCGGCAGAGCCCCCGGAAACGAGATGGTCATACACCGTTTCCAGCTCTCCGCTTAGAGTCGCCCCGACAGGGTTGGAAAACGGATCTTTCTGCCGACGCAAAAAATCACGCCCCTCCGGTTCATAGCTTTCGAAAAGGGCGTCGCGCCACCCCTTGAGGATGGCCGACCTTCTTTCGATCAAAAAAGCGGTCAAGTACATGACAGGTTTACCTGAAAAAGGCGAACAAAAAAATTGGCCCCCCCGAATCCGTTCGTCCAGAGGGCCTTCCGGATGATCCATGATGATGGACGTCTATAGCCAACTTGCTGTGCCCTGTCAAGAAAAAAATTCGGGCCTCCGGGCGGATTTTATTCAAATATCGCAAATGATTAGGACCTATTTTACCATGACCGGAATGCGCAGGAAGCGTGCGCTCGAGAGACGGAGACTGTTTCGTATTCTTTTCTATGGGCATCCATCCCCCAATGGTTTCCCTGTACGATCCGGTCTCCAATCCGGAAGCGAGTGGTCATAGCAATGCTCATAAAATGAATTCCTTGCGCTGATTTGAGCAGCAGGGCTCCGCACAGGCAATCCTCCACACTGACGTCGGGATTGGCCAAAAAGACCCTTGCCGGGTGGAAATTAATTGGTCTCCATCCGGAAACGATTTTCCGGTAGAACTCCATTTCCAATCCGGAAATGAGGATTTTTGGCCAATATCAAGGAAATCAAGCGTTTGTGCGGAGGCGACCTGCAGGTCGCCGCACAAGCAAACGTGCAGATTGACGCCGAGATTGGCCAAAAAGACCCTTTCCGGATGGAAACTAATTGTTGACAGACCGGCCCTTCTTCCCCTAAAAAGTCAGAAAAACGCGTTTCATTCCCCCCGTGCCGTACCTTGCCCCATTTCCCCAGGCCCCGCCCAGCGACGGGGACAGGCTGAGACCAGGAGGCGCCATGGCCATCGACACTACGATCTTCGTCCACTCCCCGGGGAGGATCCCCGCCTATCTCGATCTGCTTCAGATGTTGACCGGTGCCGGTCTCATTCTCTTTATGTGGAGCCACATGGTCCTGGTCGCAAGCGTCAACTTCGGGCCCGGCGTCATGAACGCCATCGCCCGGTTTTTCGAGGACTCTTACATGGCCCAGGTCGGGGGCCCGCTGATAGGCGCCACCTTCCTGATGCACTTCATCCTGGCGGCCCGCAAGATCCCGTTCAGGGTCGAGCAGCAGTCCGCCGTCTGGAAGCACAGCCGTTCGCTTCATCATCTGGACACCTGGCTCTGGCTCGTGCAGGTCGTCACCGCCATGATCATCCTGATCATGGGCTCCATTCACATGTGGACCGTCCTGACCGATCTTCCCATCACCGCCGCCAAGAGCGCCGCCCGCATCCAGGGGGGGTACTGGCTCGTGTTTTACCTGATTCTCCTGCCGATGGTCGAACTGCACGTGGGCATCGGCTTTTACCGCATCGGCGTCAAGTGGGGCTTCATCCAACGCAGAAGCCGCAAGGGATTGAAAAAATTTGAGAATATTTTGACCGGTATTTTCGTATTGATCGGGTTGATCACCATCGTTCGCTTTTTGACCCTTTCGGTCTGACCTTCCTACGTCGGCCCCTTCCCCGATCGCACGTAATGAAGGCCGAGCGCGTGCGCCAGGGCCCCAAGCGGGGCCTGACCGGCGGTCCGCCTATTCTAATGAGCGGAATGATGCCCTTTATTGGTCGCAAAGGAGTCCTGCCTGTGGAAACGATTTTGACCGATCTCCTGTGTATCGGTGCCGGCCTCGCCGGCGAACGGGTTGCCGTGGAGGTGGCCTCCAACGGTTTCAGCACCATCTGCTTGAGCATCGTTCCCCCGAGACGGTCCCACTCTTCGGCCGCACAAGGAGGCATGCAGGCCGCGCTCGGCCACTGTACCATGGGAGCCGGGGACTGCCCTGACGTCCATTTTCTGGATACGGTGAGAGGTTCGGATTGGGGCTGTGACCAGGAGGTCGCGCGGATGTTCGTGGACACCGCTCCGATCGCCGTGCGCGAGATGGCATTCTGGGGCATCCCCTGGAATCGCGTGGTGCCGGGGCAGTCGTCTTACTTCAAGGGCGGCCAGAAATACGAAAAGGTCGAACCCGAGGAGCGCAAGGGACTGATCACCGCCCGTGACTTCGGTGGAACCGCCAAGTGGCGCACCTGCTACACCTCGGACGGAACTGGCCACACGCTTTTATACACCATGGACAACAAAGTGGTGGAGCTCGGGGTTACCGTTCATGACCGAGTCGAGGCCATCGCCTTGATCCACGACGGGGAGACTTGCACCGGCGCTGTGGCCCGCTGCCTGAAGACAGGGGAACTCCGGGTCTACCTGGCCAAAGCCACGCTGATCGCTACCGGAGGCTACGGCAGGATCTATCGTGAAACGACGAATGCGGTCATCAATGACGGATCCGGGGCCCTTCTGGCCCTCGCTACAGAAGTCGTCCCGATAGGTAATCCGGAGGCCATCCAATTCCACCCGACAGGCATCGTCCCGACCAACATTCTGGTGACAGAAGGCTGCCGGGGGGACGGGGGAACCCTGCTGGACGTCAACGAAGAGCGCTTCATGCCGCAATACGAGCCCCAGAAGGCAGAACTCGCCTCTCGAGACGTGGTTTCACGCTGGATGACCCACCACATCCGCCAGGGGTTCGGTGTCAAAAGCCCTTATGGCGACCACCTCTGGCTGGACATACGCCACCTCGGCGCCCAGCACATCAAGACCAAGCTCCGAGAGGTGGACGAGATCTGCAACAACTTCCTCGGCGTGGACCCTGTCACCCAGCTCATCCCGGTGCGTCCGGCACAGCATTACAGCATGGGAGGAGTTCGAACGAACAAGGACGGGGCCGCTTACGGTCTGAAGGGCCTCTTCGCCGCCGGCGAGGCTGCCTGTTGGGACATGCACGGCTTCAACCGCCTGGGCGGCAATTCCCTGGCGGAAACCATCGTCGCCGGCAAGATTGTCGGAGAGAGAATCGCCGAATTCCTGAAAGGGTATGAAACTCAGTTCAAAACAAGCACGGTGCGGGACCGCCTGGTTCATGAGGAGGACCGGATCCAGCGCCTGCGCGCCCGAAGCGCCGGGAAGGAAAACGTCTTCCAGGTGCGCGACGCCATGCAGAACGAGCTTATGGAGCACGTCGGAATTTTCCGCAACGAGACGGATCTCCAAAAAGCGGTCGACACGCTGCAGGAGATCTATGGCCAGGCGCAGAGGGTCGGACTACGCTCCAACGGCATCGGGGCCAATCCCGAGCTGGGTCTGGCCCTCAAGATCGAGGCGATGCTGCGGTTGGCCATCTGCGTCGCATACGCGGCCCTGCAGCGCACCGAAAGCCGCGGCTGCCACGCAAGAGAGGATTTTCCGGCCCGAAACGACCGCGACTGGCTGACCCGGACCCTGGCCACATGGCAGAAAGGCCATGACCTCCCGACCCTGAATTACGAACCGGCCTCGAAGGTCCTCGACCTTCCCCCCGGCGAACGGGGTTACGGCGTCTGCAAGATCATCAGCTGCGATGGGGAAATCATAGGAGATTGACATCATGGCGAGACGGCTCACCTTCCAAATCTTCCGCTACAATCCACAGGACCCTGCATCTTCGCCCCACACGGATCTCTTCCGCCTGGAGGAGACCGACAGTATGACCCTCTTCATCGCCCTCTCGCGCCTCCGCGAAGAGCAGGACCCTTCGCTGCAATTCGACTTCTGCTGCCGCGCCGGAATCTGCGGCTCCTGCGCGATGGTCATCAACGGCCGGCCGGGCCTCGCCTGCAAGACGCTCACCAAAGACCTGCCCGAGGATATCACCCTCATGCCCCTGCCGGTCTTCAAGCTGATCGGGGATCTTTCGGTGGATACGGGCACGTGGTTCAGGGCCATGAACGAGCGCATCGGCTCATGGATCCACACCAGCAAGTCCTTCGACCCGAATGGCGAGGAAGAGCGGATGGACAACGCCGTCGCCGAAGAGATCTATGAACTCGAGCGCTGCGTCGAGTGCGGGTGCTGTGTCGCGGCCTGCGGCACCGCCAATATGCGGAAGGATTTCATGGGGGCGGTGGCATTGAACCGCATTGCGCGATTCATGTTGGATCCCCGGGATCAGAGAGGAGATAAGGAGTATTTCGACGTCATCGGAACCGACGAAGGCATCTTTGGATGCATGGGCCTGCTGGGGTGCGAGGACGTCTGCCCGAAAAACCTGCCGCTCCAGGATCAACTCGGCATCCTGCGGCGCAAAATGGGCTGGACCGCCGTCAAGAAGCTCTTTCGCTTTGTAAAATAAATCTCCATCTGGAAACGGTTTCCCTGTACTACCCGGTCGCCGATCTGGAAATGGGGGTTTTTTGCCACTCTCGGCATCGATCTGCACCTTCGCTTGTGCGGCGACCTTCAGGCACGGTACCCCGGCGCCGATCAGTGCCTTTCGACGATGCGGCCTTCGCCATCCAGGACGAACACGGCGAAGCCGTTCTGCCCGGCCCGGGCCCTCAAATCGTCAAGGCGGATGGCCTGGGCTTCGTAGGTCATGCCCTTTTCCCTCGCCAACCGGCCAAGCCCCATCAGTGCGGCGTCTTTTTCCGGAAAGGCCGGGATGAAGGAGATGTTCAGATCCCCATCGACCTGCCCCAGAAACTGCTCCCCGCTCCCGTCACTTTGCACGATCACCCATACCCAACGGCTCACTGCCTCGTCCTGCTCCGTCATTTTCCGTCCTCCTCCGATGCCTGCTTCACTGTCGAAGCCTCATGGGAACGCTTTTCCGTCTCGTCCTTTTTTTCCTCGAGCGCCAGCGCGAGGACGTCTTCCATGCGGTTAACCAGATGGAAAATCAGCTGCTTGCGGATCTTTTCGGGGATATCATCCAGATCATGGCGATTCCCCTCCGGGAGGATGATCTCTTTGATCCCGCTCCGGCTCGCAGCGAGAACCTTCTCCTTGATCCCGCCGACCGGCAGGACCATGCCCCGCAACGTCACCTCGCCCGTCATGGCGACGCGGTGCCGAACGGGCCTCCCGATCAACAACGAGGCCAGTGCCGTCAGCATGGTGACGCCGGCGGACGGGCCGTCCTTGGGGATGGCGCCGGCAGGGACGTGGATGTGAAAATCCCGTTCCGCGAAAAAGTCCTCCCTGATCCCGAACTGAGCGGCCTTCGACCGCAGATAGCTCATCGCCGTATGGGCGGACTCCTTCATCACATCCCCGAGTTGACCGGTCAGGTTCAGTGATTTCTTCCCCGGCATCATCGTCGCCTCGACAAAGAGGATATCCCCTCCTGCAGGGGTCCAGGCCAGTCCAATGGCCACCCCGGGAACCGAAGTCCGCTTCGCCAGATCGAAGGTAAAACGCGGGTTCCCGAGGTACTCCTGCAGCGCAGCTGCCGAGACGTCAAAAAGGTCTTCGCTCCCCTCGGCCACCCCGCGGGCGACCGCACGGCAGATGGCGCCGATCTCGCGCTCGAGATTCCGGACCCCCGCCTCCCGGGTGTATTCCCGGATGATCTTCCGGACAGCCGGCGTCCGGATGATGATCTTCTCCCGGCTGAGTCCATGCTCCTTGACCTGTCTTGGGATCAAAAATTTCCGGGCGATGTTGAGTTTCTCGTCCTCCGTGTAGCCGGCCAGCTCGAGCACCTCCATCCGGTCCCGGAGGGGAGGCGGCACCGGATCCAGCTGATTGGCCGTGGCAATGAACATGACCTTCGACAGATCGAATTCCACCTCCAGGTAGTGATCGGAAAACGAGAAGTTCTGCTCGGGATCGAGGACTTCGAGAAGCGCCGAAGACGGATCCCCGCGAAAGTCGGTCCCCACTTTGTCGATCTCATCCAGGATGTAGACCGGGTTGTTGGAACCCGCCCGTTTGATCCCCTGGATGATCCGGCCGGGCAGGGCGCCCACATAGGTGCGGCGATGCCCACGGATCTCGGCCTCGTCCCGCACCCCGCCGAGGGAGGTGCGGACGAACTTGCGGCCCATGGCCTCGGCGATCGATCGTCCCAGGCTCGTCTTGCCTGTCCCGGGCGGCCCCACCAGGCAGAGGATCGGGCCCTTGTGGGCCGGATTCAGCTTACGCACCGCCAGGTATTCGAGAATACGCTTCTTGACCTTTTCGAGGTTGTAGTGATGCCTGTTCAGGACCCGCTCCGCACGCCGGATATCCAGGGTCTCCTCCGTCCCCTCGTTCCAGGGCAGGTCGAGGATCCAATCCAGGTAGGTTCGGGAAACCGTGTATTCGGAGGATGCAGGGTTCATCCCGGAAAGCCTGCGAAGCTCTTTTTCCGCCACCGCCTTGACCGGTTCCGGCAGATCCTTTTCCTCGAGCCGCTCCAGCAGTTCGTCGATCTCGGAGCCTTCGTCATCCCCCATTCCGAGTTCTTTCTGGATCGCCTTGAGCTGCTCCTTCAGGTAGAACTCCTTCTGGTGCTGGTCGATCCCCTTTTTCACCTGATCCTGGATCTGACGCCCCATTTTCTGCAGTTCGAGGTCCTCGCTCAGAAAGCGCGTAATCCGCTCCAGCCGGGTCTTGACATCCAGGCACTCGAGGATGTCCTGCTTCTTGTGGCGATCGAGATTGAGGGTGGAAACGATCATATCCGCCAGAGGACCCGGCTCCTCGATATTCTTGGCCAGATCGATCAGCTCGTCCGGCAGGTGGGGGGACAGATCCACGATCTCCTTGAATAGATTCATGATGCTCAACGTCATCGCATCGATCTTTTTCCCGCTGCGGCCGATGTCTTCCAGACGCTCCACCTCGGCCAGGCTGTAATGCTCCCCCTGTTTGACGCCCTTGATCTCTACCCGCGCTATGCCCTGCACGACAACGACGGTGCCCTCATCCATCTTCGACAGCTTCATGATATGGCACGCCGTCCCGATCCGGTGCACCTCCGGCGTACCGGTCGTTTCTCCCTCCGCCCCGTCCTTCATCATGACGGTCAGGACCATCTTGTCCCCGTGGAGGGCGTCATCCACCAACCGGCGATGCGCCTCCTCCCGGATAGCCAGAGGGACCACCATCCTGGGGAAGATCACGGCATCCTTCAAAGGAAGCACCGGTAAAGCGTCCGGGATCTTTTTATCGGAAAAATCCATCCACATCTCCTCAAAGAGGTCTATCACCCCAGCTTCGAGCACTGCCCGGAAATCACTGATCCAGTTCGATGAACCGCGGCTGCGGCATCGGGCCCTTTTTCATCCGGACGGTCAGGAGACCCTCCGAAAAGGCGGCTTCGATCCGATCCCCATCGACCCAGGCGGGCACCCGGAAGATTCGTTCGAAATTGCCGTGTCCCATTTCGAGACGGTGGTAGCGCGCAGGCGCATCGCTCCCGCAAAGCGCCCTGGTTCCGGCTACCCGCAGGTAATTTTCGAAAAAGGTCACTTCGATATCCTCTTTGCGGACCCCGGCCAGATTCACCAACAGGACGATTTCTTCCGCTGTTTCGTACAGGTCCGCCTCAGGCACCCAATCGGCGCTCGTGGCGTTCAGGACCGGACCCCGCAGGTTCATGACCTCGTCCATCAGTCGATTCACCTTGTCGTGGAACTTGCCGGGGTTGCGGTCCAAGCGAACCTTCAAAAGATACATGGAGATCCCCTCCCTGCTGATTTGCCCTATTTCCGCTCCCCAATAGGAGCGTAATCCCTTTCCCGAGGGCCCACATAAATCTGCCGCGGCCGGTGCAGCTTCCACTTCGGGTCGTCCACGCTCTCTTTCCACTGGCTGATCCAACCCGGCAACCGCCCGATGGCAAACATGACCGTGAACATGTTCAATGGGATCCCGAGGGCCCTCAGGACAATCCCGCTGTAGAAGTCCACATTCGGGTACAGGTTGTGATCGATGAAATAGGGGTCGTTGAGAGCCACCTCTTCGAGCGTCTTCGCAATGTCCAGAAGCGGGTCGTTCAGATTGAGCTTTTCCAGGATCCGGTCGCACATGGCCTTCATGATCTTCGCCCGCGGATCGTAGGTCTTGTAAACGCGATGCCCGAAACCCATCAAACGGAAGGGGTCCTTGCGGTCCTTGGCACGCAATATGAATGGGCCGGGGTCTCCTCCCTCCGTATAGATCCGATTCAACATCTCGATCACCGCCTGATTGGCCCCGCCGTGCAATGGTCCCCAGAGGGCGCAAATCCCCGCGGAGATGGCGGCATAGAGATTGACCCGTGCGCTTCCCACCAACCGGACCGCCGCCGTCGAACAGTTCTGTTCATGGTCGGCATGCAGGATCCAGAAGACATTCAACGCCTGGACAATATCGTCGTCAATGACGTAGGGTTTGACCGGCGAGTCGAACATCATGTTCAGAAAATTTGCGCAGTAGCTGAGATCATGCCGCGGATAGACGACCCTGTGCCCCCGCGAGATCTTGTAGGAGGCGGCCGCCATCGTCCGGACCTTCGAGAGCAGCCGCGTGAAGGTGATGTTGATCTCCTCCTCCTCGCCGCGCTCCGGGAGTTCCGGGTAAAAGGCCCTCAGGGCATTCACCATCGAGGAAAGGATGCCCATCGGGTGCGCCCGGCGGGGAAAGTTTTCGAAGAACGCCCGCATATCCTCATGCACGAGGGAATGGTCATTCAACATGACCGAAAAGCGGTTCAATTCCTGACGCGTAGGCAGCTCTCCGTTGATCAGCAGGTAGGCCGTCTCGACGAAGCTCGAACGCTCGGCCAACTGATCGACCGGGATCCCGCGATAGCGCAGGATGCCTTTTTCGCCGTCCATGAAGGTGATGCTGCTCTCGCAGCTGCCGGTATTGGCATACCCCGGATCGAGGGTGATCAGACTGGTTTCACTCCTGAGGCGTGAGATGTCCAGGGCCTTTTCGCCCTCCGTTCCACGGACGATGGGCAGTTCGAAGGTCCTGCCGTCCACAATGAGTTTGGCCGTCTCCTGCATGTTGTTCACCTCGTCGTCTTCATTCGTGAATCAGTCCTTTTCTCCTCTTCATCATCCCTGGTGCAGCCGAATCCCGGCAGGCAGCGCCTCGCCGAAAAGCGCTTCCTCCTCCTGCTCCGCCACCGGAACCACCTCCCGCAGGCATCGAATCCATTCATGGGCCCACTCGTGAGGCTCCAGCCATGCCACCATGCGCGCGATCACCTCCAGATCCAGGTCCCGCGTCCGGTCCCCGGTCAATCGACCCATCTGGGCCAGGGCCGCACCGACCGGTTTCGGGTTGCGCCAGTCCGTGGCGAGGATCGTATCGACCATCGCGGCCACAGCCCTGGGTGGAACCACACGGTCCACCGGGCCGTAAAGGGGCTCCCGGGCCGTGATCCTCGCCAGCGCCCACCAGTACTGCGGTTTGACGCTTTTCGGGTTGAATCCTTCGAGCAGAATGCGCGCCCACAGTTCTTTGTCCGCGGCCGGCAGCCGCTCCATATTCGCCAGGGCCATCCACAGCTCCAGATGCTCCTGGGGCGGAAGCTTCTTCTGGTCTTTCTTCTTCTTCGGACGAACGAGCGCCGCAAAATCGATCCCCACCTGCCTCTGCTGCGCAACACTCAATCCCCCGGCCACGCGCCGCCAGAGGCACCACCACTCCGGGCGGACCTGCGGGTGATTCGTGTGCAGAGGCCCGCGGTTGTACAGCCGCCAGATCTTTTGGAGCCGGTGCTCGTCCAGGGCATCACCAAAGCCCGGCCGCAGGCAGAACCCCAGGAGATTGAGCCAGCGGGACTCCACCTCCGAACTCCTTTCCCTGGCATCGGGGCACTCCATCAAGGCGTCGGCAAAACGGCGGATGACGCTGAGGGGCCAGCGATCCTTCGATTTGCCGATCTGCTCTTCCAGCGTCTTGACCAGGCGCTCCGGCGCCGGGCCCTGTCCCGTACCCGTAAAGGTCTCCTCAATGACACTCAGAGCCCCTTCCACAACGGACTCCTCGAGAAAGGCATGGTCCGCAACCGGAACCGCGGCCTCTGCTTCACGCAGCTGAAACTGGAGGCGCCACCGGTGTTCCGTTAAAAGAGACCGGCACCAGATGGCAAGAGTTCCCATCTCCGTATAGGACGCCTCCACCTGAACAGGTATGGCCGTTTCACGGGCCTTTTTCCCGAACTGGATGACGGTGCGGATCGGTGGAAGCGCCGTCAGGGTTTCATCCACCTCGATGACATCCCCGATGTGATCGCCCGAGCGGAAGCTCGAACTGAAGAGCTGAAAATGCACCGGCTGGTTGGCCAGAACCTCGAATCTACGGTCCGGCACCCGGATATCGGCCCCCTCGTGCATACCCCTCTCGATCAGGCAGATCGCCTTTCCGCCCTCCGTATCCTTCTCCGCGCGCCCTGCGGTTCCGAGTCCCAAATAGTAGGCACGCGGACTCCCGCTGCCGACTCGGACGCCTCGTCCCACCTTGACGAGTCCATAATAGGACGCCCCGATAGCGACGGCCAGATCGAGATGCGGGTTTTCGAGCACCCGGGGCGCCCCTTCATCGGTCAGAGAAAACCGGCAGCGGACCGCCTGCCGGATTCGGTCCCGAATGATCGCGGGTTTCAGGGCCCCGCCGTTGAAGAGGATCAGGTCCGGATAGGGCGTTTCGCGCCCTGAAGCCCGGGCGATGTCTTCCCGATGCCGTTCGAGAAAGCGGATCAGGTGCCGTGTAATCGCCGGATCCTGGGCATAGGGGAGGCCGAGTTCCGTCATGCCCCTGCGCTGAGGCTCTCTGAGGTCTTCATCGGGGTCGACCAGCGGGAAGAACCCATCCAGGATCACCCGCTCGATCTCCTCCCGATCCAAAGATGTGCTGAGCGTGCCGCCGATGACGCGACGACCCTCGCCGACCAGGGTGATGCTGCGGGAAGGCGCATCCCCGGTCAAAATCTCTTCCTTGGCCGAACGGCACTGATGGCAGAGGGCCTGCCAGCGATGCAGCTGGAGCGGCGCGGCCCTACCCCCGCGCTGCATGCGGCCTTCGGCGATACGGGCCAGGGCGAGGTCCATGTTGTCCCCGCCGAGGATGAGATGGTCCCCCACCGCAATCCGTTCGAACTCCGGGACACCCTCCTTTTCCCGGAGGGTGATGAGCGTAAAATCGGTGGTCCCCCCCCCCACGTCGCACACCAGAACGAGTTCGCCCGGCCGCACCCTTTCGTGCCAATCATTCTCGTGCCGAACGAGCCAGCTGTAAAATACGGCGAGGGGTTCTTCGAGCAGCAGAAATTTCGGGATGCCGGCGCTTTCCGCCGCCTCCACCGTCAAATCCCGCGCCACCTCGTCGAAGGAGGCCGGTACCGTCACGACCACGTTCTGACCTTCCAGAAGGAGGGCTTCGTCATAGTCCCAGCGGTGATTCCATGCCTCGCGGACGTGCCGCAGATAGGCGGCCGTGGCGGCGACCGGCGAGACGCGCGGCAGGCCCTCGTCAACGCCCCACGGGAGGACGGCCGCCCTGCGGTCCACCCTGCCGTGGCAAAGCCAGCTCTTGGCCGATGAAACCAGCCGTTTCGGCACCCTGGCGCCCTGTTCGCGCGCAAAAACCCCGACCAGGCCCTCAGCTGCAGGCGTGTGCCAAGGCAGCCGCACCGCCTCCGGATCGATCTCGTGCCCACCCGGGAGATACAGGAAAGAGGGAAGAATGTCCTGCGCCAACACTTCTCCCGGGGCATTCAGCTGGGGAATGGCGAACAGGTGTATGCCTGCCGGCAGGCGTTCCCCGTTTTCCAGGTCCACGTAGGAGACCGCCGAATTGGTGGTCCCGAGATCAATTCCGACGATGAAACGCTTATCGACCATTTTCGCGATCTGCGTGCTCCCTGACGTTGAATGCGAGCCTGAACCGGCCGCCCCCCTCCTGGGCCAGGCACCAGACCTCGAGTGCACCCACCTCGGTGACCTTTACCTGCAAGACGACCGGAACGACCGTTCCCGGTTCACCCTCCAGCACGGTCTCCAGGGTCGTCAGGGTTTCGATCTCACCTTCCCAGTCTTCCACAATGGTCCCGGGGGTGTCCTGACGTCGCGTCAGCGAACCCAGGAAATCGAATCGGACCGGTTCCCCGACCAGCAACCCGAAGGTCTTCCCCTCGAGGGTCACCTCCGTGCCTTCCTCCATGCCGAAAGGGGCCAGGCAGAGGGCCTTCTGCGGAGTGGGCATGCCCGGAACAGCAGGCAGGGCAGCCTCGACACCGATATAATAGCTCCGACCCAGGCCGCCCCTGATCCGGATTCCCCTGCCGCGCCGCGCCAAACCATAATAGGCCGCTCCCTTCGCCACGGCAAGGTTGAGATCCTGGCTCGAGAGTTCCCGCACCCCATCGGGTGACGGCCCCCAAGACCGAAGCACCTCCAGGATCCGGCGGCGCAGTCCGGTCGCCTTCATGACTCCGCCGTTGAACAGAACGGCCGTCGGCAGAGGCCCTTCACCGTCCACGCCTTCCCTCGAGCGTCCGGCGCGGCGCAAAAATGCGGCCAGGTGGTGGGTAACGGCCGGATCGGCGGCATAGGAAAGCCCGAGTTCCCTCATCCCGGTGCGGACCGTGCTTTGCGGCTCGGCCTCGCGCCCGCAGAGGCCGAAGAAGCCTTCCACCAGGATTCGGTTCACCTCTTCGCGCTCGAGCTGGGTGGTGAGCGTCCCTCCGATCAAGCTCGACCCGCGGCCGAGGACCGTGACCGGGACCTTGTCCTCCCCGCCTCCGGTGAGGAGCTTTTCCTTCGCAGACCTGCAGGCCGACCAGAGGCCGCGCAGCTGGTAGGCATTCAACTTGCGGCCCTGCTCCGCCAGAGATCGCGACACAGCATGAGCGAGGGTCAGGTCCATGTTGTCGCCGCCCACCAGCAGGTGTTCACCGACGGCAATCCGGTCAAGCTCGAGTTCGCCCCTGTCATCCGACACCCGGATGAGGCTGAAATCCGTCGTCCCGCCGCCCACGTCCACCACCAGCACCAGATCGCCCTTCCGCACCCGCTTGCGCCAACCGTCCCGTGACGCCTCGATCCAGGCATAGAATGCGGCCTGCGGCTCTTCGAGCAGGACGATCTGCGGCAGGCCGGCGAGGCCGGCGGCCTCCACGGTCAGGTCCCGTGCCACCGCATCGAAGGAGGCGGGCACCGTCAGGAAAACCTCCTGATTTTCCAGGAAAAGGTTCGCATCCTCCTTGGCGAATGCGTGGTTCCAGGCCTCCCGGATATGCGAAAGAATAGCGGCCGACGCGGCGACCGGCGACAGCTTACGGACGTCCTCCGGACCTTCCCAAGGTAGTATGGGCGCGCGCCGATCCACCCCTGTGTGGCAGAGCCAGGACTTGGAAGATGCAATCAGCCGGTGCGGGAGTTCAGCGCCGCGGTCGCGGGCAAACTCACCGACGGCCAGATCGCCATCAGGATCCCAAGGCAGTGCCAGCGCCCCCGGGGGCAGATCGTGCGGCCCGGGGACGAGTAAGAAGGACGGCAGAACAGGCCGTTCGGCAATAGATCCAGGCCCGACCAGTTGGGGGATTTTGAAGACATGGATCTCCGGAAAACCGGTTTCCTCGACCTCCGCTTCTGTATAAGCAACGACGCTGTTGGTTGTCCCAAGATCGATACCGACGATGTAGCTCGGCTTGTCCAAACTCAGATTCCCTTTTACCTTTCCAACCGTATGGGGCGGCCGCCCTCAACCGGCTTTGCGCGGGGTTGGTGTTACATTCCGCTGGTATCCTCCACCGTCCGCGGGCAGGTTCTATTGCACCTCGACCTCCGCCGGTGCTATCAGCTTCGGGTCCTGCGTGCCTGAAAGCGTCGGCAGGTCCACACGCGTCGCCCGCCAGCCCCGATGCTGCAGGACACCGGAAAACGGAGGATCCCCGGTGACATTCCCGGTCAGCTTGATCGATCCGGCGTCAAAACCCGCCTGCACCGTCACCTGCTCCCCTTCCTCTTGGTCCATCACCGGAGCGAACGCCAAGTGCTTCTGCAAAACCTTCCGGCAGCTCTCCTGGATGCTCCTGACCGCCGCACCGATCTGCGCATCCTCGTATGCAGACAGATCCTCGCTCAGAAAATCGACCAGGCGGCCCTCCCGCTGCAGAATGGCCACGACCTGCAGCGCCCGGCGCTCCGCCGTTTCCCGCGATTCCGCAGCCGCCTCGGACCGCGCCGGCGCCTCGAGTGGACGCTCGGTGCGAACGCGCTTCCCGCCGGCCGGGGCGACTGGGCGCCATTCGGCCACATGCCGACCCACCGTGCCGCCAATGCAGACGCGAAGAAGGATTCCGGTCACCAGGACGCTGCCCGCCAGAATCGCGCCGAGAACCAGCCTGGCATCCCAGAGGGTTTTCAGCACAGGCTGCTCGTCCATCACAGCCCCTGCCCTCAGGCTTTCGAAATACCACCACCCCCCGGCAACCAATCCTGCCGCCAAAACCAAAAACCAGAGCGCGACCCACCCGGTGATGGATCGCGACAAACGTCGGGTCATCTCTTCGCTCATGACATCTCCTTCATGTGTCCATCCAGCCGGACTATCTTTCCGTTGCATCCGTCCCGGCTGTCTGCCGCTGTCGATCGGCTGCCTCCCCGAGATCGCCCCACTCGTACTGGACAATCCCGACCAGGATCATCCCCGCCGTCTCAGCCCTCAGAATGCGTCTTCCCAGTCCAAGCGGGACGAAGCCGGATGCAGCAGCCTCTTCGATTTCGCGCTCGGAAAAACCCCCTTCGGGCCCGACCATGCCGATGAACCGCCGGGGCGAAGCCGCGTTGGACCGCAGGAAATCCTTGAGGTTCGTTAACCCGATCGTCTTCTCCCACAAGATCCCCTTCAGGACGGCTTCATCCCTGTACCGCGCCAGACATTCAGCGAAGCTGAGCGGCGGATCGATCCCGGGGGGTCGATCCCCGTCGCACTGGGTCGTCGCCATCCTGGCGATTTCACGCCACCTGCGAATCTTGTTCTCCGTTTTCTCCCCGTACAGGTCGACCACCGACCTCTCCGAGAAGAAGGGTACGATCCTGCGGACCCCCAGTTCCGTGGTTTTCTGGATCAGCCAGTCCATCCGCTGCGACTTCAACACCGCCTGGCAGAGGACCGCCTCGACCAAAGGGGCGGCGGCAGGGGAAAGCAACGTCTCCACAAGGACCTGGACTTCCTGCGGCGAAACCGAAGTGATCCGGCCGATGACCCTCCGGCCGCCCTCGTCGACCAGCAGCAGGGGCTGCCCTATGCCCATCCGAAGCACCTTGCGGATGTGCTTCGCCTCCTGCCCCGCGACGCGGCACACTCCGGCATCCGGATCGATCCGCTCCACGAAAAAACGCCTGAGACCCTCTTCAGACATCCGCAACCTCTCCAGCGCCCGTCCCTGCAAAACCGCTCAGCCCTTTTCCCCGGGACTGCACAGGAGACAGCCCCATTCATCTTGAAGGAGCGTATCCTGCATGACGAGGCCATGAAGGGTCGAGGCGCGGGCAACCTCGTTCAACTGCGAATCGAGCAGTCCCGAGAGGATCAGGAGTCCTTCGGGAGCGAGAAGCCTCGGGAGGTGCGGCAACAGGCGCATAATCTCGCCAAAAATCAGATTCGCGGCTATGACATCGAAGTTTTCCCGGCAATCCTCCACCGGCGTCTTTGAAAGCGTTACCTGTTGCTGCACGAAATTGAGTTCCAGGTTCCTGGCGGCCCAGGCAAGGGCATCGTCGTCCACATCCAGGGCGAGGACGGGCTCGGCGCCGAGCAGGACGCCGTAAATGGCCAGAAGCCCGCTACCCGTTCCGAGATCGAGCAAGGACCAGACCCCCCGGTTCGAAGAAGCCCTCTCCAGAGCCTTCAAACACATCTGGGTCGTGGGGTGCTGGCCGGTCCCGAAGGCAAGGCCTGGATCGATGCGGATGATATGACCGGTCTCATCAGCCGACGGCGTTTCCCAGGCCGGCAGGATCAGCAGGTTTGGCGTGATGCGGGTGGGATGGAAAAAGCGGCGCCAGGCAGAGGACCAATCCTCGTCCTCCATTCGCTGCCAAGCCCAGACAGGCCGTTCCATTTCAGTGAAGACGCGGCCCAGTTCCTCCAAAAAAACCTGCGTTCTGGAAGCGACGGCCTCCGGGTCGCAATCTGACGGGAAGTAGGCCCGCAAAGCGGGATCTCCAAAATCCTCCGATACAATCCCGGTGGAACCCAGATCGAATAGAAAGGCGCTCAGGGCCTCGCGGGCAACCGGATCGATGCGAAAGGACAGTTCTATCCATTTCTTGCGATGCGTCACTTCCTCGCTCACAGGCCATCTTTGTTTCTCTCAAGAGACCCCCACGGAGGTGGGGGCCTCCTTGAGGCCGATCAGGCCTTGTGAAATACGTAGTTCAGCTGACCGTTCGGCAGATGGTTCACTTCGGTCCGCATGGCCATGCCGACCTGGATCTCTTCGTCGGGGACGTCGGAGGCGATTCGTCCAAAGACCTTGTAATCACCGTAATCCAGCAATGCAATAGCGTAGGGCAGGTCATCCCCGAAACCTACTGGGGCATACTCGAGCTTGCTGTAGCTCACGAGTTTGCCGCTTCCGGAGACCTGGAACCACTCCATCTCCCCGCCGAGGCACTTGTAGCAGTCCGCACGGGGCGGAAAAAACATGAGCCCGCAACCCTTGCACCGCGTGCCCATAACCTTGCCCTGTTCCAGGTGGTCGATGAAATCGTTGACCTTCGTGATGGAGGTAAAGCTTACCGTCCCGAACTTCTTAAATCGATCGTCTATCTCTTTCTTCTGTCCCGCCATGTTCTTTACCTCCCCAAGATGGTGACATTGCCGTAAAGGCCGACACCGCCGATATTGTGGACGAGGCCGATTTCAGGATCCTTGACCTGCATCGGACCCGCCTCGCCCCTCAACTGCAATACGATGGTTCGGAGCTGCGAACCTCCTGTGGCGCCGATCGGATGCCCCTTGGACAGGAGTCCGCCGTCGACATTGACCGGAATGCTGCCTTCCTTATAGGTCTCCTTGCCGCGGATCAGATCCTTCCCCTCGCCGGGTTTGGCAAAACCGAGGTTCTCGTAGGCCATCATCTCCGCGATGGTGAAGCAGTCGTGGACCTCCGCCACATCGATGTCCTTGGGGCCCACACCGGCCATCTTATAGGCCTGCTCTCCCGCCTGCTGGGCCACCGTCAGACCCGTGAACAACTCACGCCCGGCCAGATTCACAGCCGTGGACGCACTGCCGACACCCAGGATCCAGACCGGCTTCTTACAGAAGGCCTTCGCCTTTTCCTCGTTCGCGACAATGACGCATGAGCTGCCGTCCGCATTGGCACAGCAGTCTCCGACGCGCAGAGGGCTCGCCACCGGTGAGGCCATCGGGCTCTTGGGATCCGAAAACATCTCGAAGGTCACCGGCTTGCGATAGACCGCCTTTTCGTTGATCTGTCCGTAGGTGGCCGCCTTTACTCGGATCAGCGCCAGGTCCTCGGATGTGGTCCCGTACTTGGCCATGTGCGCGCGGGCATACATGGCGTAATAAGCAGGCATCATCGTTCCGAAGGGGCTTTCCCACTGGATGTCGGCGCCCCGCCCCATCCGTTCCTGGGACTCGGCCGAAGAGATCTCCGACATCTTCTGAAAGCCGACGACCGCCACCACATCGTGAAGTCCGGATTCCACGAGGGCATAGGCGACCTTCAGGCCCATACTGCTCGATGAACACAGACTCTCGAGGTAAAAGGTCGGCTGCGGTGTCAGGCCGAAATATTCGGCCAGAACCCCCGCCGGTGAACGCTGCTTGTCGTACTCAGGCGCCGAGCAGACGACGGATGCGTCGATGTCCTTCGTACTGATCTGCGCATCCCGCATGGCATCCTTGAAACCTTCAAAGGCCAGTTCCCTGATGGAACCCGGATAACCTCTGACGAAGGCGCTCTGTCCCACTCCGATAATCGCTACTTTTCCCATAAATGACCTCCCTTGAAATCGTCGGCCTGCCGGCCGTCATAAAAGGATCGATCGGCGCTGCGAACTGGTTTCCATCCGGAAATGGTCTTTTCTGCCCATCCCGGCATCCATCTGGACATCTGCCAGTCCAGGGCCCAACAGCTCGGCTCTGCACAAGCATTTGACTTCCTCGATGTGGGCAAAAAATCCTCTTTTCGGAATGGGAAACGGGGCTGTACCGGAAAATCATTTCCGTATTCCGAGGGATCGATCGCCGGCGGCCGCGACCCTGGAACCACTCTCTGTCTATGCCGATTATTCCTTTTTACTGAAATGTTGTAGTATAGGAAACGGTGTCTTGAGGGTCAAGGAAAATACGGATCGCGCTGCAGAACACCCTCGAGTCCAGCCTCGATCCGGGCACAGATTTCCTTGTTCTCGCAACCAGAAGTGGGCCACGGCAGGAGACCCGATCGCGGACCATGTCCATGCCCTTTGATGTTGACTCCCAAGGCAGCTCTGACTACATTTTCGGACATCAACCCTAAGGAGTTTCCATCCGGAAATGGTCTTTTTGGCCAATCTCGGCGTCAATCTGCACGTTTGCTTGTGCGGCGACCTGCAGGTCGCCTCCGCACAAACGCTTGATTTCCTTGATATTGGCCAAACCGGGACCCGCCGCGAAGCGGTGGGACTGAGCACGCGCAGCGTGTGAAGAAAAATCCTCATTTCCCGCTTGGAAACGGAGTCCTACCGCAAAATCATTTCCGGATGGACATCTAAGGAGATTCCGCCATGAAAAGGTTCATCAGGGTCATGAAGGCCCTGTCAGACGCGAACAGGGTCAAAATCCTCAAGATCCTCGAACATCGTCAAATGTGTGTGTGCGAAATACAGGCTGCCTTGGGCATCAGCCAGCCGACGGTTTCCAAACACTTGAAGATCCTTGCAGAGGCCGATCTGGTGGACTGCCGCAAAGACGGCCTCTGGGTCAATTATTTCCTGGCCGGAGACAACGCCAATCCCTTCGCCGAAATCATGCGGGGAAACCTGGCGCACTGGCTGAACGAAGAGCGGGAAATCGCCGAGATCGTCACCCGCCTGCCCCACATCCGGAGGGAAAATATCTGTCAACACGGGGGCCCTGCCAATCATGCAACATGCAAGAAATGTTCTTAACCGTCCATCCTCCGCAGGAGCGCTGCGCCCCGATTCCTCGAATGAAAAGGGACCTGCGGTGACCCGGTTGGCGCGTTTCTTCCTGGGCGGCCTTCTGGTCTACGCATCTATCGACAAGATCCTGAACCCCGGCGCTTTTGCCGAAGTCGTTTTCAATTACCGCATCCTGCCCGACGATTTGATCAACCTGACGGCCATCCTCCTTCCGCCGTTCGAACTGGTCCTCGGCACCCTGCTTCTTCTCGGACATTGGCTGGCCGGCGGCGTGCTGCTCTCGAGTTCCGTCTTGAGTGTGTTCTTCCTGGCCGTAGCCTTCAATCTTGCGCGCGGCCTCAACGTGGATTGCGGATGCTTCACGTCGTCCAGCGCGTCCGCCAGTCAGGCCGAGATGATCTGGTACGTCTTACGCGATGCCCTTTTCCTGGTTCCAGCCTTTTATCTCCTTTACCGCGTAAGGCAGGCAGACGGCACCCTTCCCGGCCGCACAAACGCGGCAGGCTCTTTCCGGCGCAGGGCCCTGCTGCAGGCGGCGTTCATCCTTATCCTTTCGGCGTCCTTCGCCTGGTGTGTCAACGCCCTTCGCCCCGAACCTCTCCCGTTGACGGAGAACTGGTCGCCGGCCTCCAGACTGGAGCTCGAAAACGGTGAGATCCTGACGATATCCTTGGAGGAAGCTGAGGAAGCCTTTGCGAACGGGGCGGCCTTCTTCGTGGATGCGAGGCCGACCGAGGCCTATCTTGCCGGACATATCCTTGGAGCCGTGAATCTTCCATGGGATCAATTCGATATCCTTTTCGAACCGGTCATGAGCCCCATTCCTCTCGACGCACTGATCATCACCTACTGCGACGGCGAAACCTGTGGTCTCGGGATCGAACTGGCACGTGCATTGTTGGGACAGGGATACAAAAACGTACGGGTTCTCATTAACGGCTGGTCTCTGTGGATCGCGCAACATCTCCCCACGGAGCCTTGACAGGCGGTCGAAAATCGACCGTCTGCCGCTTGCCCATGCCGTCTGCCACTGAGGCGCATTTATCGGTGCCCTCATCCCAAGGGATTCCGGAAGCCTTGTGCGGCGACCTGCAGGTCGCCAGCGCACAAATGCTTCGTTTCCTTAATTTGGACAAAGCGGGACCCGCTCCGAAGGACTGGGTCTGAGCACCCGAGGGTGCCCATAAAAAATCCTCTTTTCAGGACACGACCGGGGGATGGCAAACCTCACAAGGACGGACACCTTACAGAAAAAACGTGGTGGAAGAAAGGCCGGTGATCCGGGAAAAGATGCTCAGAAGCGGAGATCAGGAGCGGGTGATGTTGCGTGTGCGATCCACTCAGCGCAGCTCGCACACGCAACATCGCGAAAAGGCGCCGGGCTCACCCATCGAGGATGACCCGACAGAACGATTTAATAGGGATGGAACTCGCGGAGGTTGTACTCGCCTGTTTCTTTGAGCTCCTTGGAGTATCCCGTGATGACAAACTCGCCCGTGAACTGGTTGACAAAGGGGAATCCGGCCATGGCCCAACCGACCACGCCACCCTCGTATTTTTTGCCGTCTTTGGTCCCGTCCACGACGCAGTAGACATTCTTGTAGCCGTACTTATAAAGGAACCCGGCAACGTACTGGGCCCTGTGGGCGGTCCGGCAGAATACATAAATTTCGGCATTCGGGTCCGTGATCTTTTTCGGCAAGGTGTACATGTGCCCGGCGTGTACATGATCGGTCCCGCGGATATGGAACGCGTAAAATTCCGGATGGGTGCGGACATCCAGAAAATAGACCTTTTTCCGGTATTCCGGATCGGCCATGGCCTTGGTCCAGGCCTCGTGAAGCTTGAAGACATCGACGAGTCTGTCCGCCGGGATGGCAGAGGAAAATTCCTTGTGAACCGCCTTTTCCTGGTCCGCCAGCGGGTTGTCAGCCGCCGATGCCACGGCTGCAGCGGAAAACAAGAACAGAAACACGATAACAGAAACAGCCAGTTTTTTCATATGCCTTCCTCCATTTGAATTGAACGGATCCATGAAGCCCTTTGCCTGCGGAACACCTCCTTTCCGGGCCGGATATCTCCAAAGAATTGAGGAAACTATACGTCTTCCGTTTTCGTGGGTCAAGACTGTTCGCCCGCTGTAAAGAGGCACTCCCGCTCAGTCTTCAAAATGCCTCGGACCAAGAATCGCTGGGAAAGACCTCTATCGGATCGATGCATAGACGATGTCCAGAGCCCTCTGAACCCCGTAGGTCGGCAACAGACTGCAGCCCTTCGCCGGCCTAATGTGCCACAGGGCCTCCTCCCGGACGATCTCGACCCAGAAGTTCTGCATAAACCCATCCTCTCCCACAATGCATCGGATCATGGCCTTTTTCCGCACCGGGTCGTACAGGGTTTCCTTGAACGCAACCGCCGGATTCCCGTAGCAGCGCTGCGGCTCGAAGCGTGATGGATCGAAATGCTCCACGCGATAGGTGATCAAACCGATGTCCTCCTTCAGAGGCCAGGCCCAATGGCTGTGTTTCTTCAACCTCAGTTCGTAAAACACCTCCTGACCGGCCGAAAGCCACTTTTTCTCATACTTGGTGGAAAACTGCGGGCCAACACGCCGCGAATCCATCCGGAAGCCGGTATCCGGCACCTGCTCCTGCAGCCAGGCAAAATAAGCCGGGTCATCGGTCACGATGACCAGCTCGCCTTCTTCCATCAGGCGACTGTTCAGAAGACGCAGGAAATTTTGTGAAAACAGCCGGTTCTTGGCATGCCGCTGCTTGGGCCACGGACAAGGGAAAAGGCAGCATACGGATTCCACGGCGCGCTCCTGAAAGAGCCTCTCAAAAGCGAGGGCCGCGTCTACCCTCAGGATGCGAACGTTGGAGATCCCCGCAAAGGCAATTTTTCGCAGCGTACGCTTGACTGGAAGCCATCCGGTTTCAATACCGACGAAATGTTTGCCTGGGCAGGTTCGGGCCTGGGAAACCAGGTAGTCTCCGAGGCCGAATCCGATCTCCACCACGGGTAGCTCGCAGTCGCCGAATAGGTGCGCCCAGCGGAGCGGTCTATCCATCTCCATCCATGGCAGGATCGGTTCGAGGGAAAGATAGCTTCGGCCCATTTTTCTATTTATTATTCCAATCTTTTTATGATAATAAAGAAGGTTTAAAATGCGTTTCGTCTCAAAGACAGGAGCGCTTGTCCCTGCAGGTCCGCTCTTTGCGCATTTCACCGGGGTGCGGCTCAACAACGCATTGGCCATGAGCCTTCTACAGGGTACAGGCAGAAGGCACAAAGGCTCGTTTCGCCGGCGAAGATCCCCGGAGCGGCACCCGATCCGGGGCCGTCGGCTCCGTTCGTTTTCGCGGAAGCCGATTATAGGTCAATACCGGTCGCTTCTCAAGCCTCTCGGCCGGTGAGTACCCGTTCAGAAGAACCGCGTGCCGATCCGAGGATGAGATCAGCCGCCAGGTGTGAACAAGGAAAGGAGTTCAGACCCATGCCATCCAAGAGTTTAGAAGCCAGAGCCCAGCAGAAGATTCACTGGGAGACCAAACTGAATCAGCGGATTGCCGAACTGGTGGAAGCAGGACTCGATCAGGCCGGTATCGCCAAGGACGCAGCGGTCCGGAAGTTAAGAGCTACGCTCAGAGCCACCCAGAACCGCCTGGATGTGATCGACGGCTTGGAGCGGAAGAAAGAGGAAATGGCCCGCCTGAAGGCTGAAAAACTCGCCCAGCCCAAAGAGGACAAGGGCGAAAAGAAAAGAAGGAAGCAGGAAGAGGAAGAGCAAGCCGTCAGCAAAAGGCAGCAGAAGAAGCAGAAGAAAAAGGAAGGCAAGGCTCAACCGGCAGCCTAGCCCCTTCTCGGAATCGTCTCTCGTTTCCATCCAGAGAAGGCCATTGGCTGGAGTTTCGATGGACACTCTTCTCGGGGCATTCGGCTCTTCAGGCCGATTACGGGTATAGAGAAGCTTGACTTCCTCCCTCCCGCCTTGGTGTCCGCCCGGAAGCGGGGGCTGTCCTGCGGATGCCCTTGCCGAGAGAGACGGATGACGTGGCAAAGCGCCGGGTCCGGGCAGCCGGTGCAGAGCAAGAGAGAGATGCCCCTCAGGCGGCGGGCTCGGGCAGGGGATCATCGAAAAGAGGAATCCCTGCCCGCGGACGTGAGTCCCCCTGGAAATCCCGCCCGATCCCCACGGGGCCTTGCACAGGAAAGGAGAGAGGGAATGGACACAAACGGTCTGATCGACATCATCCGGCGGCGTCTTGCACTGCCCCCGGAAGACTTCGAACAGATTGCTGCGAATCCAAAGTATCAGCGCCTTTTCGCCAATGCCCTGAAAGCCAGTTCATATCAGCTGATCGCCGAGGTCGTTCAATCTGAAGGATGCCACTCGGGCCATGTCGTCGGACAGCGTCTGGTCTTCGATTCATCCGGAAACCTTCTCACCCGGGAATCGCCGGAGCGCATCTGCGCCTTCTTGATGCCGAACCTGACCACCCTGATCAACGCCTTTTTCGAAAATCTGATGAACGGCCGTGACCCGAACGAGGTCATGTTCAACCGGACGGGCTGCTTTGACGTCGGGCCTGCCTGCGGCGGCTGGGGGCATGTCGTGGTGGAAATGCGCGCGGAGATCCGCCCTTCTTCGCGGCCTCTGGAACCCGTAAGAAAATAGCCCGCTCAAACGGTGCGGGTTGCCGGGCCTCTGGGGTAAAACAGGCCATCCATCCATTGAACCACCGATCTCCGCTCACTCACTGAGGCATCCGCTGAGCCCCCTCTGAGGGCCGGCCTTGGATCTGCTGAAGCGCATCATCCTGTGAATCGTACAGACCTCAGAACGCCCTGCTCATTCTTCGCAAAACGCGCTTTTCCGCACCTGCAATGTATCAGGTGGATCATTTTTATCCGGCCACCCGTTTTTGATGGATAAAAATGATCCACATCTTCATCCAATCCTGTCAGACCCCGCTCTCCTGAACCAGCCGCGCTCGCTATTGCCCTTTCTGAACATTCCCACCCCTTTTTCTGGAGTTCCTTCCTACAAGATTACGACGGTTCTTTTAGCGGCCTCCGACCGCTCCGTCCCTGGCAACGCAGAGGGACAAACGCTGTCAGGCCTGCATCAAGGAAGCCGAGCAGGGATCCGATGGCACCCGGCAGGCACCGCTCGATCCACCAGGTGGTCGGACGGACGAGGAAGCATCCGTTACAAGAGAATTCCCTGGTCAGAATTTGGCACGCCGCTTGCAAATCCATTTCGACAACATCAAACCCAATCATAAGGAGGTTTTATCATGAAAAAGGCAGGAATGGTTTTGGGAGTTCTCTTGCTGGTCGGAGCCTTGGCCTACCCCGTCTTCGCCTGGGGACCCGGACGAGGCGGCTTCGGATCCGGCTTCGGCGACGGGTATGGACCCTGCCGTGATGGAGGAGCCGCCGCGGCGAATCTTACCGACGATCAGCGGGTCCAGCTGGATGAACTACACCAGAGATTCTACAATGAGACGAACGAAATCCGAAACCAGATGTGGACCAAGCAGCGTGAGCTGAGCACCGTCATGAACGCCGACACACCTGATCTCGAAAAAGCCAAGGGCCTCCAGCGCGAGCTGAACGGCCTCAAAGGGCAAATGGCCGAAAAACGCCTCGAATACGACATAGAGGCCCGCAAGATCGCTCCTGAAGCGGGGAACTTCAGGGCGGGAAAGGGATACGGAAAAGGCTTGAGAGGCGGCAAGGGCGGATATGGACGGTGTTGGAATTGATCGAGAACTCTTCCGGTATCGGGGCTTCCGGCCTTAGCCGGAAGACCTGGTACCGAGGAGGGTACGATGGCACCCCATGGGCCTTCGAGGAGGCAAACCAATACTGGGGACCAGCTGATTCAGAGACTTTTTCCACTACACCGAAACGGCACCCGGCATGGACCGGGGCCGAAAAGCAAACCGGAATCGGAGGCGCATGCCTCCGATTCCGATCTCAACCGACAAGCATTATTGGAAGATTCTTGATGCCCTGCAGCACCTTTTGGGAAACACTCCCCAGAAAAAATTCCTTGAAGGCCGAGAGACCCTTGCGGCCCATCACCACCACATCATAGCCCGCTTCGGCCTCATGGATGATGTCTCGAGCGACACCGTCCTTCTGCGGTTCGACTTTCATGTGAACATGCTCCGGTTGAAACCCGGACTCCACGAGCATATCCTTGGCTTTCATCACGGCCGTCTGGACCAGTTGACGCTTCTGCTCTTCGACCTCACAAAAGGCATTTTTCTGGGCAGCGAAGTAAGGCGTCACCCCACCGCCCTCCAGTTCGCATGCGGCCGCCAGATTCGGGAGAACGCTGAAAAGGGTGACATCATGGTCTTTACTGAAGGTTTCGGAAAGAAATTGAACCGCCCTAATCGAGTTTTCAGAATAATCCATCGCGACCAGCACCTTCTTGCCCATAGAACACCTCCTCCTGCAGAGCCCTTTCACGAATGAGTTTCCATCCGGAAATGGTCTTTTTGGCCAATCTCGGCGTCAATCTGCACGTTTGCTTGTGCGGCGACCTGCAGGTCGCCTCCGCACAAACGCNTTGGCCAATCTCGGCGTCAATCTGCACGTTTGCTTGTGCGGCGACCTGCAGGTCGCCTCCGCACAAACGCTTGATTTCCTTGATATTGGCCAAACTGGGACCCGCCGCGAAGCGGTGGGACTGAGCACCCGAAAGGTGTGAAGAAAAATCCTCATTTCCGGATTGGAAACTGAGTCCTACCGCGAAATCATTTCCGGATGAACACGAATTAGGGGCCGGCCAACTTATCTGCGATGCCGGCCGACTCTTGCCCGGTATTTCATTTCCATTCGACGCGAATATCAGCACCCTTCTGAAGCCGCTGCTGCCGCTATCCTCTTTTCATCCAAAACGGGGCCCTGCGTCGGGCACCCCGTCACGAAAACAGCCCGGCACAAGCCAAAGCGCCTTTTCCACCTGGACCTTACCGTGTGATTTTAAAGAAGGTCGCCCCCGAAATCAAGGGTTATCCCCGGGACGGCTCCTCTTGGATCACGGGCTTCACCCCGGATCCGGATCCGTCTTTCGCGCTGCCTCCTGCCGGTGGAGTTGCAATCGTCGCTGTCCGGTCTTAGTTTATTTTAAATGCGGTCAGCGAAACTTCGCTGATACGCCATGCATCCACAGCATGAGGCGGCTGGCCCACCGTCGGGAAGAGATCAACCGGCTCCCGCTCCGAGGAGCATCGAATGGAAGAGGAAGAAACCCGGTGCAGATTCTTCTGGAGAGTTCGGGAACCCTCTTAGACTTCGGCTCTTGAATCCCGTTTTTGCAGAATGACTTGACGCTTTGCCGGTATGGGAGAGTGCGTTTTTTTCAGGGGACTGCCGCGATTCAGCGCAGGGGCCGACCGGCACGCCGCGGCGGGGTCGCTGGAAACGTGGGATTATCCTGTGTCGGATGAGTAAACATCCCTATGGAGGTATTTGAGATGGAGCAAAAGACCTTTTCGATCCCCAACATCAGCTGCGGACACTGTGTCAAGACGATTCAGCGCGAATTGCTGGAGATCCCCGGCGTAACCGGCGTGGAGGGAGACCCGGGCCTCAAGTCCGTCGTCGTCCACTGGGAAGCGCCTGCCACGCTCGATAAGATCAAGGCGACGCTCGAGGAAATCCATTATCCCCCAAGCGAATAAGGCTTCAGCATGACCGAGAAAACCATCGATCTGCCGATCACGGGCATGACCTGTGCGAATTGTGCCATAACCATCGAACGGACCCTTGGACGTCTCGATGGCGTTCACCGGGCGCAGGTCAACTTCGCCTCGGAACGGGCAACCATCACCTACGATCCGCAAGCCCTATCGATCGACGCGATCATCCGGCAGATCGAACAGGCGGGATACGGTGTGGCCAAGGCGTCCGCGGAGTTTCCCGTCACAGGAATGACCTGCGTCAACTGCGCCGCGAACATCGAGCGGGCATTGAAGAAGAAGGTTCCCGGGGTATTGAACGCCGCCGTGAACTTCGCCGCCGAGCGCGTCCATGTCGACTATGTCCCAGGATTGACCGGCATCGATGACATCCTTTCAGCTGTCGAAGCGGCGGGATACGGCGCACTCCGGCCGGAGGATACCGCTGAGGGCGACGATGCCGAGCAGGCTGCACGCAGGGCCGAGATTGCGGACCAAACCCGGAAATTCATGGTGGGCGCCATTTTCACCGCCCCCCTGTTCTTTCTCAGCATGGGACGGGATTTCGGTCTTTTCGGCCCCTGGAGCCATGCCGCCTGGGTCAACTGGCTGCTGTTCGCGCTGGCCACCCCCGTCCAGTTTTTCACCGGGTGGGATTACTACACCGGCGGCTGGAAAAGCCTCCGCAACCGGAGCGCCAACATGGACGTGCTGGTGGCGATGGGCTCCTCAGTCGCGTATTTTTATTCCCTTGCCCTTCTTTTCTATCCCCCGCTCGGTGAACATGTCTACTTCGAGACCTCCGCGGTCATCATCACCCTGATCAAGCTCGGCAAGATGCTCGAGGCACGGACCAAGGGGAAGACGGGCGGCGCCATCCGCAAGCTCATGGACCTGCGCCCGAAGACCGCTACAATTCGAACGGACGGGGAGGAGAAGCAGATTCCGCTCACCATGGTGCAAGTCGGCGATACGCTCGTGGTCAGGCCAGGAGAAAGCATCCCCGTCGACGGGGTAGTCCTCGAGGGCGCCTCTGCGGTCGACGAGTCCATGCTGACGGGCGAACCTTTGCCGGTCGATAAATCCCAGGGGGATTCCCTTGCCGGCGGCACCATCAACGGAGAGGGACTGCTCCTTTTCCGTGCGACGCGAGTCGGGAGGGATACGGCGCTTGCCAGGATCATCCGGCTGGTTCAGGAAGCGCAGGGCAGCAAAGCGCCCATCCAGGCCCTGGCGGATCGAGTGGCGGCGATCTTCGTTCCGGGCGTCATCCTGATCGCTTTCGGGACCTTTTTCCTCTGGTGGGCGGTCGGTGGGGCGTTCGTGCCCGCCATGATCCGACTGGTCGCGGTCCTGGTCATTGCCTGCCCCTGTGCACTGGGTCTGGCAACCCCCACCGCCATGATGGCCGGCACGGGTAAAGGGGCCGAACAGGGAATCCTGTTCAAGAAAAGCGAGGCACTGGAAAGCGCGACCAAGCTCGACACCATCGTATTCGATAAAACGGGAACCCTAACCATCGGGAAACCTCTGGTAGCCGATATCGTCCCTGTAGAGCCGTCCTCATTCGGCAGCGAAGCCCTTTTGAAATTGGCCGCATCCCTCGAGCGAGGCTCCGAGCACCCCTTGGGCCGCGCCATGGTGCAGGAAGCTGAGGAAAGGCGCATCGAACTTTCGAAGCCCGAGGCCTTCAGCGCCGCCCGTGGCATGGGGGTGAGCGGCCGCGTCGATGGACGCGCGGTCATGGTTGGAAAACCAGGCTGGTTCGAAGAGCAGGGCCTCGATCTGACCCCTGTTACGGACGCCCTGCAGGCCCTTCGCGGCGAAGGGAAAACGGTGATGCTGGTCGTGGTCGAAAACCGCCCGGCCGGATTGATCGCTGTGGCGGATCGCGTCAAGCCGGAGGCCGCGGATGCCGTTCAAGCGCTTCATGCCACCGGTCTGCGGGTGGTGATGCTCACGGGCGACAATCGTGAGACGGCGGAGGCTATAGCCGGGGAAGTCGGGATCGACGATGTGGTGGCTGAGGTCAGGCCAGAAGACAAATCTGCTCGGATCAAGGCCATGCAGGACAGCGGGCACCGCGTCGGGATGGTGGGCGACGGCATCAACGACGCGCCGGCCCTGGCCCAGGCCGACGTCGGACTGGCTATCGGGACAGGGACGGATGTCGCCATCGAAACGGCGGATGTCATCCTGGCAAGCGGGAGGCTGAAGGGCGTGCCCAACGCGATCGGTTTGAGCCGCTTGACCATGGCTACCGTCAAACAAAATCTTTTCTGGGCCTTCTTCTACAATGTGGCCCTGATCCCTGTCGCCGCCGGCATCCTCGCGCCTTTCGAGGCGTTTCCGGAGTTCCTGCGGCACTTGCATCCCATCCTGGCGGCGCTCGCCATGGCGACGAGCAGCGTCACGGTCGTCAGCAACAGCCTCCTGCTCTACCGAGGGAAGACCCTTTGACGCACCTCGGCCTGACGGCCTATCCGAACGGGCATGTCCGGGTCAACCACCCAGCGTTCCTGGCGAGGCCGAAAGGGCCAGGAGTGGGGACGGACAAACCTTTTGGACCGATCCACCCCCGATCGCACCGCCATCCCGGGCATCACACGGACGCTGAGGTGTCGCCGTGCTGCGCGCTCAGGTTCTCCGGGCCATGACCAACCGGTAGCGACGGGTGTAATCCTCCACGCGCCGCGCCGAGTCATAGACCCCTTGTTGGGCGACGATGCCCAGCGCGGCCTCCGTCTGCTCCGGAGACATCTCGATCAAGAGCCACCCTCCCCGGGCCAAAAACCCCGGGGCGCCCTCGATGATCTCCGACACGACCTGCATCCCTTTTTCGCCTCCATCGAGGGCCACTCGGGGTTCATAATCGCGGACCCCTGCGGGCAACGTATCGTAAATCTCCGAAGCCACATAGGGCGGGTTGCTGACGATGAAATCGAAGCGGACACCGAGAGGGCTCACAGGTGCCCAAAGACCGCCTTGCAGGAGGTGGACCCTTTTTGAGACGCCATGCCGCTCAACGTTCCTTCCCGCATAGGCCAGGGCCTCGGAGGAAATATCCGTCGCCCAGACCTCGGAAGAAGGAAGCGAGGTGGCGAGGACCACGGCTACGGCCCCCGATCCTGTCCCCAACTCGAGGATCCGGATGCGGTCGTCTGCGTGCTCCCGCGTTTCGCGGACGATCTGCAGCACCTGCTCTACCAGCAGCTCCGTTTCCGGCCGAGGGATAAGCACCCCCGGCCCGACCTCGAAGGCCATCGACCAGAATTCTTTTTCCCCGCGGATGTAGGCCACCGGCTCAGCAAGCAGCCTGCGCCGGATCAACTCCCTGAACCCTGTGACTTCTTCCTCCTGCAAGGGCTGATCGAACCGGAGATACAGCGCGACACGCTCGAGCCCCAATTGCAGCGCCAGGAGAAGCTCCGCCGTCAGGCGCGGGCTTTCCACCCCCTTATCCTTCAGATACAGGGCGCTGACATTCAACAGCTCCCCGATAGTCCAACGCCTGGCTGTCATAGACGGCTCTTCGTCAATGGATCGAAGCGCCCTGTTTCAAGGCTTCGGTCTGGAAGTGGTTGATCAGGGGCTCGATCACCAAATCCAACTCCCCCTGAAGAACCGTTTCAATCTTGTAGAGGGTCAATCCGATGCGATGGTCGGTGATGCGTCCCTGCGGGTAATTATAGGTTCGGATGCGCTCGCTCCGATCGCCCGATCCGACCATGTGGCGACGCTCCTCGGAGATCCTGGACTGTTGCTCCGTCTGTTCCATATCGAGAAGTCTGGAGCGGAGCACCTTCATGGCCTTGGCCTTGTTCTTATGCTGGGATTTTTCGTCCTGGCAGGTCACCACCAGACCGGTCGGGAGATGGGTGATCCTGACCGCAGAGTCGGTTGTGTTGACATGCTGTCCGCCGCACCCGGACGACCGATAAACATCGATCCTCAGATCCTCGGGATCGATCTGGACATCGATCTCCTCGGCCTCCGGCAACACGGCAACAGTCACGGCCGAGGTGTGGATGCGGCCCTGAGCCTCCGTCTCGGGGACCCTCTGGACCCGGTGAACGCCACTTTCATACTTCAGGCGGCTGTAGACTCTTTCTCCCGTGATCAAAATCACGACTTCCTTGAAGCCACCCATACCGGTCTGGCTCTGGCTCAGGATCTCCGTCCGCCACCCTTTCAGTTCAGCGTAGCGGCAGTACATCCTGAACAGATCCGCAGCGAAGAGGGCCGCTTCCTCCCCCCCCGTTCCGGCGCGGATCTCGAGGAGGATGTTCTTCTCGTCGTTGGGATCCTTCGGCAGCAGCAGGAAGGTCAATTGACCCTCTACATCCTCCAGTTCCGCCTTCAGGGCCTCGATTTCCTCCCTGGCGAGCTTGCGCATATCGGGATCGGGATCATCCAGCAAAGGCCGGCTGTTCTCGATCTCTCCCTGTATAGCCTCGTAACGCCGGAAACTCTCGATGATCGGGCTGAGCTGGCTATGCTCCTTCATGAATTTCTGATAGGCCTTCTGGTCCTTCAGAACATCGGGTTGAGCCAGTTTCTCTTCGAGCGCCTCGAAACGGGTCTCGATATCTTTCACTTTGGCGAACATCTTGCGTATTCCTCTTGCTGGACGGGGCACAACCCCGATTCGAAGGCATCATCGGGGGGCCCATGGGGGCTTCACGCGCATATCTATTGGTCGATGGAGGAAAGGGCCGCTGCGGCTTGAAAGAAAGCGGGGCCAGATACTCACAGCCTTATACAGCGCCAGAACGCAGTCATCCTCCGGCGCTAAACAGGCAAATCATCCCCTATGAGGAACCATTCGCTTCTATTGAGAAGAGAGGCAAAAAGCGCAGAAGCCCAAGCGGCCGAAGACTGAAAAGCCTTCGGGACACGCAGCGGCGCGGGCCTTCAGCGACATCCAGTCATAGGACGGTTTCATCGAATCGAAGCGAGCGTCGATCAGAACGGCGGTTCACCCTCCTGATCGACAAACACCCTACACGAGGCCATCTGCCTGAAGACAAAAACCACCGTATTCTCCAGGCAAGGCTGCAGCCATCTTGCCAGCCCCTTCGAGACGGCCCATCCACGGAGCGCTGCGAGGCATCCCGTCCAACGGAACACCTGCTCGGCTCCTGGAAGACTGCCGGCTGGCACCCTGCAAGATCCGCCCGGCGCAAGACAGGGTCAATCAGGAAAGACCTTTCGCAGAATCGGACTACTGCTTGTCGCTCGACTGGAACTTTGCGTACTTCTTGCGGAACCGCTCGACTCGGCCTGCCGAATCGACCAGCTTCTGCTTGCCGGTGAAAAACGGGTGGCAGTTAGAGCAGATCTCCACGCGGATCTCTTTGCTCGTAGAACCCGTTTCAAACTCATTTCCGCAGGCACAGCGAACCTTTGCCCGATGATATTCCGGATGGATCCCCTCTTTCATTCTCTCATCTCCTGTACCTATTCGCTCATGGAAGCTAGAAACTCTACATTATCCTTGGTTCCTTTGATTTTATCAAGCAAAAATTCCATGCTGTCCACGGGGGTCAACGGTGAAAGCAATTTCCGAAGGATCCAGATGCGGTTCAGGTCCCCCTCGGGGATCAACAACTCTTCCTTCCGGGTCCCCGACCGGTTGATGTCGATCGAAGGGAAGACCCGGCGGTCGCTCAGTTTTCGGTCCAGATGGATCTCCATATTGCCGGTCCCCTTGAACTCCTCGAAGATCACCTCATCCATGCGGCTCCCCGTATCGATGAGTGCGGTCGCGATGATCGTCAGGCTGCCTCCCTCTTCGACATTCCTTGCAGCCCCGAAAAAGCGCTTCGGCTTGTGCAGGGCATTGGAATCAAGCCCTCCGGAGAGGATCTTTCCGCTCGGAGGCACCACGGTATTGTAAGCCCGCGCCAAACGCGTGATGCTGTCGAGCAGAATCAACACATCCCGTTTGTGCTCAACGAGGCGCTTCGCCTTTTCGATCACCATTTCAGCCACCTGCACGTGCCTCTGGGGCGGCTCGTCGAAGGTCGAGCTGATCACCTCGGCATCCACCGACCGGAGCATGTCGGTGACTTCTTCCGGCCGCTCGTCGATCAGCAGCACGATCTTGTGGATCGACGTGTCATTGGCCGTCACGCTGTTTGCGATGTTTTGGAGGAGCATGGTCTTGCCCGTCCGCGGAGGCGCCACGATCAACCCTCTCTGACCTTTCCCGATCGGGGTCATCAAATCCATGATGCGCGCCGAATAATTCGTCGGTGTGGTCTCTAGGGTAATCCTCTCCTGCGGATACAGCGGAGTCAGGTTGTCGAAGAGGATCTTCTCCCTTGCCACCTCCGGATCTTCATGGTTGACCTTTTCCACCTTCAGCAAGGCGAAATATCGCTCGGAGGCCTTTGGAGGCCTTATCTGTCCTGAGATCGTATCCCCTGTCCGCAGATTGAAGCGCCTAATCTGCGAAGGAGAGATGTAGATATCATCCGGTCCCGGCAGATAGTTGGCGTCCGGCGCCCTCAGAAAGCCGAACCCGTCCGGCAGGATCTCAAGAACCCCTTCGCCGTAAATCAACCCGTTCTGCTCGGAATGCGCCTGCAGAAGCGAGAAAATGAGGTTCTGTTTGGGCATACCCGAAGCCCCTTCGATATGGAACTCCTTGGCCATATTGGTCAATTCGTTGATCTTCATTTTCTTTAATTCAACAAGATTCATGCGTCATCTCCGTCTCAAGGGATCATTTCCGTCATCGAACAGGTGGGATTCGGCATCTGCAGTCAAATCACCGGGTATTCCAAGCCGGACGGCCGTCGGGCCCCTACGGCCTGACGTCTCCGGGTGTCCAAGAAAGGCAGACTGTCATCGATCAACAGGCCACGTTGGATATGGAAACTTGCCCGCGCCTTCATTCTATTTCCGCTTGGGCACTCTCTATCAGGAGTCCTTGCAAGAAACGGTGAGAAATGGATTCAGCGGGATCGCGCACACGGCGCTAACGGGATAAGTGGTGTTCAGGGATTCCTCCTGAAGGCAGGAGGAACATGTACGCACAATATAGGCAGTTTTTCCTGCTTGTCAATCCTTTTCTGTTCTGTCAATTCTTCAATTGCGAGCTTCTCAGGACATCCAAAACAGTCGACATGTCTTCGGGCAAAGGGGCCTCGAACAGCTGTCTTTCCCTGCTTACGGGATGGTCGAACGAAATCCGGAAGGCGTGCAGCATCTGACGGTGCACAACCGGCGCATCTATCCTCCGATCGGCCCAGATCCGTTTCCACCCGGCTATACCCCTCCCGTAAACCGAATCGCCCACCACAGGATGACCGATATGCGCCAAGTGGACGCGGATCTGGTGGGTTCGTCCGGTCTTGATCTTGACTGAAAGCAAAGAACATCCTACAGGAAACACTTCCCGCCGCTCCCAAAGGCTCAGGGCGCGGCGCCCCCCGGAGGCCCGCACGCACATCTCCTTGCGCTTGAGGTGATGGCGTGCGATCGCCGCATCGATCTTACCGGATGGCGACTGCACGATCCCGTGCACGAGTGCGAGGTATTCTTTGCCGATCTGACCGTTCTTGAACTGCAACGATAGGATTTGATGAGCCGCATCCGTTTTCGCAACGATCATCACCCCGGAGGTATCTTTGTCGAGCCGGTGGACGATCCCGGGGCGGGCGGTTCCACCAATCCCGGACAGACCATCGCAACGTTGCAGGAGTCCATGGACCAGCGTTCCGGTATCATGCCCCGGAGCCGGGTGCACCACCAGGCCGGGCGGTTTGTCCAACACGACCAGAGATTCATCCTCGTAAAGAATGCCGAACTCGATTGCCTCGGGTTCCAATTCCAAGGGCCTGGGAGGCGGAATCGCAATGGAAACATGGTCTCCAGGCCTGACCGCCTGGCTGGGCTTGATCACAGGAATCCCGTTGATATCGACCTTTCCACCCTTGATCAAGGTCTGGATGCGCGAGCGGGATAATTCAGGAAAGCGGGAGGAAAGAAAGACATCTAGCCGGATGTCCCCAAGACCGGTGGATGCGCTGCACATGCAGTGATGAAGAGCATCGGATGCCACTGCAGGCCGGTGTCATACCTATGAAAAGATGCGGTCGAGATCGTCTTCGATCTGATCTTCCTCGACATTGCGCGCCAGGGAGATTTCCTTCACCAGCAAGGTCCTTGCCGTGTCCAACATCTTGCGCTCACCGAAGGACAGGTCCTTTTCCAGCTTCAGCATCAGCAGGTCGCGGTAAACCTCAGCGACCTCGAAGACCGACCCGGTTTTGATCTTTTCCATGTATTCCCGATACCGCCTGTTCCAGGTCTGATTGTCGATACAGACATCCCGCTTCTCGAGAATCGAATAGAGCTTACGGACCTCGGCCTGGTCGATGATTTCACGCAGCCCGACATTGTTGACGTTTTTCGTGGGAATCATGATGATCATATTGTTGTCCAGGATCCGCATGACATAAAAATCCATCTGACACCCGGAAATCTCCTGGGTTTCGATCTTCTCGATCACACCCACACCGTGAGCGGGATATACGGCCAAATCTCCTACACTGAACATGGAACCCCCCATGCAAAACACTGGAAACCTGATGTTTACCTGGTTTGAAAGACGGGCATTTTCCAGAAGGGCGAGAACTTCGGTAAAAGGTTTTCAGTCGATTGACGTTCTCCTGGAGACAGGGGCGCACCCCTGTCTCCAGGATGAAACACAGAGCCCGAAAGCCTTTTCGAGCAACAACTCCTGCTAGCCGACGAGCCAGCCTAACATCGGCAGGATCGGGGCAAGAACAAGGGAAACCACGGACATCAGCTTGATCAGGATGTTCATGGCAGGGCCGGAGGTATCCTTGAAGGGATCGCCGACCGTGTCACCCACAACCGCAGCCTTGTGGTTCGGAGAACCCTTGCCGCCGTGGTAACCTTCCTCGATGTACTTCTTGGCATTGTCCCAGGCGCCGCCCGCATTGGCCATGAACAGGGCCAGGAAGGCGCCCATGGTGGTGGCACCGAGCAGCATGCCGCCCAAGGTTTCCTTGCCCAGCAGGAAGCCCACCACGACGGGGGCCAGAACCGCCAGGAGGCCAGGGGCGACCATTTCCTTGAGGGCCGCGCCGGTGGCGATGGACACACAGGTCTTCGGATCGGGTTTGGCCCCTTCCTTCCCTTCGAGCAGGCCGGGGATCTCACGGAACTGCCGCCGGATCTCCTCGACGATGCTGAAGGCCGCCCTGCCGACGGAGGTCATCGTCATCGCGGCGGCGAGCATCGGGACAATGCCGCCCAGGAAGACGCCA
Source organism: uncultured Desulfatiglans sp. (assembly GCA_900498135.1). Classification (NCBI taxonomy): domain Bacteria; kingdom Pseudomonadati; phylum Thermodesulfobacteriota; class Desulfobacteria; order Desulfatiglandales; family Desulfatiglandaceae; genus Desulfatiglans; species uncultured Desulfatiglans sp. Next base: position 1,190,939 of record LR026961.1, read on the forward strand.
ATGACGACCATCGGGTTGGTGATGTCGATGACTTTCAGTCCCGCGGCCTGCGTGTAGGCCACGAAGAGGGCGAGGGCGGTCAGCGCCGCCGAACCGATGGCGAAGCCTTTTCCGATGGCTGCGGTGGTGTTGCCGAGGGCGTCCAGACTGTCGGTGATCTTCCGGGTCTCTGGGCCGAGCCCTGACATCTCGGAAATGCCGCCGGCGTTGTCAGCGATCGGGCCATACGCATCGACCGTCATGGTCGCGCCGACCGTCGCCAGCATACCGACAGCCGAAAGGCCGATGCCGTAAATGCCGGCCATCTTGTACCCGATGAAGGTCGCGACGCAGATGCCGAGCATGGGGAGATAGGTGGACTGCATACCGATCGCCAGACCGGAGATGATGACCGTCGCCGGGCCGGTCTTGGACTGCTCGGCAATCACCTTGACGGGTTTCCCGGAGGTGTAATACTCCGCCAGGAGGCCGATCGCGATGCCGCAGAGAAGCCCGGAGAGGATCGCCCAGAAGGCGCCCATGGGCATCCCGAGTCCCTTGGTCACCAGGATGGTCAGGATGATGAAGATGATCGCCGCCACGAAGGTCGTGTAACGCAGGGCCCCGGCGGGATTCCCCTTCTGGAAGACCTTGATCGAGAATACGCCTATGAAGGAAGACACCAATCCAGCCATGACGACCAGGAGCGGCATCGACATATACTTGAGCCGGATGGCCAGTTCGTCGAGACCGGCCAGTTCGGGCCGGCTGGCGAGCCATTCCGGTGTAATCGCCAGGGTGGCCCCGATGGCGATGGTGGCGATAACCGAACCGACGAATGATTCGAAGATGTCGGCGCCCATACCCGCGATGTCGCCGACGTTGTCTCCGACATTGTCCGCGATGACACCCGGGTTGCGCGGGTCGTCTTCGGGAATGCCGGCCTCGACCTTGCCGACCAGGTCGGCGCCGACGTCAGCGGCCTTGGTGTAGATGCCGCCGCCGACACGGGCGAAGAGGGCGATGGAACTGGCGCCCATGGCGAATCCGTTGATATACTGCGCGGTGTCAGGGCTGCCGCCGTAAATGTAAAACCAGAAACCGAGGCCGAGGAGTCCGAGGCCCGCAACGGCCAGCCCCATGACCGACCCAGAAAAATAAGAAACGTTCAGGGCCTTTGCCTGGCCAAGCTTGTTGGCGGCCTCCGCCGTGCGGCTGTTGCCGCGCGTCGCGGCGGTCATACCCGCGTAGCCCGCCATGATGGAGCAAGCCGCCCCGGTCAGGAAGGCGATGGCGGTCTTCCAGGAAATCCCCCATCCCAGCAGGATGAAGACGATCGCGATAAAGACGACCAGAACGGAATACTCCCTCTTCAAGAAGGCCATGGCCCCTTCATGGATCATCCCTTCCAGTTCCTGCATGAGCTTGCTGCCGTTCGGCTGCTTCTTGACATAGCCATAGATCAGGAAGGCGATGATCAAGCTCAGGATCCCCAAAAAGGGAGCGTAGACTGTTAATCCCTGCATCAGCTTTTTTCCTCCTTAGTTGCTAAATTTTGGCAATTGGTCCAATTCATTGCCGCTTCAACCCCCGTCAAAAGAAGCCACTCGCAGGCGCGAATGGCAAGGCGGACGACCTGATCAACGGTGCCAAGTTCATCCTCGTAAAAGGGACCGAGAACAAAATCCTCCACTCTTTCCCCATGACGCGGCCGCCCGATCCCCACCTTGACCCTGGTGAAATCCTTCACACCCAGAGACGCAATGATGGATTGGACACCTTTGTGCCCCCCCGGTCCCCCGTTTCTCACAACCTTGACACGGCCCAAGTCGAGATCGATATCGTCGTGGATCACCAGAATCTTTTCTGTCGAGATTCCCAAAGTGTCCACGGCGGCCTTTACGGCCAACCCGCTCAGGTTCATGTAGGTCTGGGGACAAAGGAGAATGAACCGTTCACCTTCCAGAGCCGCCCGGGCATACCTGGAATGGAATGCTCCCTTGAGCCATTGCCCAGCCAGCGCCTCGAGCCAGCTCTCCAGCACCCGAAATCCCATGTTGTGCCGGGTTTGCCGGTAGGCCTCGCCGGGGTTTCCAATCCCAACAATCAGGTACGCCTCTTCGGATCGGAACTCACCCCCTTTCTCCATCAAGGTTTCATGATTCCTCAGCGGTTGCTGCTTCAGCGCCTCCGGCCTCCTCAAGCTCCTCTTCGGCGACCTCGCCGACCGGCGCCGTCGGGGCCACGACCACCGCGACGGTCAGGTGCTCATCATCCAGAGCCGTAATCCCTCGAGGCAGCTGAATATCACGGAGATGCACGGCGTCGCCAACCCCCAGCCCGGAAACGTCGAGTTCCAGTTTCTCCACCAGGGCATCGGGCAGGCACGAGATCGCCAGTTCCCTGCGCACATGCTGCAGAACGCCGCCGCTCTCAACCCCGGCAGGGGTTCCCACCAACTCGATCGGGATGTTGACGCTGATTTCCTTGTCCATCGAAATCTCGTAGAAATCGGTGTGCAGCACGACACCCTTCAGAGGATCGATCTGCAGGTCCTTGATCATCGCACTGCGACGGTCGGGCGTCCCCCCAGCACCGGCGATCTCGAGGCTCAGGATGACATTCTCGCCGCCAGCCTCCCTCAGAAGCCGCTCCAACGCGGGCCTGTCTACCTGCAGCATCATGGGGTTCGATGCAGGTCCGTAAAATACGGCTGGAATGTGGTCTTGTCTCCTGAGTTTCCTGGCTGCGCCTTTTCCTTTGACATCTCTCAGCGCGGCACCGAGCGTAGGCATTGACATGGTTTCCTCCGGTACTAATTAATTTTTTCACAAACCCCGGCAGTCCTCACCCTTGGGCGGCCTTTCGCCCCACCCTAAACAAAGAGCGTGCTGACTGAGTGGGAATTGTGGATTCGTTTGATGGTCTCCCCCAAAAGCTCCGCCACCGAAAGGACGATGACGCGCTTGGAGGTCTTGGCCTTGTCATTCAAAGGGATGGTGTTGGTGACGACCAGGCTGTCGATACTCGAGGCCTCGATGCGCTCGACGGCCGGCCCCGAAAGGACCGGATGGGTGCAGCAGGCATGGATGGACACCGAGCCGCGGTCGCGCAGAGCCTGTACGGCCTGCGTGAGCGTCCCGGCGGTATCCACCATATCGTCGAGGACAATGGCCGCCTTACCCCGTACCTCACCGATGATGTTCATGGCCTGTGCCACGTTTGGCGCTTCCCGGCGCTTGTCGATAATGGCCAGGGAGGCGTTCAACCTCGTCGCAAACGCCCGCGCACGCTCGACGCCGCCCGCGTCGGGTGAAACGATGACCAGGTCATTGTGAAAGTGCCGCCGGATATACTTGAGCAGGATGGGAGCGGCAAAGATGTTGTCGACGGGAATATTGAAATATCCCTGGATCTGCCCGGCATGCAGATCCATGGACACGACCCGGTGGGCACCGGCCGTCGTGATCAGGTCGGCGACCAGTTTGGCGCTGATGGGCACGCGGGGTTTGACTTTGCGGTCCTGGCGTCCATAACCGTAATAAGGGATGACAGCCGTGATCCTTTCGGCGGAAGCGCGCCGGAGCGCATCCATGATGATCAGAAGCTGCATGATATTGTCATTGACCGGTGTGCAGGTCGACTGGAGGATGAAGACATCCCGCCCCCTGACATTTTCGCCGATCTCTACAAGGGTCTCGCCGTCGCTGAAGGTCCTGGTGGTGATCTTTCCGGGCTCGATACCGAGGTAGTTGCAGACTTCGAGGGTCAAGGTTGGGTTGGAGGTCCCGCCAAAAAGCTTCATATCAAATTTCCCAAACATCATAAAAAATGGCTGGGGTGGGAGGATTCGAACCTCCGAATGCGGGCTCCAAAGGCCCGTGTCTTACCGCTTGACGACACCCCAACGGATGATTTACATGCCTCGCACCACAAAGACGTGCGGCCAACCCTCGTCAAGTAGTCGATCTGCAGCAAGAGAGGCCTGTCTTTCGGATTCAAACACCCCGAAGACCGTGGGGCCGCTCCCAGACATCAGCGCACCCAAAGCCCCCGCCCCCCTGAGGGCCTCTTTCAATTTTCCAATGGCGGGATAATGGGCGGCGGTGACCGCTTCAAGGTCGTTTTCGAGGAGCTCAGAGAGCTCAAGAGGCCTTTTTTTCAAGGTTTTTACTATATAGGCATATTCCCCTGTTGTCAACTCTAATTTCAGACGGCGAAAGGCCCAGGCCGTGGATACCGCCATCCCCGGGTTCACCAGAACATACCAAACCTGAGGCCACCCATCCAAAGGCTCGAGAAGATCTCCGATCCCCCTGGCGATACAGGGTTTTGGATCGATAAAAAAGGGGACGTCCGCACCCAGCGACCTTGCAAGCGTCAGGATGCGCCCCTGGCTCAAGGGGCGGTGGAACAGTCGGTTGAGCCCGAGGAGCGTCGCCGCCGCATCGCTGCTGCCCCCTCCAAGCCCCGCCGCCACGGGGATGCGTTTGATGAGTTCGATCGCCAGCCCCGCAGTGAGTCCCGCGGCATCCAAAAAAGCGGCCGCCGCCCGATACACCAGGTTGTCCTCCCCTGGCGAAAGGGCGAAACTGCCCTTACAGACCAGTCGAATCCCCTGCGCAGACTGCAACCGAATATCCAATTCGTCAAAAAGCCCGACGGGCACCATGATAGAAACCAACTCATGATACCCGTCGGGCCGTTGCCCGATCACTTTCAACCGCAAATTGAGCTTGGCCGGTGCAAAGAGATGCACCCCGTTGCCTCCGGCCTCATGGAGCGTTTGGTCCTTTTCCCGTTCTTCGCCTCCCAAAACAGCGGCCTGCCTCCTGTCCACTCACACCCAGCACCCGGCAGGGGATCCATCAGGGATTCGAAATGTATCCCACCGACGCGCGATCCCAGCTATTGCACGGCCTTGACGTACCGCCAGCGCAGATCCGTCAGGATGCTTTCCAGAAGGTTCTGCTCCTCTCTGGTCAGATTGCCCGCGGTCTTCTCCTTCAGCATGCCGATCGTGTCGATGCCGTGTTTCGCCAATTGCAGATCTTTGGTCCTTTCACCGGACTGAGGATCCGGGATTTCCCCCAGATTGAAGAGCGCCGATGAACTCAGGCTCAGAACCAGCGTCGAGAACGTGACGGGAGGCAGCGGCGGGGTCTCCGCCTTTTCGGCTTTCCTCGAATCCCTCCCGGTATCCGCCGCTCCGGGCCCCTGAACCGTCTCCCTTTTCGGCTCTTCGGCCGGGGCCTCTTCCTTCAGTGTGCCCTGCTGGTCGAAGGCACGGCGATCCTTGACGACAAAACCCTTTTCTTCCTCTTCCATCGCCTTCCCCAAACGTAGAAAAATTACAATTCGATCCGTCTCACCGCAAATACATTTGGAAGCCCCCTCAGGGCCTCCAGCACGTCATCATTGACGATCGTGCTGGTCGTCAGGATGATGACATTCTGCTTTTTCTCCCTCTCCTCGCCAACATGCATGCGGCTGATATTGAGCCCGAATTTTCCGAGCATCATCCCGATTTGCCCGATGACCCCCGGACTGTCCTGATTCTGAATCAACAGGATGTGTCCTTCTGGTATCGCTTCCATGTAAAAGTTGTTGATTCTGAGGATTCTGGGCCTGTCCTTGCCGAAGATCGTCCCGGATACGATATTCTCCCCCTCGAGCGTCTTGACCGTCAGTGCGACGAGGCTCGCGAAATCCTCGGAAGTCTTGCTCTTCGATTCCACAACCTTGATTCCGCGCTCGGACGCGATGTAAGGCGCGTTCACGAAATTGACGTCATCCTTCAGTATCGGTGTGAGGAGCCCTTTCAGGACCGCGGTCGTAAGGGGGGCCATATCGTACTGGCTGACAGCTCCGGCATAATGGATCTTGACCTCGAGCACCGCACTTTCGGCAAGCTGCGACTGCAGGGCGCCCATCCGCTCAACCAACGTGACGTAGGGGCGCAGGACGCTCATCAGTTCACTGCTGATGCTCGGCACATTGACCGCGTTTTTCACGGAACCGTGCAACAGATAGGCGGCGATCTGCTCGGCCACGTCCTTGGCGACATTATCCTGCGCCTCGGTAGTCGATGCCCCGAGGTGCGGGGTGCAGATAAAATTTGGGAGTTCCAGCAGTTTGTTGGCCCCAGGGGGTTCGGTCGCAAAGACATCGAGGGCCGCGCCCCCGAGCTGCCCGGAAACAAGCGCGTCATAGAGATCCGCCTCGTTCACGATGCCGCCGCGGGCGCAGTTGATTAGCATCGCGTCCTTTTTCATCCGCGCGAATGTGTCGGCGTTGAACATGTTCATCGTCTCATTGGTCTTCGGTGTGTGGATCGTCACGTAGTCGGAGCGCTGCAGCAATTCGTCGAATGAAACCGGCTCCAGGTCCATCTTTTCAATGCTCTCGGGTTTGATGTACGGATCGTAGACGATCACCTTCATCTTCAGCCCCTTGGCCCGGTCAGCCACGATCCTCCCGATGTGCCCCGCCCCGATGAGCCCCAGGGTCTTATTGAAGACCTCCCGGCCCTTGAGCTTTTTCTTTTCCCACTTGCCTTCCCTCAGCGAGCCCGTCGCCTGGGGGATGTTGCGCGTAAGGGCCATCATCATGGCGATCGTATGCTCGGCCGTCGTAATGGTGTTCCCTTCGGGCGTGTTCATCACCACGATCCCCCGTTGACTGGCGGCGGGGATATCGACATTGTCCAGCCCTATGCCGGCGCGGCCGATGACCTTCAACTGCGTGGCAGCGGCGATGATATCGGCCGTGACCTTCGTCGCGCTCCGGATGGCCAGCCCATGATACTGCCCGATGATCCCTTTCAACTCCTCCGGCGTAAGCCCTGTATTGACGTCTACATCGATGCCCGGCGTCTCCTCCAGGACCTTGATGCCGATTTCCGACATAGGATCACTTATCAAAACCTTCATGTTTCAAATCTCCTTCTGACGAGGTTGAAATGGGCCCGGCAACGCCGGAAAGGCTGCAAACGCATTTACGAAAAGCTTTAATGCTATGCATGTCATCGATGCTTGTCAAGCAATTCGAAGCAGGCCAACAGGCCTTCCCTTCACCGTGCGCGAATCTGCTGCAGCAGCGCCCTGGCTCTTGGATGCTCCTCCTGCTTTAACCCCTCTTCCAAGTAGCGCTCCGCTTCCTTGAAATCCTGCTTCTCGAGTTGCACCTGTGCCAGATTGAAATAAGCATGGGCATGCGTCGGAGCGACCCGCACACTCCTTAAAAAGGCGCTTTCCGCCTCGTCCATCACACCATTCCGCATATACGCGATCCCGAGATTGTTCCATGCCTTGGCGTGCAACGGATCCAGACTCACCGCCTCCTCGAAGGCCGCCACTTCCCCCTCCGAATCACCGGTCACGCCAAGCGCCAGCCCGAGGCTGTACCAGGCCCCGGCATCGCCCGGCGAGGCCTGGAGATGCGCACGGATCAACGCGGCCTGTCTTTCAGCGCACCTTTGCCTGTACAAACCTTCCGGAAGCTCACTGTAGTCGCCGACCGCCTCTCTCTCGCAATAGGCATCGAGGATCCCCGCATACCGCCCGCGGTCGGATTCGGCCATCGCCCCGGGATCGACGACTCCGAAAAGGGGGTTTCCGACCGATGCGCCGAACTCGATCAGATCAAGCACCGCCCGTGTGGGATGTCGACCCGTCAACACGGCGCGGGTCCTGCTCGAAAGGGTGCCCCTCGCCGCAATCCGCTCCTCGATACCCGTGTCGCTCACATGCAGGACCCTCGGGGCGGCGAATTCCAGCAGCGGGCGATTGTCCGTATGCAGCGGCCCCGTGCCAAACAGGGTCTGGATATCGTCCGCCACAACCAGATTGAAAAGCACCCTTGCGTCTGGAAGCACCATATTCTTAGAGCGGGCGGCAAAGCGGAGATTCCCCTCAGCCGTCTCGAAATCCAGGACGGCCCTGCCTTTCGCTCCCACGAGCAGATAATCCCCGCCTCCGGTCAAGGTCGTAAACAGGACCCCCTCCGGAAAAACCGCAGCGAAGGTCCGCCCGACCATCGCGAAGCTGTCCCAATCCATTTCGTAGGAGTGAATCCACTGCACGAAAATCCCATTGTCCCGCAGACATTCCGAGACGAGAGAAAAGAATTCACGGGTGTAAAGATTGGCGAGGCCTGCCATCCATGGGTTGGAAGGTTCAGAAATGATGACGTCGTAACACTCGTCGGTCAGCGCGAGATGGTTTCGTCCATCCTGCACGATCAGCCGACAGCGGGGGTCCTCGAGGCACCCGTTGTTCCATGGCTCGAAATAGCGGGCCGCCTCGATCACAGCAGGATTGATCTCCAGCACGTCCACCCTCTCAACCGGATAGTGCAGCACCTCTCCCGCCGTCATACCGCTCGCAAGCCCGAGCACCATCACCGTGCGGGCCCCCGGGTGGAAAAGAAGAGGCACATGGGCCAGCAAGGTCTGTGTCGAACGGTCTCCATGAGAAGAAGCATCGGGCTTGCCGCTGTTCAGAAGGGTAAACCGCTCGACCCCGAGGCTGTCCACCATCCGCTCGACCGTCGTAAATCCGCCCGGGCCGTCCTCGAAGAACACGACCTCCCGCCCCTTTTCGTGCCTCGCAAGCAACTGGCCGCCTCGCAGAAGCGCATCGAGCCAGCCGCTCCGCACCAAATCAGCGGCCACCGCCCCAAAGTTGTGATACCTCCCGTAGGAAAGGAGCTGCCTCTCCCAGGACGGAACATGCCACAGGACGAAAACACTCAGCCCGGCCCCGGCCAATCCTGCCCCCACGGCGAACCCTCTGCTGTTTCTGCCGTCGGCAATCGACCAGACGATCCACGAAACCAGCGCCACACCGAGCTGCAGCCCGGCAATCGACCGGATAGCCGCAGCCTTGCCGAGAAAAGGCAGGAGGACGAATCCGGCACAGAGCGACCCAAGGATGGCACCGACGGTGTTGAAGGCATAGGCCTTGCCGACGCTCCCTCCGACGGTCTCCACCGACCTCGCCGTCAGCCGGTTCACGAGCGGGAAGGCGGCTCCCCACAAGACCGTCGGTCCCAGCATCAGGGCAAAAAGCAGCACGGATTGAGACCATATCATGGCACCAAAATCGTCTTTCAAGGTATAAATCAGCTTCGCGAAGAAGACCTGACTATTTCCGAGCAGGTGACTGACGAACAACGCCGACAGGGCCGCGGCCGCCTGCGTGCCCAACAGCCAGCCGGCCCCGCCGGAGCGGTCCGCAACCCAGCCGAAGACGAGCGCCCCGACCGCCAGACCCACGATGAACGTCCCGACCACCAGGGCGAAGGAATACGGTGTCGGCCCAAGCAGCAACCCTATCAGCCGCGTCCAGAAAACCTCGTAGGCCATCGCGCAGAACCCGGACACCCCGAAAATCCAGAGCGGCCAGACCGGGGCCCCCTCCACGGCGGCCGGAGACTTCACCCGAGCCTCCGCCCGCTTGACAGCCCGGCCTCGCTTTTCCTCCAGCGGGCCGTTCCTGCGCCCGGCGGCAAAACAGGCCACAGCCACCAGGCCGTTCAACCCGGCCGCCACACCGACCGATCCCCAAAGCCCAAAGGCCTCGATCAGGTAAAACCCGGTCAAGAAGGCACCGGCCGCCGCCCCCACCGTATTCAGACCGTAAAGCGATCCGGTCCGTTTCCCAAGGTGGTCCAGCGCTTCGACATAAAACCGGCAAAGGATCGGCAGGGTCGCCCCCATGAACGCGGTCGGGATGATCAGGATGAGGGCGCATCCGAGGAAGGCGATCGCGGTGTAGGGCCAGAAGGAATCGAATAGGCTCCGATAAGCCGCGGCGTACAGCGGCTTCAACATCACCAAAAGCAGGGGAATCAACAGGCCGTAGAGGCCGATCAGACCCTCCAGTTTCCCGTAAAGCAGCAGCAGCCGGCGCCTGTCTATCCCCCGGTCGATCAACCGGCCGGCCCAGTGGCTCCCGAGGGCCAACCCGCCCATGAATACGGTCAAGACGGTCGCCACGGCAAACGGGGCGCTCCCCATGACCTTGTCCAGCAGGCGCACCCAGACCACCTGGTAGATCAGGCCGGCCAGGCCCGAAAAGAAAAAGCAGGCAAGCGTGAGAATCGAGATCTTCATCATAAAAAAACCTCGAAGGGCCGGAGCCCTTCGAGGTTGAAAGCCGTCCTAGATGGTTACCACTGGATGACCAGCATATGCCGCATACCGTAAGGATCGTTGGTCAGATCCCTGCCAAAGGCACCCGTGGTCACATCTTCGAAATAATCGCCGGCCTGCAGATAGGCCAGGTCGACCACGTACTTCAGGTTGTCCATGAGCTTCCATTCGAAGTTCAGGTCGAACTCCATGCCGAGCTGATCGTCCACGCCGGCCCACTCCATTTCGGCTGCCTGGAGATAACCGATGACGCCCGTCAGCTTCATGGTCTCGCTGATCTTGTAAGAACCCTTCACGTAAATGGACTCATATCCGCTCGCGCCCACGCTGCCGTTCGGCACGCCCATCGTATCCCACAGGAGGCCGACATCTTCGCTGAAGAACAGGAAATACGGCTGGAACTCGGGGCCGACCGACCAGATGGAGTCGTTGTCAGTGCCGCTGACGGCATCTTCGCCCTGCAGATAGAAGAGACCGAGGCCCATGGTGAAGGGGCCCATCGCATAGGTGCCTTCGATCCAGCCGGAGAACTGATCGCCTTCCCTGCCTGTCACATCCCAGTCGCGCTTGCGCCAGTTGATCTCGGCATCCACCATGAATGGGCCGGAGGTGTAGGTGAGTTGGTTGCAGGTGAGGAAATCATACCCCTCGAGGGGCTGGAACTGGATGTAATAGAGGAGGGGTTTGAAGACAAAGCTCTTCGAGAAGGGGATTACCGAACCCACAAAGTAGGCGTTGATGTCATCGTAGCTCTTGGTCCAGACATCGTTCGGGAGCGGGTTGAGGGTCAGGGACCGATAGTTGGCACCGACAAAACCGCCGTCACCTTCATTCAGCTTCTCGAGACCGGCTGCCAGCACGATGTTGCTGTTGGGGAGCTTGCCGACCCACTTGACACGGTCACGGTTGCTGTCCCAGTCCTGGAACCAGGTACCCCAGGCGCCACCGGACTGGCGACCGACGTAGAGATGCCCGCCCAGCAGCGGGAAGGACAGGTACAGCCTCTCCCACCAGAAATTGTTGTTCTTGGCGCGGTAATTGACACGGTCATCCGTCTTGGTGATGTCATCGCCGAGGCCCGTGCCCATGCTGCCTTCCCAAAACCTCTCCATGATGGTCACACGGCCGTGGATCCGGACCTTGTCGTTGATGTGGAGAACGGGATCGATCACCATCTTCTGCTTGTAGTAGGCATTCGTGGAGTCCGCCTCGAAGGTGGGGTCGTTCACGATGTTTTCCTTGACCATGATCCCCCTGACATCCATGTAGCCGGTCGTCGTCAGCTTGACCTCGGCCATGGCAGGCACCGCCAATACGAAGGCGATGGCCAGGGCCATCACGCCCAAAAGCACTTTTTTCATCACTCTTTCCTCCTAAGGAATGGTTGAATTCTTACTTCATCCTCACCCAAAAATGAAGCATTCAAAGGCTGTACTCAGCACCACCTCCTTTCCAGAATCGCCCCGCTTTCGGCTAAGGGCCCGATATTTCCTGACAAAACTCTAGACATAATAGTTGCGTTTTTTTAACATCTTGGCAAGTGCTTGTCAAGCATAAATTGGCTTACGCACGGAAACTACCTGGAGCCGCCTGCGCCTGCCTCCGCAGGGAGCTGCAGTTCATAACTGACCACCATGCTCCGGCCGTTGGTCACCATTGACACCTTCCGGTCCTCCAGCAGTCCGACGACCAGATCCGGCCGGCTGTCGTTGTCGAGGTCCTTGATCTGATAGTCCGACACAGCGCCGCTCAGTTTGCGCGATTCCCAGACAGGTTCGAGCGCGAGGCCGTTCCAAAGCAGGGCCGCGATCCGGCCGTCCTTGAAGGCCTTCAACCGCTCCGTCCAGCCGCCGGTCATCGATTTGTTGCGATTGATGATGACCTCGTTCCGCCCGTCGCCGTCGAGGTCTTCGATCAGGATCCGGGCGGGGATGTAAAGGAAGGCGGTCTTCATGGCGCTCGCCGCCGTCTCCCGGGTCGCATCGGGCTCGGGATTGGTCACGATGTAATTGAGGCTCCCTCCATACAGGTCACTGGATTTGTAAAGCAATCCCCCCGAAAGATCCTTGAGGTGGAGTTGATAGTCCCGGTCGATCATCACCACTTCGGCCGCCTGGTCCCCGTCCAGATCCCCGACGGCAAAGTTGTAGATGTACACATCTTTTTGATCGATCAGGGGGGTTTCCTCAGACGCGGAGTAACGGCCGTCCTTCCAGCTGAGCGCAAACACCCCAGGCTCGAAATAGTCCCGGATCAGGGCGGTGTAGCCGCCCGCCGGACCCATCGACTTTTTCTGGCCAACCAGAATTTTCCCCCTGCCGGGCCAGGACATGACCCTGAACAGCCAGGGGGAATTTTCCACGATCGGCTTCAGGCCGCCCGGGCCCAATTCGAGCACCATGGACGTTACATTCAAGCCGCTCACCCTGCTGGCGAATATCTCGGCACGGCCGTTCCCATTGATGTCCGCCACGTCCACCGCGACGAACCGGTTCTTGTCGGCGGAGGTGTGTGAACCCAGCCGGCGCATGGCGCCGTTTTCCCAGCGGTAGGCCACCACATCGATCCCTTCGATCAGCACGAACTCATTCTTGCCGTCCCCGTCGAGGTCTCCGATATCGAGCCCGCGCAGTTCCGTATTGAGAATCTTGCTTTTCCAAAAGGATTGCTGCATGGCATCCGCCTGCTGGAGCTGCTGAAAATTCGGGTTCAAAGGGGAAACCCCCGGACCGGTTCCGGCAGCCGGCGGCGCATAGGCGGTCTGAACCTCGGGCACGCGGCCGAAGATCTGAGCGTTGACTTTCTGCGCAAAGCGGTCGATCTCCGGGATCACGGTCTCCATCCCCTGGGTCTGAACGTAAACGGTTACCGGGGCCTCCTGTTTCGTCAGGCTCGCCATCGTAGCATCCATGCTCACACTTTCCCCGAAGACCGTCAGACTGCCGAAAAGCACATAATCGGCACCCAGTTTTCGCCCCAGGGCACCGGCCGTCTCGACGTTCAGGGGTCCTTTCTCCTCCGCGACGGCCTCCCGGATCACCCCTTTGTCGATGACCTCGACCCGGTCCTTCCAGTAAAGGCGTGAAGCGAGCATGTCCTGAATGCCCTCCCGGAGGAATCCGAGATCCCGTTCCGCATTGATCGTGAAGGGGAGAACAGCGATCTTCACCGGCTGTTCGGCGGCCAAGGGGCCCGAGGGTCCGGGCATCAGAGCGAATACGGCCGCCGCAACGGCCGAAAAAATGAATGTCGACAAAACGCGCTTCATAGAACCAACCTCTCCTGGAAAGCGTTTCAAATCACTTCGTCAATAGCACCCACCCAACACGCGGGTCAACCTCAAAGATCGGTAGCCCTGGGAATCCCTGCCTCAATCCTCCCTCTTCCCGGCGATGAAATCCTCGGTCATCTGCCAGGCCTCTTCATCGGTGTATTGCCTCGCGGGATGCTTCATGAAATAAGCGGAAGGAGAATAGAGAATCCCGCCCTTTCCGCGCTCGAGCGCCAGCTTGCAGCAGCGGATCGCATCGATGACCACCCCGCCGGAGTTGGGTGAATCTTCGACCGAGAGCCGCAGTTCGAGATTCATCGGCACATCGCCGAAGAGCTTCCCTTCCATCCGGATGAAACAGACCTTGTTGTCCTTCTGCCAGGCCACCCAGTCGCTGGGCCCGATATGAATCTGCTCGTCCTCCAAACGGTTCGCCCCCAGCTGCGATTGCACCGCCTCGGTCTTCGACTCCCGCTTCGAGGCAAGGCGGCTCCGGTCGAGCATGTTGAGGAAGTCCGTGTTCCCGCCCGTATTCAGCTGATAGGTGCGCTCGAGCTTGACTCCCCGGTTGGCGAAGAGATGGGTCAGCACGCGGTGCACAATCGTCGCCCCCAGCTGGGACTTGATGTCATCCCCGATCACCGGGACACCCCTGGCCGCGAAACGCTCCCCCCAAACCGGATCACTGGCGATGAACACCGGCATATTGTTGATGAGACCGATCCCCGCCTCCAGCGCGCACTCGGCATAGAACCTTGCCGCCTGCTCGGAGCCGACCGGCATGTAATTCAACAGCATGTGGGCCCCGGATTCCTCGAGGACGGAGACCACCTCGTCCTTGTCCGGCTCTTTCTCCTTTGCGGGTACGAAGCGAAACCGCTCATCATAGCGGCTCAGGTGAGCGGCGCAGCCGTCCAGCACACGCCCCATCCGGACCTTGACCCCCGTGGGCGCAATATTTCCTTCTATCGTGCGCGTGCAGTTGGGCAATTCGAAGATCGCGGATGAGACATCCTTGCCGACCTTTCTTGCATCGATGTCGAAGGCCGCCGCCACTTCGATGTCTCCGGGACGATAATCACCGATCTTCCAGTGCATGAAACCGATGGCTTCATGCTCCTCCTTCCGACGATAATATTCGATCCCCTGGATCAAAGAGCTTGCACAATTCCCCAAACCGGCAATGGCAATCCTGATCCTGTCCATGTCAGCTCAATCCTCCCTCGTTTCCATCCGATCATCTCAGGTACTCACGCCGCAGACTCGCCATGCCATCGGGGCGCAGGCCCCGGTCTTCAATGCGTCCGCACGCGGTCAGGCCGCCAACTCACCCTCCGTGGCCGTTTGGAACGCTGCCTCCGCCGGTCTTTCCCCTTGTCAGTCGATCGAGGTTCTCTCTAGCGAATCCTATTCCCGGATCGATCTCCAATGCAAGCCGATAATAATGGATGGCCCGTTCCCGATCTCCCATATCGCGGTAATTGGATGCGATATTCGCATAGTCGATCGCCGAGGACGGATCCAGCTCGATAGACCGCTCGAAACACGCAATAGCCTTTTCGTGCTCCTGAAGCTTGAAATGGCAAAATCCCATCAGGTTGAACACATCCGTCCTTTCGGGATCATACCCTTCCGCTCGCCGGGCGGCCGCGATCGACTCGCTGTACCGGCCCAGTTCCTTGAGACATACCGCCGCATATACCAGGATGGTGGGAATATCCTCCTCCTTGGGATCCAGGCTCGATGCCCGCTCGAAGGCCTCGAGGGCCTCGGAATGACGACCGGATTCGAGGTACGCCATGCCCTTGTAAAAGTGGATGTAATATCGACCGGGAAGCGCCTTCTCCATTCGATCGAGCCCCTCCAGGACCCGGAACGGATCTCCCTTTTCGGCCATGATTTTGGCCGTAAACATCCCGACACTGGTCCCCGCCGCACGCTCCCTGAAGTGGGCGCCCGGGATGATCGTATAGAAAGCGGGCACACCCAGCCGGGGATGGGTGACATCGATCACGAGCACCTCCATCCCCCTGCCGGCCAGGGCGTCCACGCAGTTTTCGACCTCCACACGAATATTGGCGTCCGAAAGATTCGGCAAATCACCCAGTCCGACCGCTACCCCTGGCTTGCGGATGAAGGCCGCCTCATCGAGCGTCCCGAACTTCGGCAACCCGCTCGCGACATAGTTCGAGCCGGTGTCGAAATCCCCGCCGAGCTGTGCCACCTCCGTCAGAGCCCGGCTGAGGGCCTTTTCCGGGTCGGGGGTGGTTCCCGCCGTCCAGACGATTTCACTCCTGCGGGGGAAGGTCGCCGGGTCATACGCCAGGACCCCCACCGTCGGGATACCCGTATCTAGGGAAAAATCGGACGCAACCAGTTCGATCCCGGCGGCACGGTATTTCGCAAGCATTTCTCTCACCAGCGGATCTCGCGCCGTATCGAGGTCGATCGCCGGAACCCTGAGCCTTCCTCTGCTCACGAGGCTCGAGACATGCCGCTCGACCACCTCGCACAAACCCTGGAGCAGGGCCTCTTCGACACAGTTGCCCGCAGAAGGTCCGTTGAACTCGTTGATCGCGAAAAACCAGTCGAAGGGGATCAGCACCGCTTCTTTCCGCGTGAGATTGTACCCCCACGTCCACCTGAGAGAGAGCCGCGCGAAGATCTCCAGGGCCTTGTCCACATCCTCCGAGGTGTCGTGCACGGAGCGGGCGATCATCGCGAGCGGGACGGCGCGTTCTTTCAGATTCTCCCAGCAATCCACCACAAAATGGGCCTCGTCCCGGCAGAAACTGAAGAAGCTGAAACGCTCGGCCAGTTCCATCACAGCGCTCGCCTCTGCCTGCGCAGGTGTTCCGCCCTTGCCCATCTGTTTGCGCGTGCCGGTCACCGCCTCGGCATCCTGGCCGCAGACGCTGAAGTAAACCGGTATCCCGATGCGGCCGTTATCGATCCGGACCGTTTCGGCCAGGATGTCCAGATCGAGAGAGGCAAGCTTGCGTTTGAAACGGGCTACGGTTTCTTCCGGTGTCAGGACCTTGTCCTGGTCCAGCGTGAAATGCTTGTAGGCATCCTTTAAACTTATCGTGTAGGGCATCGGCCTCCTATTCAGCTCACCTCTCCGAAATGGGCGCTTCCGCCGATCGCAGCCGCGATCTTTCGCCTATAGCGCTGAGGCATCGCCGGCGCGGCCCCGTGGAAATCGAGGGCGGCGGCTGGTCGGACGCACCTGTCCCTGCAGGATGCCTCCGGCGGCGCAAAAGCGGGGCGGGTCTGTTCCTGAACGAGAAGCAGTATAATGCCGGAAGGCAGCCTTGTCCATCTTCGGGAGCGACCCGCATCAGTCGACCGGCCGATTCACCTTCCCGGGCAGGTACCCTTCGAGATCGATCGAGATGTGGGTGAACCCGAGCGACCGGAAGTGCTCCACCAGCCCTGCACGGAGGCCCGGATCCAGGAACCGGTGCAGATCCTCCGGCGCCGCTTCGATCCGGGCGACCCCCACGCTGCTTCTGACACGGATCCCTGAAAAGCCCCGATCATCCAGATAGGCCTCCGCCTGCTCCACCTGTCTCAAGCCGCGTTCCGTCAGGGGCTCCCCATAGGGAATCCGGGTGGCCAGACAGGCCATGGCGGGTCTCCGCCAATTCGGAAGGCCCATACGGCCCGCCAACGCACGGATTTCCGCCTTCCCGAACCCTGCCGTCATCAGGGGCGAAAGGATTCCCTCCTCCTCCGCAGCTCGAAATCCGGGACGGAAGTCCGACAGGTCGTCCCGGTTCGCCCCGTGGGCCACGTGGGCAAGGCCGGCTTCTTCGGCGATCTCTCGAATCCGTTTGAAAAGAAGACGCTTACAGTGATAACACCGGTCGCGATCATTGACCCTGAAGGCCTTCAGATCCATTTCCCGAGGATCGAAAACCCGTTGCGGCATCCCCAGGCGGCCCGCCATCTCCGCCGCATAGACTGTTTCTCCGCTTGAACGAATGGAGGATGCAGCCGTGGCAGCCAGCACCCGGTCCTTTCCAAGGGCGGCCTTACCGGCAGCCAGGAGCAGAGTGCTGTCCACCCCCCCGGAAAAGGCGACAACAAGAGAATCCAGCCGTTTCAGGGCGTCCAGCAGGGCCGAGAATTTATCTTCGGCCGGGATCTTGTCCATGTCCGGAGTCCGGCTCTTCATCGAGCGCTACCAGCAGATCTTCCACCTGCAAGACAAAATGTCGGGGCTGCCATTCCGTGACAAGAAACATCCTCCCCTCCAGCCTGGCAGCCTCCGAGGCAGCCCTGGCGGAAGGGGCCTCCCCCGGAGCGTCCCCTTCGGACGCCGTTTCAGCTGCGGGCGCAGCGGCTTCGTCGTCCGGCTCATCCTTTTCCTGCGGCTCCCAGGCAAACGCGACCCGCAAAGGGCAGCCCTTCTCATCCACACACGACGCGCCCGGGTGAATCCGATACACCATCCCGTTGAACAGCCGGTAGGCTATCACCACGGGGAAGCTGACCCCGTCGGATTCCCCGCTCCCCTGAACGTCCTGGACGTCGATCATCAGCAACAAAGAGACCGCGTCGCTCAAAGGCCGCACTTTCTCCGATTCCAAAAACGAAAACCTTCGGGAGGGTTTCCGGCGTGAAGGATTCTCCCGGCGGGCAGGCAAATCGCTATCTGGCTGAAGGCCCGGGGCCCCTTCGAAGAATCCTATCAGTCCCCTCCGACCGGTTTCCCCGAGCTGACAGTCAAAACATCCTGGAGGGCCTTGACAAAGCGCCCGAATTCCCCGTTCCTGCAAAGGCCTCCATCCTTCCGCCCCAAGAGGGCGCGTCGCAGCCCGGCTGTCAGCTCGAGCTGCAGTCCTTTGCCGGAACGCCCGCGGTTGCAGAGGTTCATCGGGTTGACACCCGGGAACCGAGCCGACTCGCTGACCGTAAACGAGGCGGCGTTGAGCGCCTCCCGAGCGGCTTCCTTCAGCGCATCATCGCGGCCCCCAAGATAGATGCAACACTCGGGACCACGGCATCCATGAATGGAAAGGACCGATTCAGCCGCGCAGGCGAGCTCCACAGCGCAGGGTTCGTCGAAGAGATGGCTCGGGATGCGGAGAGCTGCATTCCCGGCCGTCCCTATCCCCCTGAAGCAGTAAAAGCCGTGCAGATCTCCTGCAATAGCCTCGGCCAGAGTACCGGTACCCGGCTCTATGCCGCCCCCATGCAGTGCCATGACAAGGATGCCGGTCGGTCCGGCAGGTCTGAACCGAATGTCATAGTCCCTGCCTAAGGCCTGCTCCAGCCGCAGCACCTGAAAACTCGCATATCCCACCATAGGGTCCAACTCTCCTTATGCATGTTTTTCGGCGGACGCACGGCGCACGCGCTCGACGGCCTCCCGCGCCACTTCCCCCACACGCCAGGGACGCAGCGTACCCTCCAGAAACAGCAACACTTCACGGGCATCGGCCCGGAGCGACTCGAGCAGGGACAGTGCAGAAGAGGCCGACAACTGTCCGAGGGCCCTCGCCGCCAGCGCGCATTCCTCGGCATCGTCGCTTTGGCAGAAACCGAGAAGAGGCTCCGTTGCCTTCTGCATCAAATCCGCCCTCGTCTCCGCAGCCCGGCCTACGCCCCAGAGCGCACCCCTGCGCAACGGGCCGTATTCGAGGAAATTTCCATCTTCCCGGATATAAGAGATCAAAACCTGGTGGAATTCCACGGCCAGACCGGCGTGGACGGCAACGATCTCACCCATGCCTTCCGGACACCCCCACCCGATACCGCCCGATTCGTCGTTCAACTGCCACATCATCCGGCGAAGGATCGTCCTGGCCCCTTCCATATCTTCCCTGGCTATACGCTCGGCAACGATACCGAATCCCTGAACCGCCCGCCACTTCACAAGCGGCACGGGATGAAGAAGCAGCGAAAAAAGGGGGTTCACGGCTGTGCGCGGAGCGAGAGACGCGATGAACGCCCGGCAGGTCTTTGCATCCATCTCGCTGAATACACGCGCCATTTCGGTCTTGATCTGTCTGGAGCGGGCGGGCTGCTTTGGCATGGGTTCGGGATTCACATCGAGACCAGCCTGATCGGTCCTGAGTGGTTTCTGGGATTAAGAGGCCTCCAACACATCTTCGACACCCTGGAGGAACTCGTTCAAGGCGAAGGGCTTCGTAAATATCTTACGGGCACCCAGCGCCTCGGCCAGGTGAAGATAGGTCTCGGGACCCAGTTGACCTCCGCCGGATATGGCGATAATCTTGACTGCGGGAAAGTCCCGGCGCAGATCGCGAATTGTTTCGATGCCTTCTTTTCCGGGCATGAGAACATCCGTAATCACCAGATCGGCCGGATTTTGACGGTACCGCGCGATCCCTACGTTCCCGTCATCGGCATCATCCACGTCGTAGCCCTTCATTTCCAGGAACTGTCTCAACATGGACCGGATCTGGTCGTCGTCGTCTATAATCAAAATGCGCGGCATGGCCTCGTTGCTTTCCTGAGATCTCACCTATTTGATATCCATATTTCAACCGTTTCAGGATAGCGGCCTCGCCGAGGCGGGTCAAGCAGAATTGGGAGGGGCAGCCCTCTCAAAACATCCCGGCCCCTGCCGGGACAATCCGGACAAATCCGCCAAAGGCCCCTTGACAACCGATTGGACCGGGGAGTATAGGGTCTTTTAGTCAGCCTGGCCGCTCACGTTCCACTTTGGAGGCAATCCTGATGGGCCATCTGTTGATCTTTTCAAGAAACCGCTCCACCGTTGTCGAAAGAATCTCTCCTGAATGTATGAAATCATCCTGCGTCCTGCGGGACACCTTCGTCGATGCCCTCGTTGAAGTCACCGTCGAACTTCCAGACCTCGAAATCACACAAGTGAGCCACCAAGTCCGGCGATGGAAGCATCCTGTCGGACCAGAGGCAGAAGAGATGCTGCAGCACGCCATCGGCGTTCGGATAGGCCCGGGCATGCTGAAGATCATTCAGGGGCTCGGCGGAAATCAACAGAGATTTCGGGAGCTCTTCTTCATGCTCGAAGAATGCTGTCAGGCGATCATCCTTTCCTTTACGAAGGACGTTCTCGTGCAGTCACCCCGGCCGACGGACGCCGACGCCTCCAGGGCCTTTTACAACGAAATGGTAAGGGAAAACATCCGGCTGTACAACCGCTGCGCAGCCTTCGCCCCGGGCAGTCCTCTGGTGGAAGGCATCGACCTTGCCGGCAACGGGGCCGAGAACTCGTGAGCCGTAAGATCCTGTCTACAGACGGGTTCGTGTCGCGTCTCACTATCTCTTAAGGTTATTCAACATGCCTGACGTTACCTTCATCCGCAACAAGATCGTGACCGTCGAAGTGCACGACGGGAAGACCCTCCTCGCGCGCGGGCTGCTTGCCGACGATATTTACGGTCTCGAAATCAAGGTCTACATCGACACCACCGGCATGACGATCCATGCCCTCCAAGGGCAGTGGAACCGCTGGACAACGCCGGAATGTCATCGGGCGATCGAAGAACTGCAGCGAGCCGTGGGGGCGTGCATACTCGACAGCGATTTCAGCCAGAAAATCAAAAAGACCGTGGGACGCCTTTCCTGCCTCCACTTCGCCAATCTGCTCCTCGAGTGCTGCGACAGCGCACGGGAGGCGGCGGAGTCGCCGGTTAAACCTCTCGAAAAAACCGCCGCCCCAGCATCGAAGGAAACCCCGGCAGCCCTTGCCGCCGCGCCACAGCCCGAGCGGCGGCCCGATGCTGAAGCGGCCGGAGGCCCTGTCCCACCTGTTCCCGCACCCGAGCCGGGCCGACAGCCCAAGATCCAAAGCACCCCCGCTCCTTCGTGGAAAAATGGCGGGTGTATCATCGATCTGCATCTGCACAGTTATCCGGCCTCGCCTTGCAGCTCCGTATCCGTCGATGACCTGATCCGGGAAGCCAAGCGGATCGGCCTCGACGGCCTCTGCCTGACCGATCACCATCACCGCTGGGATCGGGATTCCCTCGCTCGTCTCTCCAAAGCCCACGACTTCCTGGTTCTCGGCGGCAACGAGGTCACCACCGATCAGGGGGACATCCTCGTCTTCGGCGCGGAGAAGGACTTCCCCGGCATCGTCACTATCCAGGAGTTGAGAGAGCAGGCAGGACCCGAGGCCTTCCTGATCGCGGCTCACCCGTTCCGCGGGTTCTTGACCTTTGGGGTCGGCCGGCTGGGCCTCACGCCCGAAAAGGCCATGCAGCGGGCCCTCTTCCGATATGTCGATGCCGTCGAGGTCCTGAACGGCAAGGTGACGGAAAAAGAAAACGCCTTCTCACGCGAAGTGGCCGATGCCCTGCACCTGCCCGCAACCGGGGGCAGCGATGCCCATGAGGTATCCGAGGTGGGCCTTTACGCTACCCATTTCGAAGCGACGATCCACAGCGAGGCAGAGCTTCTGGCAGCCCTTCGGAGCGGCCGCTTTCATCCCGTCGTCTATCGTGTCAACCACTCATCTGTTTAAGGAGTGACCTCCATGAAACCGCAACGTGACTGGGAAAAAATAATTCGGCGGCTCGAACTGCTCCTGCGCCTCAAATCCTTCCCCGTAGGGATGAAACTGCTCGAGAAGAAAGAGGAGTTGGACACCATTCCATTTTTGCGCCGCATGGGCCACAAGGTGACCTTCTGCCAGATGACCAATCTGGTGCGCAACTTCGACTGGACGGTCGGTGCCTCCCGGGAGGACTTCATCTATATTTCCTGCCCCTCCATTCTGGGCTTCACCGATATCCCCCAACTATACAAAGACGGGACATTCCGGAGCATCGTCTGGGTAAGGACGCGCGAGGACGGAAAGCGCTACGAGGCCTCGGTCCCGCGCATCCCCCTGGGTCGATTCGAGGCCGTCGCCCTGGCGCCGCAGGTCTACAAGCCCTTCGAACCCGACATGGTTCTCATCTACGCCAATCCGGCGCAGATGATGCTTCTCATCAACGCCCTGCAGTTCGACGACTACGAAGTCATGACCTTTCACTGCGTCGGGGAATCCAGTTGTTCCGATGCCATCGCACGGTGCTTCCTGACCGGCAAGCCGTCCCTGACCATCCCCTGCTACGGTGAGAGACGCTACGGCCACGCCCAGGACGACGAACTGGTCATGGCGCTGCCGCCCGAAAGCCTTGAAAAGGCCCAGAGGAATCTCGAGACGCTTTACCGCAAGGGCATTCGCTACCCCATCAGCTATGCCGGAGCCGAACTGGACGTGACGAGCGGCTTCCCAGGCGCTTATGGGGGCCTTGACCAGATCCAGGAAATCCGGGGCGACGACAACCGCCTTCTTTTGGGCGTGACAGGCGGCATCGGCAGCGGAAAAAGCACGGTGGCCGCCATGCTGGAAGAACTCGGGGCGCCGATCATCGACTTCGATGTCCTCGCCCGCGAAGTCGTCCAACCGGGGAAACCCGCCTACAACGAGATCGTGGAATTCTTCGGACGACAGGTCCTGCAGCCTGACGGCCAACTGGATCGCAAGGCCCTGTCCAAGATCGTCTTCCGGGACTTCGAAAAGCGCAAGCGCCTCGAGTCCTTTACCCATCCTCGAATCTTCGAGGCCTACCACCGCGAGGTCGAACGGCTGGCCAGCGAAAACCCCGGCGCCGTCATCCAGGTGGTTATCCCGCTTCTGATAGAACTCAACCTGCAGCACCGGTTTCACAAGCTGCTGGTGGTCTATGTCCCGGACAACGTCCAGGTCGAACGGCTGGCCGCGCGGGACAACATCAGCCTCGAGGAGGCCGCCAACATTCTGAAATCCCAGCTCCCCATCGATGAAAAAGTCGCCTATGCCGACTATGTCATCCGCAATGACACATCGATCGAGGACACGCGCCGGCAGGTGGAAGAGCTCTGGAAGTCCCTGCAGACGCTCCAGGCGGAAAGACTCGCCTCCAAGGGCGGGTGCTGAAGGAGGGCAATGGGATGACCATGCACCGTTCCATCCGTAGCGTGGACCGCATCGAGGTCCTGACACTCGCCGACAATTATGTCGATCTCCTCCTGCAAAGCGATGAGAGGGTGCAGCGGCCGCCGCTCGCCCAAAACGGTTCGATCCCCTCCGACACGCTGCTGGCCGAGCATGGCCTGTCGCTCCTGATCACGCTCGAAGCGAACGACTCGACCTACACCCTCCTCATGGATGCAGGATACACGAGGATTTCCGTGCTCCACAATCTGTCGATCCTGGGCCTCACGTTGGAAGCGGTGGAAGCGGTGGTCCTGAGCCACGGCCACATGGACCACACGGGCGGCCTCTACCCGCTTCTGGACACCCTGCCCAAAAGGGTCCCGCTGGTGGTTCACCCCGACGCGTTCCTCGAACGGCGCTATCTGCAACTGCCGGATGGACGGCGACTGCTTTTCCCGCAAAGAATCGACCGGGCCGAGCTGGCGAAGCACGGGGTCGACCTCCGTGAGACGAAGGAGCCGTCTTTTCTCTGCGATGATCACGTGCTCGTCACCGGCGAAGTGGAGCGCGTGACCTCCTTCGAAAACGGGCTTCCCGGGGCGGTGGTCGAAAGGAACGGCGCTGTCGAGCCCGACCCCATCCGGGATGACCAGGCCCTGTTGATGCACCTGAGAGACCGCGGGCTGGTGGTCATTTCCGGGTGCAGCCATGCTGGGATCGTCAATACCATCCTCTACGCCCGCACCCTGACAGGCACGGAGAGGATCCATGCCGTCCTGGGCGGGTTTCACTTGACCGGCCCCTATTTCGAGCCAGTGATCCCCCCGACGATCGAGGCGCTGCAGTCCATGGACTGCACCCTGATCGCCCCCATGCACTGCACAGGCTGGAAGGCGATCGGGGCCTTCGAGAAGGCCTTCCCCGAGGCCTTCGTCCTCAACAGCGTCGGATCCCGCATCTCGATCGCGTAGCGGGCCGGCGTGCAGACGCCCCTCAGAAGCAGTCAGTGGGCGTCCGGCGGAGCTTCGGAGGGCGTCCAGAGATCGTCCTCCACCAGGTACTCATAGTCCTGGAAGGTCTTCGCGATCATGATGTCCATCGGCTTGAGGTCCTGCCCCTCCTGGTTGATGCGCATGAAGATGTCCCGTACAGCCGGGATGTCGAAGCCCCTGATCCAGATGACGGGGATCCGGTAGGCGCCGAACACCCGTGCCAGCCGACCAAGGTTCGAAAGGACCGCTTCATCGCAGCCCCCCGCCTCTGATATGGCACGCCGCACCTTCGCCGCGTCCGTCATGATCTCCTTCAACGGGATCAGAAAGACCGGGTCGCGCTTTCGCCTTCTGCGCTTCAATTCGTACCCGAAAAAAAAGGTGCCCCCGACCGCGTCGAAATAAAGGGCATGTGCAAGGCAGGGCTGCTCCCGTCTCCCGCGCACCCTCCCCTCCCCGCCGAGCACGGCGATCATGATCGCCGTGGCACGTTGCTGGCCGTCCAGGATGTACCGCCTTGGACCCTTCCGCCCGGCGGCGCCGTTTTCAGGCAATATGAAGCCTCCGATCTTTCGATGGACGTGCAGGGAAAGGGCTGTCTCCCAGCACAACAGACTTCCGATAGGATAGAACCGGTAGAGGCTGTCCCAGAGTTGAATGATCTCCTGCGGCTCCCACACGAACTCCCGTTGAAAGGAAGGGATCAGAAGCTCGTTTTTTGAAAGCATCCCGATCAGCTCAGGCAACCCTACTTCTTCGGTATGAATATGGCGATCCTGTTTCACTCGGATCCTCCTTCGACCATCCACGGGAGTTCGAAATGTGCTCGAGACGAGGAACACCTCGAAATCGCACGCCCGGCCCCGATGTCTCCTGGCAAACATCCACCATTCCAGCCCCGAGGCCGGGGCAGAAGGCTGGGTACTCTGCCCTTGCTTTGCCTATGTGTAAAAGGGTGTCCGGCATGATCCGGTTTCCAAACTGTACCCATGGATTTTCAGCCGGTGTCAGAAAGATCGGAGACCTGCCCGGAGGCGGCCGTCAGGCCGCCCCACGAGCAAGGGTACAGAGGGATGCCAAGATTGGCGTAAAAGACCTTCTTAGGATGGAAACCCCTTTGGAGACTGTAGGATGGAGACTCCGGACTCCTTAGGGTTTTTACTTCTTGCCGATCGCCCCCAGAATCTTCTCCGGGGTGATCGGCAGGTCCTTGCAGCGGTAACCTACGGCGTGATAGACGGCATCCGAGATGGCCGGCGCCGAAGGTGAAGCAAGACCTTCTCCGCATTCCTTGGCCCCCATCGGTCCTTCCGGTTCATACGTTTCGATGTGCTCCAGGGCGCTGGGCGGCATATCGAGCGCCGTGGGCATCTTGTAATCCAGGAAGTTGGGATTGAGGGTCTTGCCGTCCTTCATGACGAACTGCTCCGAGAGGGCATAGCCCAGGCCCATTTGGATCGAACCCGCCAACTGCCCTTCGACAGCGCGCGGGTTGACCACCGTCCCGATGTCATGCGCCGTCCACATCTGTTTGACCTCGACCAGACCCGTCTCCTGATCGACCTCCACCTGAGCGATCTGGGCCCCGAAACTGAAGGCCGGCGTCACCAGCCCCTTGCCGCGCGGCGTGTAGGAGCCCCGCGCCACCAGCGGTTCACCGCGGCGGGCCTTCTGCACCATCGCCACCGCGTCGCCGAATGTCATAAACCGGTCGGGCCGCCCCTGCGGGAAGACCTTGCCGTCCCGGCACACGATCTCGTGGATGACGTTCAGGTTGAACCGCGCCGAGACCGCCCCGAAGAGCTCCGCCTTGATCTTGCGGGCCGCGTCGATCACCGCGTTGCCCGCCATCAGGGTCACCCGGCTGCCCCAGGCCCCGAGATCGGCCTGCGGGGTCATGGACGTGTCGGCGGAGGTGACGCGGATGTCCTCCATCTTCAGGCCCAGCTCCTCCGCCAGAATCTGTTTGAGCGTAGTGTCGGAACCTTGGCCGATGTCCGAGGCCATGGTCAGCAGGTGGGCCGTACCGTCCGAGAACACCCTGACCTCAGCGGCCGAGAAGGGATACTGGGTGTTGAACCAGTTGAAGACCCCGCCCGAGATGAAGCTGTAACAGCCGATCCCGATCCCCTGTCCCGGCTTGAGGTTCTTCCGCTTGTTTCTCCAGTCGCTCATCTCGGCGGCCTTTTTGATGGACTCGACAAATCCGCAGCTCGAGATAGTCGCCACATCCGGGATCTTGTCACCGCTGACCTGCGCATTCTTGAGGCGGATATCGACCGGATCGATCCCCAGCTCCTCGGCCGCCATGTTCATCTGGATCTCGCTGACGTAGAGGGACTGCGGCGCCCCGAAGCCCCGCATGGCGCTGGCGGGCGGCTTGTTGGTGTAGACGTGCTCCCCGTGGAACCGGTAGTTCGGATAGCGGTAGAGCATGGCCCCGAAATTGCCGCACAGGAAGGTGGCCGTAGGACCCATGGCGTTGTAAGCGCCGCCGTCCAACCGGATCCGCAGATCCTTCGCAACCAGCGTGCCGTCCTTCTTGAAAGCCACTTTCGAATGGAGCTGCATCGGGTGGCGGCGCCGCCCGGTCAGGAATTCCTCCTCCCGGCTCATGGTAAATTTCACGGGGCGGCCCGTCTTGCGGGCCATCAAGGCGGCGCAGAACTCCCAGGTCCTCAGTTCCATCTTGCCCCCGAAACCACCCCCCACGAAGGGCTTGATCACCCGGATGTCGTTTTCACGCATCCCGAGGGTCGAGGCGAGCAAACACTGGACGATATAAGGCACCTGGGTGGAGGTCCACAGCGTGATCCTCCCGTCCAGGTCCACCTGCGCCAAGGCCGAGCAGGGTTCCAGATAGGCGGGGCTCACTCCATGCACATTGAACGTGTCCTCCCGCACATAGTCGGCTTCGGCGAATGCCTTTTCGACGTCCCCGTACTGGATCTTGCGATTGACGCTGATGTTGTTGGGGCAGTAATCGTGCAGCACGGGCGCCCCTTCGCGAGCGGCGTCGTTGACGTCGAAGACGGCCGGGAGTTCCTCGTATTCCACTTCGATCAGCTCCAGCGCCTCTTCGGCTGTATCCTTATCGACGGCGGCCACCGCCGCCACCTCGTCCCCGATGAAGCGGACCTTGTCCACCGCCAGGGGATATTCATCCTGGGTTTCGGGAAAGAGACGCCAGTTGCCGTATTTGATCTTGGGGGTATCTTCGGCCGTAATGACGCACTTGACCCCCGGCAGCGCCGCCGCGCGGCTCGTGTCGATCCGGACGATACGCGCATGGGCCACGGGGCTCCGCAGGATCTTTCCATACAGCATACCCGGCAGTTTCATGTCATCGGTATAGGTAGCGGTGCCCGTCGCCTTGGCGCGGGCATCGTTTCGCGGCACATCCTTGCCAACCATATTGAATCGTTTCATCGGATTATCCCTTTCCTCGTTCCTTACCGTTTCGCAGCCCGGGCCCGGGCCTCTTCGAGCGCCCGGCGGGTCAGTACCGCCACCATCTGTTTCCGATATTCGGCGCTCGCCCTGACGTCCGCGATCGGACGCGCCTCGGCCTCAGCCGCTGCAGCCGCTTCCCTTGCCAGCTCGGCGCTCCATTCTTTTCCGCGAAGGATTTCCTCTGCCTTCCGCGCCCGCATGGGAATCGGGGCAACCGCCCCGAGGACAATAGCCGCCTCACTGCAGACGTTCCCGTCCATGGTCACCATCGCTCCGACGCAAACAGCCGAGATATCCACCTTGCCGCGCGCGGAGATGTGCTGGTATGAAACACCGGCTCCCGGCGGCGGGGTCGGAACGTGAATGGCGGTCATGATCTCGGCCGGATCCATCGCCGTCTGCCCCGGGCCTTTGAAAAATCGATCGAGGGGGAGTCTCCTTTCACCCTTCGGCCCCATCAGAACGGCCTCCCCACCCATAGCCACGAGGGTCGGGGCATTGTCGGCGGACGGGGCGGCGTTACAGAGGTTTCCGGCCACCGTGCCCATGTTGCGGATCTGGACGTTGGCCGTTTTGTTGGCGGCATAGGCTACAGCCGGGTAGTCGCGAAGGATGTCCGGATGCGCGGCGACCTCCGCGAGGAGGACGGTCGCCCCGATCGTCAGGCCCTTTTGCGGATCGACCTTGATCGCGCTCAAACCGGGGATCCCTTTCAAAGCGATCACGGTCTTCGGCTTCAACATCCCGTGGTTCATCTTCACCAGGAGGTCCGTCCCGCCGGCCAGGAGATGGGCGCCGGCGCCCTTTTCGGCCAGCAGCTGCAGGGCGGCATCCAGCGTTTCCGGTGCATGGTATTCGAATTTAGGCATTCTCATCGCTCGCCCCCCGCTTTGGATTGGTTGCGCATCTTTTCGGCGGCCACCCCGATGGCTTCCACGATCTGGTTGTAGCCCGTGCAGCGGCAGAGGTTGCCCGAAAGGCCCGCGCGGATCTCGCCTTCGCTCGGCGCAGGGTTGTGGCTCAGGAGATAATAGGCCGACATCTCCATCCCCGCCGTGCAGAAACCGCACTGGATCGCTCCGTTTTCGATGAACGATTCCTGGATCGCGTGCAGTTCCTCACCCGACCGTGCAAGCCCCTCCACGGTGCGAATGTCCCTTCCGCTCACCGAAACCGCCAGGGTCAGGCAGGAACTGACGCTGCGACCGTCGACGATGACGGTGCAGGCGCCGCAGTCCCCGGACCCGCATCCGAGTTTGGTTCCGGTCAGATTCAAATCGTCCCTCAGGACTTCGTTCAGAGTCCGCCACGGCTCCACCAAAAGGGAGTAGCGATCCCCGTTGACGATCAATTCGATCTGCTGTTTCATAGGTGTTTACCCTCCATCTTTGTCCGAGATATCAATGAACCGGTTTGTTCAGACCCGTCTTTCGCGCCCCTGCCAGAATTCGTCGCGGATCTTGCGCTTCAGAAGCTTACCCGTCGGGTTGCGCGGCAGATCGGACCTGAACTCCACCGACTTGGGTTTCTTGTAACTGGCCAATTTCTGCTTGCACAAGTCGATGATCTCCTGCTCCGTGGCATGCATCCCTTCCTTCAGCACCACCAGGGCCTTGACCGATTCCCCCCAGTAGTCGTCAGGAATCCCCACCACCGCCACCTCGAGCACCGCCTCGTGGCCGTAGATGACCTCCTCCACCTCCCGGGGGTAGATGTTTTTGCCCCCGCTGATAATCATGTCGTTTTTCCGGTCGACGATGAAGACATAACCCTCCGCGTCGCGCCGGCCGTAATCACCGGTGTACAACCATCCATTGCGGATGGTCTTGGCGGTTTCTTCGGGCAGGTCCCAATAGCCGACCGTCATGGCCTCCGTCCGCACGATGATCTCGCCGACCTCGCCTACCGGCACATCGTCTCCTTCATCATCGACGATCCGGACCTCGCAGTCGACGATCGCGCGGCCGGCTGATGCCAGGCGGGCCATCTGCTCCTCGCTGCCTTCGAGCACATGGTCCTCCGGTCTCAGCGCGGTCGTGGCCGGACCCGTTTCAGTCTGACCATAAAGCTGCACAAAGCCGCACTTAAAGCGCTGCATGGCCCGCTTCAACAGTTCGACCGGCATGGGCGAGGCGGCATAGGGCATCAGCCTGAAATGCCCCAGATCGTAAGTCTCGATGTCCTTGGCCTGGAGCATGGCGTTGATCATGGTCGGGACGAACTGCGCGGTGGTGATGCGCTCCGCAGCCAGGATCTCCAGGACCTCCCGGGGATCGAAGCTGCCTTCCTTCTTGATCACGATCGTGTTGGACATCAACACATGCCGGATCTGATCCTCGAAGGAGACGTGATAGAACGGAGACAGAAGCAGGACCCGATCATCGTAGGTCAACCCGAGTTCAATAGCACAACTCATAATATTCGTCAAATTGTGATGGTGGGTCCGCATCGCCCCCTTCGGACGGCCCGTCGTTCCGGATGTGAGGAAGATGCTGAAGATATCGTCTCGGCTGATCGGAACACCCGGTTCATCGGCAGAACCTTTTCCGAGGAAATCCTCGTAGACACTGAATCCGGAACCCCTGTCATTCAGAACCACGGGGTGCTCCATAAAGGGCGCCCTGGGCCCGATGCCCTGGATGAACGGAATGAACTCCGGATCAAAAAAGACGAACCGGGGCTTGATGTAATCCAAAATATAGCTCAGTTCCCCCTCTTTCAGAAGGTTGTTGATCGGAACGAGGATACCGCCGGACTTTGCACAGGCGAAATAGAGTTCGATGAACTCGGGGCAGTTGTGCAGAAGCAGGGCGACCCGGTCGCCTTTCTGGAGCCCTGTCCGCAGCAGACTGTCCGTCAAACGGTTGACCCGCCGATTCAATTCCCCGTAGGTCAACCGGCGCCCGCCGAACACCAGGGCGTCCTTATTCGGGAACTTTGCAGCGCTCCTCCTCAGAATATCTCCTAGGCCCATCTATCTCCCCTCCATTTACAGGCTCGTGTATCAAGCTGTTGTCATGTCTAGCCGCCCCAAGAAGAATCAGCGGAAACCCCCGTTCAACGTGGACGACGGCAGGGCTGACCTCCTTACACTCCGTATTTGATCTTGTTCCACATGTCCTTGTCCTTCTCCGTCCAACCCACCCCGAACTTCCGGTCATAGTAGGACCCCAATCTCTCGAACCATCGCCACCAGGGGCTTTGCCCCTTCTCTCTCGCCTCGAGGACATCGTTCAGGAAGATCTCGAGGTTCGCCATTTCTTCCTTCGGCAGATACGAGGCGGCACCGCCGCGCCAAGAGCGGGCGGCATCCTCCGGAGTCAATGCATGCGCAGTCAGCATGACCGGCACCACCTCCCGCTTGACGGCGATGTCAAGAAGGGCATACCCGTCCACGCCCATGATATCGAGGATAGCGATATCGAAATATTCGGTTTCAAGTCTTTTTCTCGCCTCTTCGAAACTCGTTGCGGTCACGAGATGACACATCGTCAGCAATTCTGACAATGCATCCAAGACATCTGGCTCATCGTCAACCAGAAGGATTTTCTTGCCTTCAAGAAGATTTTTCTGCTTCATGGGGATACCGTTGGCTTCCTTCTCCGTAAATGGAACAATCATTCAATCGAATGGGGCAATCGAGGACCATCCTGAAATGATCTGCCGGTAGGACCCAGTTTCCCCACCGACCATGAGGACTTGTTTTCACACCCTTCGACTGCTCAGTCCCGCCCTGCGGGGCGGCTCCCGGTTTTTTCACACCTTTCGAGCGCTCTGAACCATTGAGAAGAATTAAACGCTCCTCCCAAGAATATCTAACGATCCCTCAATCATAGAGAACATGCGGCAGCCACAATGACAACTGTGGAATGTACGCGACGAGGAACAAGATCACCACATACACGATCAGGGGCGGCATGATGGACCGGCAGATGAACGTGAACTTTTCCTTCATCACAGCGACCGCAGTGTACAGGAGCAAACCGAGGGGCGGCGTAATGTAACCGATCCCGAACCCGAGGCAGAGAATGATGCCGAAGTGCACCGGATCCATGCCGTAGGCCTTGGAAAGCGGCAACATCACCGGCGTCAGGATCGCCAGGGCCCCGATAATGTCCAGAAACGTGCCGATGACGAGTACCAGAACGACCGTCATGAACACGAAGATCCAGGGCTGCGAAATATATCGCATCGTCGTGTCGACCAGCACGTTCGGAAGATCTTGCAGCACGATGAACTCTCCGAGGGTCATGGCCCCGGCTATGATAATGACCAGCGTGCCGCTCAGAATCCCGGACTGGACTGCCAGACGCCAGATCTCCTTGAAGGAGACCTGCCGGTACAGGAGCGTTTCGATCAGGATCGCATAGGCTGCCGCCACGACGGACGCCTCGGTCACCGTAAAGACACCGGTGTAGATCCCGACATAAAGGATCAGGGGCAGCAACAGCGACCACCCCGCTCTCCAGAAAGTCCGCCCCATGTGCCTCAACCCCATGAACTGCGTCGCAGACTGCCTCTTCAACCGGCCGTAGCCGTAGGCGTACAGCGAAAGCAACACCATGATGAGCAAACCCGGAAGGATGCCCGCCACGAACACTCGGTTGACGGAGGTGCCGGCGATCATGGCGAAGATGATCATGGGAACGCTTGGAGGGATGATGATGCCCAGGATCGAGGAAGCCGTGAGAATACCGACCGAAAACCGCCTTTCATAACGGTTTTCGTCCAGGGCCGGCATAATGATCCCGCCGATGGTGACAAGGGTGGAGATACTCGACCCTGAAATCGCACCGAACAGCCCGCACGAGTTGACCGCGGCGATCGGCAGCCCCCCGCGCAACGGGGAAACGATCGCAAAAACGAGGTCCACCAGCCGCTTCGCACTCTCCCCGCGCACCATGATATTGCCAAGGAAGATGAAGAAGGGGATGGCGATCAGCGAGTAATTATCGAGCTTCTTGATCAGGATCTGCCCGATGACCGCCATCGGCACCGGCGCAAAGAGCATGAAACAGACGAACCCCGACAGGAAAAGGGACAGAAAGACGGGGATCCGCATGAAGATCAGAATGAGCAATAACCCAATGGCAAAAGCGAGCATCAGCATCGTCTAGCCCTCTTGTTTCCCGGTAGACCGGTCCGCAAAGATTTCACGAAAGCTCAACAGCGTTCTGACAGCGAAAAGCACCGCCGCAAAAGGCAAAACGCCGAAGAGGATCCATAGCGGAAGGCGCAGGGTAGGGCTGACATTGCTGAAGGCGTATTCCATCTGAACCACGGATATCCCCGCCCAGAAAAAGATGACGCAGGCCGCCAGCCGGACGATATTCAACCAGACGGCAAAGAATTTCCCGGTGCGGGGGAAGACATCGACGATGAAATCGACCTTGAGCTCCGAGTCGTGTTTGATGCCGGCGCTCGATCCGAGGTATACGAGAAGGATCATCAGATAGGTGGACAATTCGGCCGGCCAGGAAAGGGATGCATGAAAGAGGTAACGAAGGATTACATTGACAACAAGTATGACCAACGAGACGAGCATACACATGCCGATGCCGTACTCTTCGAGCACAGTCAGGAATTTATCGATCCGCCGTGTCACTGAGCACCTCCTCTTTGCTGTAAAAACGGCCGCTACGCCAAAAAAATTCGGTCCCCCTCTACACTCCTGCAGGAGCCCCTATTCCGAGGAAGAGAGCTCCCCCCCCCGTCTTCGAGAGCAGCTCCGGCCGGGGGAAAGGGGATCGGCGGCGCGCAGCCTCCCCCCGGCGGCCGATCCCCTTTATTCCATCGGAGGGCTCTTCTCCACATCCTTCAAAAATTCCACCACCTTATCGAACCACTCGGCGCCGATCCGCTCGCGCCACTTCGGCCAGACCTTCTCCTTCACTGCCTGCCTGAACTTGGCATCCTCCTCCGGTTTCAGCGGTGTAAAGGTAACCCCTTTCTCCTTCATCGGAGCGATCACCCTGCATTCGTCGTAGAGCTGGGCCACACGCGCCTGGGCTGACGCCTCACGGATGACCTGCACCACCAGGGTCTTCAGATCCTCCGGCAGATTGTCGTACCATTTTTTGTTCAAGACGATGTACCAAGTCCCGACGACATGGTCGGTGTGCAGGATGTACTTGGTCAGGTCGTCCACCTTGAGAAAGTGGATCGCCGTTTTCGATTGTTCGATCCCGTCGATCACCTTCTGATTCAGCGCCGGATAAACCTCGGGCCACGGCATGGTGTCGGCGTTCACCCCCCAGGCCTTCCACCAGTCGAGATTGATCTGCGATTCCGTACAGCGGAACTTCAGCTTTCCAACTTCTTCAAACGTGTTGATCGGTTTGGTGCTTGCGATGACATAACGGCCGAACCACATCTGGTCGACAAACATGAGACCGGTGCGCTTTTCCCCATATTGGAAGAGTTCGTTCCGCAGTTCGTCATTCGCCAGGAACTTGGTCCATTTTTCATAGGAATCCAGGACATAGGGGCAGTAACCGATACCGAACTCGGGGGCCATATCGGGCAGGATATTTCCATTGGTGTAGGCTGCCTCGATCATGCCCATCTGGCATTTCTTGGTGATCTCGATCGTATTGCCCAGTTGGAAGCTGTGGAAATACTGAACCTCCATCCGGCCCTTCGAGCGTTTTTCGATCTCGTCCTTGATCCAAACCCCGGCCCTGGCATGCGATTCGATGAGCGGCGTCATGTGGGCAAGGCGCATCTTGTATTCAGCGGCCGTTGCGCTGGCAGCGATAAACCCGATACTTATGACGACGATCCCCAGCAGGGTCCAACACCCTTTTCTCATGACCTCACACCTCCCTTTCTCAGCTCAGTGATTCATTGCACCAGGAGAGCCACCAGGCATCCCGTCTACAGGCTGGGATCCACTCCCGCCCACCTCTCCGGAAGCCGGCAACCGGATCGCCCCAGGCGATCCGGTCATGGATGGCCCTTTGCAAACCAAGATTTCTCGAGGAACCGGTAGCCTAGGCCTATGGCCGTGCCTTTCGATTTCGACCCCTTGAATTCGATATGGAGTCACACAGCACGAACCGGGGTCCGGCGGGAGGAAGCCCTGCCAGGTGCAGACGCTCCTCCCGCAAACGACGGATCCGCCCAAAGCCGGGCCACGGAATCCATTAGGCCGTTTCCCGCTATTCCCGGCCGCCCGAATCTCCCAGGATGTCCGCGGGGGAATCCCAGTCCCGCATGGCGTGCATCCAGGGCGCGCGGTCCACGAACAGGTCATGGGCGAGGGGCACCGGCGGGTGTGAACGCCATTTCGGGTCGAACTCGTTTTTGACCTTCAGCAGGAACTCGTGATAATTGGGGCCGTATTTCGGGCCCGTCAGGTAAAGCGGCTGGTGAGGGCCCAGAAGCGAGGTGTAGAACCGGTTCTTGATGTTCATCTTGGAAGTGTCGACGTAGAACTGGTCCACCGGGTCCGTATCGTCGTCCTGGTCCCAGTAGATCAGGAACTCCGAGTAGCCCTGGTGCCCAAGCTCGAAGCTCTGGAACCAGCCCGGGTCGCCGTAGTCCGGCATCAAGGGCGGCGTGTACTTCTTCTTCAGCTCCGCGTAGCTCGGACCGTGGTCGGGCGCCTGGGTGAGGGACTCGATGACATAGTCGACCGAGACATACCCGCCGCACATGAGCCACATGCCGGCCGAGTCGGCGTTCTTGATCCACGACTCGTCCGAGGGCTTGGTCCGCCGGGCCACCCCGCCGACCTCCGTCATGATGTCCATCAGCACCCGTTCGTCGTATTCCATCTGCTCTTCGGAGGTGAAACCGATCAGGAGCACGCGCACGATGAAAAAGTTCGCGATGCTCTCCTCGTTCTCCTTGCCCCAGATGTCCCAGAACTCCTCCTTGCATTCGGCCTTGGCGATGGCCCGCCAGAAAAGCGGCACCTTCGTGACCGCCCCCGCGATCTCGGCATGCCCGATGTTTCGCATGGCCGTCACCTGGGCCTCCTTGGAGGGAACGGTGAAGTTGATCCACTTGACGCGCTTCTCGGGAAGAGCCAGGGCGGTGTTGGGGGAGATTCCGGTCGGCTCGAGCCGCTCGGGCTGGAACGGCAGGGTCTTGATCGCCATCCGCGTCACGATCCCGAGGCAGCCCCGCAGACCCGTGTAGCCCCTCAGAAGCCCGCGCAGGTCCGGGCCCGGACCCTCGCCCCAGAAGGGATCGTCCCCGGTGGCCAGGGAGCCCATCCGCAGGATTTCGCCGTCCGGCATCACCACCTCGGTCCCGAGGATCCGGCGGTGCGGCAGTCCGATCCGGTGGCTGAGCGGCGACCACCCGTCCCCGATCAGGTTCGCGATGGCCGAGGCCTGCGCCCCGCCCCCACCGATCACCACGTAGGCCCCGTGGCGCATGCACTCCTCCTGGATGGGGGAATAGACCATCCCCGGGCCCACCTCGACGTAGAAATGCTTTTCGTCCAGCACGAAGTCATTCATGCGCTTGAGGTCGATCAGGAGCGCATCTTCGACATGCGGGTGGGAGCGCGGTCCATAGAAGCCGGTGCTGTAAGGGACATAAGGGATGTCGTGGCGGTAGCAGATCCGCACGATGCGCTGCACCTCTTCGGTCGTCCGCGGCATGATGATACAACCCGGAATCTTGGTCATGACCCGCTCATAGCCAAGACCGTTTTCGTATCCGCCCGGTCCACTCCGGTAGCTTTCGCAGATCACCGGATCGTCCGAGATATATTCAGGCCCGACGACGGCTTTTAGCGCCTGGTAGATTTCCTTCGTAATGGCTGGCATGATTTACCTCCTTCAGCCTGGATGTCCATTGGTCGAAACAAGAGTATTCCTGCAAACGCTTCGCCCCGGCGTCCAACGGTTGCGGACACCCGGCGCGGCGGCGGTTCCTGAGCGTATCCTCCGATCCCCTCTGAACCGCAGCCCCTTCGGATGAAAGCCCCGCCTTCCCGGGGTGAGGCATCGATTATCCCTCGATGGATGCCAAGATCACCTCCGAGATATCCATGACCTGCACCGGCAGCCCGTCTTCTTTCACCACCCGGCTGAAGTTGTTCTTGCACCACGGGCAGGTGGAGACCAGGGTCTCGGCGCCGACGTATTTCACCTCTTCCAGCCGTTCGGCCGCCGCCCAGCGGGCGAAGTCCGGAAAGGCCTCGCCGGTTCCGCGCCCGGCGCCGCAGCAGAAGGCGTTTTCGCGCATCCGGGGCATCTCGACCAGCTGCACCCCGGGGATCGCCTGCAGGATCTCCCGCGGTTGAGCGTAGACGCCGTTCGTCCCGCGGCGGCGCTTGAGGCGCGGTTCGACGCATCCCATCCAACCGCGCTTGCCCTCGTAGGGGGTCCAGGGCTCGCTCAGCCGGCTCAGGCTGCAGGAGTCGTGATAGCTCATGCGCGTCTCGAAGGGCTTTTCCAGGGTCAAAGCCCCGTCCTTGATCTTCTCGTCCACGTACTCCACCAGATGGAGGACCTCGAAACCCAGGTCCGCGGTGGCAATCCCCAGGAGCTTCGGGTAATCCACCTTCCACATGCGATAACCCTCGGCGCAGCTCGTCAGGAGGATCTTGGCCCCGGTCCTGCGGACCGCCTCCACGTTGCGCTCCGCAAGCGCCTTCGCTTCATCGTAGAGCCCGACCGAAAAGAGTGTGTTGCCGCAGCACCACTCGTCCGGCAGCAGCATGAAGTCCGTCCCCGCCGCCTTCAGGATCCGCGCCGTCGCCCGGGCGATCTCCTTGTTGGTGTACGAGGCGCTGCACCCGACGAAGTAGAGCACATCCGCCTTTTCGGCCGGAGTCACCCCGGAGGCCGCCACCCAGTCCCGGCGCTGTGCGTGCGCCGCGTTGAAGAAGTTGTGGCTCTCGGCGATGTTGGCGGCGATCTTCTTGTGGGCCGGCATCGGCCCCACCCCGTCTTTGACCGCCTTCACCCGCAGGGCCTCCAGGCTCAGCTCGATCTCGAGGTCGAGGTTGCGCTTGCAGCCTACATCGCAGGCCCCGCAAAGCGTGCACGCATACATGATCTCGAGCGCCTTCTCGTTCCAGTCGAGCACGCCTTCGGCCATGGCGTGGCCGATGCGCATCTTGCCGTAGGCGCCGTAGGCATCGAACTCGAATTTCGTCGCGCTCGGGCAGCGCGTCATGAACCGCGCACCCGGCATATAGGTATGGTCCACCCACGTGCATCCCTTGCACTTGATGCAGCGGCTCATATCGTAGACGAAGTTCTGGATATCGGTGACGTCCAGACCGAACTCCGCCCTCGGCTTGTAGTATCTGACAGCTGATTCCTTGCTCATTGTCCCCTCCTCCTTAGAAGCACAGGTTCCCGGGATTCATGATGTTGTTCGGGTCGAACACCTTCTTCAGCCGCTTGAGGTTCGCGGCATAGGAGGCGGCCCGCTCGTAGACGATCGGCGCGAGTTCGCCATACGGTCTCGTGAAGACAGCGCCTTCCTTCAGGAAGGTCTCGGCCGCCTCGAGATAAAGGCCTCGCACCGCCGCCTTGGCCGAGTCGTCCGACGGATCGTAGAAGAAGGTGAACTCCGGCCGGCAAGCCCGGTTGTGCTCGATCGGCTGGATGTACATCCCGATCTCCTGCGCGGGATAGCCGTGCCGGGTCGCGATCTCCCGGATCCGGTCCACAAACTGGTTCGCCTGGAGCGGGCGCGTGTGGAAGAACAGGCTCTGCGAGGCCCCCTTGACCCGGTTGCGCCAGTGCGGCACATCCGCCGGCCAGGGGTTTCTCAGGATCGACAGGACCCGGTGGCGCAGGCCCGGGAACCCGGGAAGGTTTTCGCCGAGATGCATTTCTGTGAACTCGTTCTTGATCACTTCAGCCAGGAAGTTCATCTCATAGGCGATTTTTTCCTCCGGCCGGCGCAGGAGTCCACTCACGACCAGGATCAGGGTCCAGGGAGGCAGCGTCGCCTTCATGCGCTCGTAGTCCGACGGCCCGTTCTCCGCCAGGATCGCCGCCAGATCGACCTGGTTCAGCAGCAGCACCTCCTGACCGATGCGCCTCGGCAGGATGCGGTGCAGGAACTCCATGGCGTAGTTCAGGTCTTTGACGGGGGCGAACAGCACCTTGTCTTTGCGGGGGATCGATTCCATCTTGAGGTTCGTCCAGGTCACGACCCCCATCGTCCCCTGCGCGCACTGAAAAAAGCGGTAAAAATCGAGGCCCGGGCCGGAGGGGTTCGCCCCCTTCGACGGGCTGTCCGGGTAGCCGTTCACGCTCGCCGAGCCCATGCGGAAGATCTCGCCCGTAGGCCAGACGACCTCCATCGCCTCGAGCGGCTCGCCGTAGTCATAGACCTGATTCGTGGGCTCTTCGCGCTCCATGAAATCGGTCAAGACTGAGCGCTCCGCCGGCGGGGTCAGGGGCATGATCACCCGGTAGCCCGCCGCCTTGAGTTCCCGCGTCAGCTTGTCCCAGCTCACGCCGGCCTCGAAACGCACCCGCCGGTTCTCCGGATCGATCTCCAGGATGCCGTCCATCCGGCTCAGGTCCATCAGCACGCCGCCTTCCTTCGGGATCGTCGCACCGAAGAAATGCACTTTCGAACTGCAGGGCACCACAGGCGTCATCGTGTCGTTGCAGACCTTGATAACCTCCGATACCTCGCTCGAATTTTTTGGTTTCACCACACAGCTCGGTGCAGCCGCCCGCGTGTAGCTGTAATCGCTGGCGTATTCCTGCAGCCTCGCCGGGTCATCCAAGAAATTTTCCGCTCCGACCACTTCGGACAATCTTTCTTTTACGTCCACGGCTCCCTCCCTATTCTGGTGATCAGCTCATTTCCATTTCATCCTGTGCCGCAGGGCCTCCTTCATACCGTTTCGATCGAGGAGAACACCATCCGGTACGAAATCCACAAAATCAAAACACGAATTATTTGCGTTTTAATTGTTAATAGTTTAACTATTAATCCGTGTCAAGAGTTTTCCGGGGTCTCATCTTTATTTTTTCGGAGGCGATTTTCTTCCGCGGCCCGGCCATCAAACCGGAAATGAGGATTTTTGGCCAATATCAAGGAAATCAAGCGTTTGCGCGGAGGCGACCTGCAGGTCGCCGCACAAGCAAACGTGCAGATTGACGCCGAGATTGGCCAAAAAGACCATTTCCGGATGGATCTAGATAAACCATTTTAAATCCATAAGTTCACCAGAACTGCAGACCCTCTGCCCGGGAAACGAACAGATGGAAACCGTCATGAGGCGGGTCGGGATCGACCCCGCAGGGCGGGCATGAAACCGGGGAGTCAAGGCTGTGGGCGGCAAAAGACCTTTACGAACAGTCCAGAGGGCGGGTCGAAAATGATCGAACTCTCAAACAGCGTGTACGGGACGCAAAACGTACCGAGGCCATTGGAAGGAGCCGGCTGTTTCTGCGAAGAGCACCCTTACACCGTGGGATGAGGCAAAAAAAACACATTTCATTGTTGACAATTTATCTATTTACAGCTTAACAATGCTGTCAAGATTAAAAGGAAGGCGTAATAGACATGGTAGACAACGATTACCAGAACGACATGAGCATCGACGAAAAGGTGATGATGGCGATCGTCCGGCTAGCCGAGCGCTTCAAGAAGGAGGCCTCCGCCCTTTTCAAGCACCACGGGCTCACCTTTCCTCAATACAATGTGCTACGGGTTCTGGATGCCTCGCGGAACGGACAAAACACGATGCGGGACGTCAACCGCATCATGCTCGTCTCGGGGGCCAACATGACCGGCATCGCCAAGCGCCTCGAGAAAGCGGGATTCATCACCCGACAAAACGACCCGGACGACGATCGTCTCAAACGCCTCCAGATCACCCCCAAAGGCCGCCAAGTATTGCAGGATATCGCAGCCGACAAGGAGCGGAACGTGAAACGGTACCTCGCATCCTATTCGGAAGAAGAAAAACAACTTCTGCTCAAGACGCTCTCCAGCATCCTGACGCACAAGAAGAAACGCTGACGCAAGGCCCCCAAGGCACCCGGCGGCGGCCGACGCGAAGGGCGGAAGATTCCCGTCCTTTCGCAGCAAGCGCCGACTCCCGCCTTACCGATCGACCTTCCCTGCACCCGCCAGGCGTGCTCGCAGCGCCTCGGTGGCCGCGAGGTCCAGCGCGAGTGTCTGAAGGTCTATCACCACGCCGTACTTTTCCCGCGCCGCTCCGATCGTGACATAGCCGTTCTGGACATCCGCCAGGACCCGCTCTGGCTCGCGCTCATGAGGCGGACCGTATCCGCCGCCGCCGGCCGCATCCATGGTCACGACATCCCCGGGTTTGAGCTGCGTCAGCCCATACGGATTGCCTTGCTCCTCATTGACCAGAAAACGGGCCTTCCCGCCCGGAAGACCGCCGAAGAGCCCCTCGGGCGGATAGCGATAGCGGCCCGATTGGATGCCGAGTTTGACCGGCGGAAGGGGCGCATAGGCATCGTCCGGAACCCGGAAGACCACGCGCCGTCCGAGGCCCCCCTTCGCACGTCCGGGCCCCCCTGAATCGGGCAGCAGCTCCCTTCGCTCCACGATGAGCGGCGTGTCGCTCTCGAAGATTTCCACCGGCGTATTGGCGCCGTTGGCCGGAAAGATGTAGACGTAGTTGCCGTCCTCCGATGCGCTCGCCCCCATGCCACCCCCGCGGATGATGACCGAGTGCCAGGGGTGACCGTCCTTCCGGCGGCCGTAAAAGACGTTCATGGTGGCCGGGGTGCCGCCGCTCCCGGCAATGACGCGCGCCGGCACCGCCTCCGCCAGAGCACGGTAGATGATCTCCGTCACAAAGTGGCCGATCTGCATCCGGGCCGCCACCGCCGCCGGAAACCGGCAGTTCACGACGCTCCCCTCGGGCGCCGTCAGGTGAATCGGGGCTGCGCATCCGTCGTTGTTGGGGATGTCCGGATCGAAGATGCTCTTGACGGCCATGAAGACATAGGCGTACGTAAAGTTGTAGACGACGTTCCCGCCCCAGTCCACCTGGGGCGAAGACCCTTCGAGATCCACGTGGATGTCGCTTCCCCGCACCTCCACCGCGGCCTTGATGACCACGTCCCCCTTTCCTTCCATCTGCTCCACGATCCCCTCGGCTCGATAGACCCCATCCGGGACCTTGGCGATCGCCGCCCGTATGGACTTTTCCGTACGGCCGATGATCTCGTCGGCCAGGTCGTCCAGGTTGTCCATCTCGTATTCAGCCAGCATCTGGCATATCTTCCGGGAGCAGACGTGGTTGGCGGCGATCTGCGAGCGGATGTCCCCGATGACCTCGTCGGGGGTGCGGACATTCCAGCGGATCATCTCGAGGACCGCCTCGTTGACCACCCCGCCGTCGTAAAGCTTCACCAGCGGAATGAACAAGCCGTCCTCGAAGACATCGTGGTTGTCGGAAGAAACCCGGCCGCCGATATCTGAATGGTGGAAGACGCAGGCGGTGAAGGCCGCCAGTCGCCCCTCGTAAAAGATCGGACTCATCACACAGACGTCGTTCAAGTGCCCGGCCAGCGCCCAGGGGTCGTTGGTGATGTAGACGTCGCCGTCCCTGTGGCTCGCGAGCGGAATGCGCTCGACCAGTCGCTTGATGCCGAGGGCCATTGCGCCGGACTGCCCGGGCGTGGCGAAGGTTCCCTGGGCCAGTTCACGCCCGCGGCTGTCGGTGAACATGCAGGTGTAGTCATGCGCATCCCGCAGGAGGCTCGAGAAGGCCGTGCGCGAAACGGAGCTGTCGGCCTCGTCCACGATCGAGATCAAGCGCCGCCAAAGGATTTCCAGCGTGACGGGATCAAAGGTCCGGCCCATGATTACACCTCCTCCATGTCAATCCAGAGAAAACCATATTCATCGATCTTCACCCGGGCATCTTCGCCGACGATCAAGGTGGACTCGCGCTCCTCGATGATCGCGGGGCCCTCGAATTCCGCCCCGGCGAAGAGACGGTAGCGGTCGTAGACGGTATAGGGGATGAAGTCCCGGCTGACCCCCGAGAAGGCCGGGCGCTTCCCCTTCACGGCGTCCGCGAGGCTTCCGCCGGTCCTCGGGCATTTCGGGAGCCGCAGCAGCCGCTCGGGCAGGCTCGCGCGCACCTTGAAATTGATGAACTCGACCGGCGAATCCTTATAGGTCCGGCCGTAGAGCCTTTCGTAGATCTCGTCGAAGGCCGCGCGGATAAACTCCTTTTCGACTTCGGCAAAATCGCCGCCGGGCACGAGGACATTGGTCTCCGAACCCTGTCCGACGAAGCGCACGTCCACGGAGCGCTGGAAGCTGATCATCTCTCCGCCCGCCTTCTGGAGCGTTCGCGCCCCTTCCGTCTCCATCTCCCGGAAGATGGCCTCCAGCGAGGCGAAATCCGCCTGCTCCAGCGTCACCTTGTGGCTCCGCACAAGGTCGAAGGCCCTGGGGGCCGTGAAAAACCCGAGGGCCGAACCCACCCCGGCGTTCGGCGGCACGATCAGCCGCGGGGCACCGAGCTTCCTGGCCAGGCCGTAGGCGTGTACCGGACCGGCGCCCCCGAAGGCCGCCACTGTCACCACGTTCGGGTTGCCGCCCTTTTCGGCGATGTGGGTCTTGGCCGCTGCGGCCATGGTCTCGTTGATCAGGTCGTGGATCCCCCAGACGGCCTGCAGAAAGCTGACCCCCAGCGGTCCGGCGATCTTTTCCTCCACCCCGCGGCGCGCGGCCTCCAGGTCGAGTTTCATCTCGCCGCCCAGAAAATAGTCCGCGTCCAGATACCCCAGCAGCAGGTCGGCGTCCGTCACGCAGGGTTCCGTCCCCCCCCGCCCGTAGCAGATGGGGCCGGGGTCCGCGCTCGAACTCTCCGGACCGACTTGGAGCGTCCCCATGCGGCTCACCTTGGCGATGCTGCCGCCGCCCGCGCCGATCTCCATCAGGTCCACCACCGGCACCTGGATCGTGAGGCCGCTCCCCTTCATGAACCGCTGCACCCGTCCCACCTCGAAGGTCGGCACCACGCCGGCCACGCCCCCCTGAATGAGGCAGGACTTGGCGGTGGTGCCCCCCATGTCGAAGCAGAACATCTCGGGCAGATTGAACAGCCTGCCGTAATACTGACCGGAAATCACCGCCGCGGTCGGGCCCGACTCGATGATCCGGACCGGGAACTCGGCGGCGGTCTCCACCGACGTGATCCCTCCGCTCGACAGCATGATGAAGAGCTTTCCATCGAAGCCGACGTCCTTCAACCGCCCGGAAAGACGGGAGAGGTAACGGCCGGTCAAGGGTTTGACGTAGGCATTGGTGACCGTGGTGCTCGTACGTTCGTATTCCCGGATCTGCGGCAGGACATCGTAGGAGATGGAGACGGGCAGCCCGGGCGCCTCCTCGAGGATGAGGGCCTTCAGCATCTGTTCGTGCCGGGGGTTCTCGAACGAGTTCAGGAGGCAGATCGCGATCGACTCCACCCCCGCATCCAGCAGGCGGCGGATGACCGTCCGGCCCTCCTCCGGGTCGAGCGGCCTCAGAACCGTGCCGTCGCTGCGGACCCGTTCGTCCACTTCGAGACGGTATCGCCTGGGGATGAGCGGCGTGGGGAATTCGGCGAAGGTATCATAGGGCGCGTACCGGATCTCACGCCCCAACTCCAGGACGTCGCGGAACCCTTTCGTGGTGATCAGGCCGGTCCTGGCCCCTTTGCGTTCGATGATGGCGTTGATGACCAGGGTCGTTCCGTGGATGACCTCATCCAACCGCCCGACAAAACCCGGGACCCGCCCCTCCAGTTCCTCGATGCCCTGCACCACGGCATCCGAAGGGTCCTTCGGCGTCGTCAGGCATTTGTTGATCGTCAGTTCGCCGGTCTGGTCGTCGAGTAGAACGAAGTCGGTGAACGTTCCCCCAATGTCGCAACCCAATCGAAAACGCTTTTGGGACATGCCCATTCCTCCCTTTCCATATCCTGACTCGAGGCCATACGGCTCAGGCCGGAAATTCGTGCGACCCCGGCCAGCCTCCGTCGCCGCCCCATCCGCTGTCTGTTTGCCATCCCCGGCTTTTCGCTTGACACTGTTCTTGTACACAGTATACAGATTATAGTAAAGCAAAAAATGGCGGAAAATCCCCCCCCGGCCAGACACGCCAAGGGGCCCCTTTTCTCAGGAGATCGCCGATGGATCACGAAAAAAGGCTCTACCCGTCTGCCTCCAATCCCCTTTTCCACCAGCCCGTC
The DNA here is from genome assembly GCA_900498135.1 of uncultured Desulfatiglans sp. Lineage (NCBI taxonomy): Bacteria > Pseudomonadati > Thermodesulfobacteriota > Desulfobacteria > Desulfatiglandales > Desulfatiglandaceae > Desulfatiglans > uncultured Desulfatiglans sp. The sequence continues at coordinate 1,235,888 of LR026961.1, forward strand.
CGGCCTCTGCCGGAGGTCATCGGCATCGTCGGTGCCGGGACCATCGGGCCGGACATCGGTTATTACTTCAAGAGCGCCCTTCCAGGAACCGCGCTCACCCTGGTCGACGTGGCCGAACCCCCTCTGCTCGCGGCCGAAAAACGCCTCTCGGGCTACGCCGAAAAGGCTGTTCGGCGCGGCAGGATGACCGGGGAAAAAGCGGCCCGAATCCTCGAAAACATCCTTTACACAACGGATTACCGTCGTCTGGAAGGTTGTCAACTCATCATCGAGGCCGCCACGGAGCGCATCCCGCTCAAACAGGAGATCTTCGCCCGGGTCGAGGCGATCGTCGCTCCTGAGACCGTCATCACCTCCAACACCAGTTCGATCCCTGCGGACCGCATCTTCTCCGGATTGCGGCATCCGGAGCGCGCCACCGTCACCCACTTCTTCGCACCGGCCTGGCGCAACCCGGCGGTCGAGGTGATCCGCTGGGAGAAAGCCGACCCCGACATCGTGGCCTACCTTTGCTGGCTCTTCGCCATGACCGGCAAGGCCCCCGTCGTCACGGACAATGTCATCTGCTTCATGCTGGATCGCGTCTTCGACAACTGGTGCAACGAAGCCGCCATGCTCCTCGACCGGGCTACCGCCGCCGAAATCGACGCCGTCGCCGAGGAATTCGCCTCTGCGGGGCCCTTTTTCGTCCTCAATCTGGCAAACGGCAATCCCATTATTGTCGAGGCCAACACCCTCCAGATGGAGGAAGGATCCTGTTATCGGCCGGCCCTCATCCTTCAATCGGTCGACCGGTGGAACACCCCGAAGCCGGGAAAAGGGCGGAATATCCCCGACGATGTCAGCCAGTCCGCGCGTGACAGGCTCCTCGGGATCCTTTTTTCGCAGGCTTTCGACATCGTTGACCGCGGCATCGGCACACGGGAGGACCTCCATTTCGGGTGCCAGATCGCCCTGGACTTCAAAAAAGGGCCCTTCGATTTCCTGGCGGACCTGGGCGAGGCGGAGGCTGGACGGATCATGAAAAGATTCGAGGCGGAGCGTCCTGGATTCCCCCGGGCTAAGGAACCCTTTTCCTTCTACCAGGATTTCTATCGCACCCTCCTGATCGACGACCTGGACGGGATGAAGGTGATCACCATCCGGCGGCCGCAGGCCAGGAACGCCCTCAACCTGAACATCGTGCAGGAAGTCCTGTCTGTGCTGGAGCGATACACCCCGGATCCGGCCGTCAAAGGATTCGTGTTGACCGGCTATGGGCCGAGCGCCTTTTCCGCAGGAGCCGATATCGTCCGTTTCCAGGAGGTCCTCGGCCGTTTCGACGCATCGATCGCTTATGCCCGCGAATGGGCAAAGGTCCAGCGCTTCCTCGACCGGATGGACAAGCCCGTGGTGGCGGCTGTAAACGGCATGGCCCTCGGAGGTGGACTGGAACTCGCCATCCGCTGCCATGCGATGGTGGCGACCCGCAACGCCCTTTTCCAATTCCCCGAAATCACCCTCGGCATCCTGCCGGGGATCGGCGGCTGCATCGTGCCCTACCGAAAATGGCCGCAAAGCGCCGCCCGCTTCCATGACATGCTGTGCCTCGCCGCCCCCCTCCGGGCCCAAGAGGCCTTCGCGGCGGGGATCGTGACGGGTCTTTCCGCCGACTACGCCGCCTTGATCCAGGATGCCGCAGCAGCAGCCAGGGCCCTCCAGGGTCGAATCCCGCGCATCCCTGATGGAAAGGTCGACCTGCCCCCGTTCAACCTCCCCGGCGAGCCCAGGTCCGGCTCGCTGCGCTTGAGCCGGGAGGCCCTCTCGGTGATGATCGAGACCATCGAAGCCGGGGCGGCCGCAACGACCCTCGAAGCAGCCCTCGAAGCGGGCTACCGCGGCTTTGCGAGAATCGCCTGCCTGGAGGCCGCCAGGGAGGGGATCGCAGCGTTCCTGGAAAAGCGGAAACCCGTCTATGAAAAGTAGGCAGCCGCCGGTGGCAGCGAGTCCGCCAGATGCGCCCCCGAGACCTGAGCCATACGGAAAAGGATCGCCCTTCAATCCATGGAAGCAGATGGCCTCTCTGCCTTGAGCGACGCCGACCTATCAGGCGATGATTCGCCCGGGGTCCTGGGGCCGCCCTTCCAAGAAGGCCATGCCATCATGGGCGGGCCGCCCCGGGTTTACGCCGCCTTTTTCCGTGCCTTCAGCGCTGTCAGGATTTTCTGCGGGGTGATGGGCAGATCCGTGATCCTGAGGCCGATCGCGTCGTAGACCGCGTTCGCGATCGCCGGGGCCGTCGGCACCAATCCGGGCTCACCCACGCCCTTCGCCCCGAAAGGACCCTCCGGGTCGTGCGTTTCGACGCAGGTGATGTCGATCGGAAAATCCACATCCGGCGCCGAGAGAATCTTGTAGTCCAGGAAGTTGGGATTCAGGTTGCGCCCCTTCTCCGTCTTGTATTCCTCGCAGAGGGCGTAGCCGAGGCCCTGGACGATCCCTCCGTAGATCTGCCCCTTGATGGTCTGCTGATTGATCACCTGGCCGACATCGTGCGCCGCCGCGAAACGGAGGATCTTGACCCGTCCGGTCTCGGTGTCCACCTCGACTTCGGCGCCCTGGGCCCCCGTGATGTAAGCCGCCGACATGTTGCCACGGCAGGTCTTCATGTCGATCATCTGGTTGCAGGGGTCGTAGAAGGCCTCCGTGACGATCATGGTCCCCTGCTCCTTGAAATGCGCCTCGCGCAGAATCTCCTCGATGCTCAATTGCAGGAAGGGGTTTTCGGGCTCCTCGTGGAAGAAAACGATGTTTTTCTTGAGATCGAATTCCGAGGGGTCGCAGTAGCGCTCGTAGTCGAGGTCCGGGATCTCGAAATCAGGCTCCTTCTTCTTCCGCAGCTTCATCCGGAAATGGACCCTCGGCATGAAATGCTCGGCCGCCAGTTCGAAGACCCTCTTTCTCGCCTTCTGAGCCGCCTGGATGGCCGCGTTGCACGAGGTGAACGCGCCCCGGCTCGCATGCGTCCCCACATCCCACGGACAGGTGGCCGTATCGCCCGACACCACCATGACCCGGTCCGGAGTCACACCGAGCGCCTCGGCGGTGGCCACCGCCAGCGCGCTGTGGAATCCCTGACCCATCTCGACCCCGCCCGTGATCACCGAGACATGGCCGAAATCGTCCAGCTTCATGATGATGCCGGTGCCGTCGGAGCGGTAGACCCGGCCCGAGCCGCCCACGTGGAACAGGGAGGCCATGCCGACCCCGCGCGCCTTTCCCCTCTGTTGCCCCCGCTTGGTCTTCCAGTCGAGCTTTTCGGCAACGGTCCTCAGGCACTCCTCGTGCCCGCAGGAGGTGATGTTGAGACCCATCGGCGTAATGTCGTTCGGGATGTTGCAGTTCAAAAGCCGGAAGTCATAGGGGTCGATCCCGGCCGCATCCGCGAGTTCGTCCAGATTGCTCTCGAGCGCCCATGCCGCCTGCGGATTCCCGTATCCGCGCATGGCCTGACAGTAGGTGTTGTTGGTGTAGACGATGGTCGTCTCGTAAAAGACGTTGGGCACACGATACAGCGACGAGATCGGCAGCATCATCACACTCGGCGTCGTCGCCCCCCAGGAGGTGTAAGCGCCATTGTCGAGCAGCATGCGGATCTCGCGGAAGGTCAGCTTCCCCTCGCGGCTGCAGCCCTGGATGATCTGCGTCCGCGTGGGCTGCCGGGGCGAGAGGTAGGCGAACTCCTCTTCCCGGTTGAGGACGATCTTCACCGGCCTTCCCGTCTTGTAGGCGAGAAGGATGGCGATGTACTCGTAGCCATGGGTGTCCAGGCCCGTCCCGAAGGAGCCCCCCAGCGCGGGCACGATCACCCGGCTGTTCTTTCCCTTCAGCCCCATGGCCGACAGGGCGGCATTGAAGTCGTTCTGGGCCAGGAAGGGGATCTGGGTCTTCGTGTGGATGATCAGGTTGCCTTGAAGATCGAACTCCGCTACGCATCCCGCCGTACCCATGCAGGACTGCTGGATGAGCGGCGTGGAAAAACGGCCCTCGGCCACGAAAGCGGCCTCCTGCTTCGCCTTTTCCACATCTCCTGCAACAAACTTCCAGGGAACGGGCACCCGGTTGTCCACTTTGGGCCGGCCCCGGGCATCCGTTTCATGGACCAGAGGCGCGCCTTCCTGCAGGGCCTCTTCCGGGTCGAAGACGCCGGGGAGTTCCTCATATTCGACCTCGATGAGATCCACCGCCTCCGCAGCGATCTCCGGGTCAATCGCGGCCACCGCCGCCACCTCGTCCCGGAACTGGCGCACCTTGTCCCGCTTGAGCGCCACATTGTCCTTGATGAATCCGATCCGGATCTGCGGCGTGTCGTAGCCTGTAATCACCGCGCGGACCCCCGGCAGACGCTCTGCCCTGGAGGTGTCGATGGCCTTGATCCTGGCATGGGCGTATCGGCTGTATTTGATCTTGCCGTACAGCATGCCCGGCCGAACGAAGTCATGAATGTAGACGGCCTTGCCGGCCGCTTTATCGGGGGCGTCCGGCCTTGGAAGCTCGGTGCCGATGTAGTCGAATTGCGTCATGTTTTCCCCTCTTGCCTATACACCTGCTGGAAATCCCCGCGAGGACACGCGCCCCAGCGGGGTGCATGCCTTTCTTTCACAAAGCCTTGTCAGGCCGCCCCTTCCTCCGCCGCCCGCCGGACGGCCTCAACGATCTGGAGGTATCCCGTGCAGCGGCACAGATTTCCGGAAATCGCCCGCCGGATCTCGGCCTCGTTCGGATGCGGGGTCTCCTCCAGCAGCGCCTTGGCCGACAGGATCATCCCCGGCGTGCAGAACCCGCACTGGACAGCTCCGTGCTCCACGAAGGCGGCCTGGATCGGGTGGAGGCGGTTTCCCTCACCCACCAGGCCTTCGATCGTCGTAACGCTTTTGCCTGCGATCTCGAAGGCAGGATAGAGGCAGGAATCCACCGGGACCCCGTCGACCAGAACCGTGCAGGCTCCACACTCTCCCTGGCCGCACCCCTCCTTCACGCCCGTCAGCTCGAAATCCTTTCGCAAGACCTCCAGGAGCACCCTGTGCGCCTCGACCTCCGAAGAAACCTCGTAACCGTTCAAACGAAACCGGATCTCCTTCTTCATCATTCCTCCCCTGGATAAACACCCTATCCAGCCACGATTTTTCAGACCGTCCCCTATCGGCTCACTGCCGGCCGCTTCCCCCGACGGCCTTTTCGTCTCGATGCATGATCAGCGTTTCCGGAGGGCCCCAGCCTCGACCCGTGCCTCGGTTCGTGCGGCCCGGGACGATGCCGCTCCACTGCCCCCGGAAGATCAGCGACCCGGCTTCCTCAGTCGGAGCGGCCGACCGTCGCGAGGGCCTGCTGCAAGCCCCTCTTCACCAGGACACCCGCTACGGTGCACCGGTACTCCGCCGTAGCGCGGACATCGCTGATCGGCCGGACCTCTTCTGCGGCCTCTGCAGCAGCCGCCTCCAGCAGATCGGGGTCGATCCGGCGGCCCTCGATCCGTTTTTCCGTTCTGCGAAGCCTGAGCGGCACCGGCGCAACGGCCCCGGCCGCCAGCCGACATCTGCGGCAGACCTCGCCCTCCATCTCCACCAGGACGGCCATATTCACCACGGCGATATCCTGGCTCACGCGCCCGATCTTGAGGAAAGCGCTGCCGGTTTGCCCGCCCGGCTGCGGCACCCGGATACTCGTCATGACCTCTTCAGGCCTCTTGCAGGTCTGTCCCGGGCCGGTAAAGAAATCCTCGATCGCCACCTCACGGACCCCTCCCGGGCCTTCCAACGTGATGCGCGCATCCAGCACGAGCAACGGAGGGGCGCAATCGGCTGAAGGCGCGGCGTTGCAAAGGTTTCCCCCGATCGTCGCCACGTTACGCACCTGTGGATTGGCCAGCACCTTCACCGCCTGAAACAGCGCAGGGAGGGCCCGCTCGACGGAGGCGGATCTTTCGATCTCCCTGAAGAGGCACATGCCCCCGAAGCGCCATTCGCCGTTCTTGGCAATCCCCCGCAGCTCCGGGATCCCCCTCAGTGAAACCAGCGCGTCCACGGCCATCGCACGCTGCTTCAACCGCACGATGAGGTCCGTGCCTCCAGCAAGATACCGGGCTTCACCGGTCTGTTCTTCCATGATCTTCAGCGCATCCCTGAGGGTCTGCGGCTGATGATAGTCAAATCTTCGCATGATATGGACGCCCTTTCTTGAACATGAATCCGACGGCCGAAAATCCACGGTTGCTCGCCCACGCGCAGGCGGTCCGGCACACCGCAAGTCCGATTTCGGGCCCTACCACCCCCGAACCCCGATCGGCGGGCCGGTCTCTGACGAGGCTCTCCCCGCCATCCGCTGACACGGCCTCGACCCCCAAGAGACATTCCCCGCTCGAACCCGCCGAACGATTCCCCAGTGGAAAACCCTTAAAGATCACGGTTGTCGAAGACCCGTTTGCTCTTCCTCTCCGAACGCGGCAGAGAACCGTAAGCGACCATCTCGATGTTGGCGCTCACCATGATCTGTTTCTTGATGTCACCGGCGATCGCCCGAGCCACGGCATCATCCCGGGAAGGATCGCCGTCCGGCTCCCGTTCGACCTTCAGGAGCATGTAATCCCGGCCGTCGGAGCCATGGTCCAGAATGATCTGGTACTCGCTGCCGATCCCGCTTACGCCGGAAAGCACATGGTCGATCTGCCCGGGGTAGACATTCACGGCGCGAAAGATGATCATGTCGTCCGATCGGCCCAGCAGCCGGTCGTGCCGAGGCAGGATGGAACCGCATGGGCAGACCCCGGGGATCAGGCGGGTCAGGTCCCTGGTGCGGTAGCGGATGAGAGGCACCGCTTCCTTCGCGAGGGTGGTGACGACCATCTCACCCGTCTCCCCCTCCGGAACCGGCAGGAGCGTCTCAGGATCCAGGATCTCGAGGATATAGTAATCCGCCCAATAGTGGATCCCCGTGTGATGAAGGCAGTCGAGACCGGTCCCGGGCCCGTACAGTTCCGTCATGCCCGGGATATCGAACATGTGCTCCACCCCCAGGAGATCCCTTATTCGATCACGCATGGCCTGACTGCAGCGTTCGGAGCCGAAGATCATCTTCTTCACGTTGATCTGATCGAGGATCCCCCGCCTTCTGACCTCCTCCGCCAGAAGAAGCCCCATCGAGGCTGTGCAGCAAACGACCGTGGTCTGAAAATCCACAAGAAACTGGCACTGCATGTCCAGGTTGCCCGGACCCGCTGGAATCGCCATGGCGCCGAAGGTCTCGCACCCGAGCTGGAAGCCGATCCCGGCAGTCCATACCCCGTATCCGACCGCGATCTGGATCCTGTCTTCCACTGTAAGCCCGGCCATCTCGTAGCACCGTGCAAAGAAGTGGGCCCAATCCTGGACATCCTTTTGGCTGTAGGAAAGCACTTTCCTCTTTCCGGTGGTTCCGGACGAGGCGTGGATCCGGACCACCTTCTCGAACGGCACCGAGAGCAGAGGGAACGGGTACCCCTCCTTCAAATCCTCCGCCGTCGTAAACGGGAGCCGCTCGATGTCGGCCAGAGACCGGATTTGATCCGGCCTGACCCCGGCCTGCTCCAGTTTGGCGCGGTACACCGGAGAACCATGGTAGGCGTGGTTGACGGTCCACTTCAGACCTTCCAGCTGCAGTGCCTTCAGCTCCTCTTGCGTTTTGACGGTAGGCATAAACGTTTTCGTCATTTCTTTCCTGTACCCCTTTTTCGCAGACTGGATGTTTGACATCCCCTCATTGTCCAAGCCACATTTCTCTCCGGTCTGGAACACGTTGAGCCCAGCACCCGGATGACCTTTTGAACGAACGATCCTGTCGGCGGCATCCCTCTGTGTTCAGAGCGTGGCTTCTCATCATATCGAAGCCGCTGAGAACACATCTGGCGGGCCCCTAATGCATCAGATTCGGCAGGAAGGTTATGATTTGCGGAAAAATCATCAGCAGAACGACACAAAGGATATAAGCAGGGAGAAAATAGGCCACTCCCTTGAAGACATCTTCGAGCGGCACGTCCTTCGCCATCCCTCCGACGACATACGTCGTAGCTCCCACGGGGGGTGTCACGGCACCGAGGGTCGTAATGACGGTGATAGTGACACCGAACCAGATGGGATCATGTCCGAGTTCGGTCGCAACCGGGAAAAAGATCGGGATCGTGATCAGCAAAAGCGCCAGGGCATCCATCACCGCACCGCCGACCACATAGATGGCGAAGATGATGCTGATGATGACGACATCGGGCACAGGCAGGTCCGCCACCCAGGTGGCGATGTTATAGGGGATCCGGGTCACGGCAAGAAACTTGCCGAACAGCATGGCCCCCGCGACGATCATGATCACCATGCACGAGATTCGCAAGGTGTCGGTAAAGGAGGCGATAAACCCCTTCCAGCTGAGGCTTCGCTGCACAAGCGCAATTATCACGGCGAAAAAGGAACCGGCGGCACCGGCCTCCGCGGGCGTAAAATACCCGAAGTAAAGACCCAGCATAACGAGAAGAAAGAGGAGCAGCATCTCGAAGGCACCGGGCAAAGCCCTGAATTTTTCCCCCAGGGTCGTCCTGGGGCCTGCCGGCCCCCACGCCGGGTAGATCCGGCAGCAGAGGTATACGGTCAGGGTGAGCAGCACGGCCAGCAGGATGCCGGCCCCCACGCCTCCATAAAACAGCCGCGCGATCGATTGCTCCGTCGAAAGCCCGATGATGATGAGCACGACACTCGGCGGAATGACGACGCCGAGCGTCGAACCACAGGCAATCGCCCCTGTGCTGAGCATCGGATCGTATTTATACTTTTTCATCTCGGGGAGGGCGACCGTCGTCATCGTGGCCGCCGTCGCCGCGTTGGATCCGCAGATGGCCGCAAAGGCCGCGCACGCCATCACCGTCGCCATGGCGATGCCGCCCCGGATCTGCCCGACCCACTTGTAGGCGGCATTGTAAAGCCTCGAATTGACCCCCGAGTAGAAAGCCACCTGCCCCATGAAGATGAACAACGGAATGACGGTAAGCCCGTAGCTGGAAAAGGTACCCCAAAGGTCCGTTCCCAGCATGCCCAGACCGGCCTTGAAATTGATGACATACACATATCCGCAGAACCCGACGATCGCCATGGCGAAACCGACCGGGATACCCAGGAAAAACAGGGCCGCCAGGAGGACCAGGATCCCTGTAATGCCGATCATCGCTAGACTCACTTTTGGCCCTCCTCACGGGGAAAGAGTGTCCGCAGCAGATCCACCAGGAACACCAGGGCGAGAAAGCCGCATCCCAAAGCCATCCCATAGATGAACGGGAAGTAGGGTATCCGCAGCGTCTCCGTAACCTCGCCGGTCCGCCACAGGGTGGTTCCATAACGGGTGATCTGCCAGGCGGCCATACAGAAGAACACCAGGCAAAGGAGGCTGTTCAGGAAGGTGAGCCCTCTGCGAACCCCGGCCGGAAAGGAATTATAAAGCACGTCGACGGAGATGTGCCCGCGCCGTATCTGCGTGCTTCCCAAGGCAAACGCGCCGGCGATCGCGCCGAAATATCCCATCAGTTCATAGGCGCCCTGCACGGGCACCCACACGATGCGAAGGAAAATGTTGGCGCAGGTCAGGAGGATCATCGCCGCCAGAAAAAGGCCGCCGATCCAAATGAGGCCGCGGTTGAGAACCCGGCTCATCTTGTCCAGAAAATCCATGTAACGCCTCCCCTCCCTGTCTGGTTCTCATACTCCGCCCGGACCTGGAAGCCTTGGGCATCCCGAAAAACCGCTGGAGCATCGGTGGTGCCCAACCCCGTTGCAGGGTCATGGACGCCAGCGGCCACACAAAAGGTTCAAGCGTGATTCCCCGCAGGCACCTGCGGGGAATCACGGGCCGCCTATTCGGCGTGCTTTTTGGATATCATCTTGATATCCTGGATGATCTTCTCGCCAGGAAGCCCTTTTGCCGTGGCATCCGCAACCCACTTGTCGATCATCGGTTCGAGCAGCTTGTTCCACTCGGCCTTTTCCCCATCGGAGAGCTGGATGACTTCGACGTTGTAAGTTTCCTTGGACCAATCCATGGATTCTTTCACATGCGCATCCATGTACTCGCCTGTCCAAAGGGCCTGCTCGCCCCCCAGATCGTCCATCACCTTCTTGACATCATCAGGGAGGCGGTTCCACGAATCCATGTTCATCACAACGGCGAATGGATAGATGACTGTGTCGGTCATGGTGACGAAGCGGCAAAGCTCCGCGTATTTGAAATCCTTCATGACCTCCAGGGATGAGAAGAGGCCCTGCACCACTCCTTTCTGCAGAGCCTCCGGGGTCGCGGACATGGGCATGCCGACCATGTTGGCCCCCCAGGCCTTGAGGATCTCGCCCGCACCGCCCGAGGCGCGGATATCCATGCCCTTGATGTCCGCCAGGGTCCGGACGGGCTTTTTCGTCATCAGGTTGGAAGGCGCCGTGGCAAACATCGTGAGGACCTTGACTTGCGAGAATTCGTCGGGCTTATATTGGTTGTAGAGATCCCAGAGCGTCAGACTGGCAACTTTCGCATTCGGGAGATCCAGGGGCAGGCTGGTGGCGTTCGTGACGATAAAGCGGCCAGGCTGGTAGGCCATGCACAGGCACCCGATGTCGGCCTGCCCCCCGATGACCCCGTCCATCATCGCTTTGGCGTCCAATAGCGTCCCGCCGGGAAAGGTCTTGATAGCGACCTTTCCGTTGGTCCTTTTCTCCACCTCTTCTTTCCATCTTTCCATTTGCACGCACGGAAAGGTGGGAGCCGGGGGGAAATTGGCATAGTTCAGTTTGATCGGCTCAGCGACTGCAGGCGCTGAAAGGAAGGTGGTTAAGGCGAAGGTGGCAAAAATGACGGCGGCCAGCAAAAAAGATACCCTTTTCAACATCTTTCAAACCTCCTCAGCTTCAACCCGGAACAACTGGAATCGTTTCCGGTCCTGAATGCTGCCGGTGCCCCTCAGAGATTCGAGCGGGGGCACGCTCTAAAAGAGTGGATGACAGATTGCTCCCGTGGCCCCGAGAAACAGCGCTTCACCTCCTTTCCATACAGATCGATCGAAGAAAATCAGAAAGCCCCTTTTTGGAGAACGACAAGGTCCATGACCATCACGACCTCGTTCCCGTCAAAACGGAGGTTAAAGACCTGCATGGTCATCAGCCTCCGGCTCCAAGAGCGTAAACCGGTGCGGAGATCGGCCTGAAAGGCCTTTCGTCGAAGATCAAAAGATATTCGGCTCGACATACTCCCCGAACACCGCACGAAACGTATCCGCCATTTCCCCCACAGTGGCATACGCATTGCAGCATTCCACGAGGAAAGGCATCACATTTTCCTTTTTCTGTGCAGCCTTTTCAAGGTCTTTCAACGTCCTGCCCACTGCAGCTTCGCTACGCGATCGTTTGAGCTCCTTCAACCGATCGATCTGAAGCCTGGCCCACTCTTCGTTGTAAGCGTGGAGTTCTACCTCCATGTCGACCCCCTCGGTATACCGGTTGACCCCGACCTTGATCACCTCGCCTTTCTGCAGCTTCTTTTCATACTCGAAGGCCTGACGCGCCACCTCGCGCTGAACGAATCCCGAAGAGACCGCCTCTACCATTCCACCCACCTTTTCGACCTTCTCCATCTCTTCGAGGATCTTCTCTTCCATTTCCTTCGTCAGGGTCTCGATGAAATAGGAACCCGCGAGCGGATCGACCGTGTCTCTCAGCCCGATCTCGTCCATCAGGATCTGAAAGGTCCTGAGCGAAAGCAGCGCCGCCCGCTCAGTGGGGATCGTGTAGGCCTCGTCAAAGGAGCAGAGCGCCGTGGTCTGCGCCCCGGAAAGCGCCGCCGCCAAAGCGTAATAAGCCCCTCGCATGATGTTGTTCTCCGGTTGCTGTTTGGTCATGCCCGACCCGCCGCCCCCGAAGATACCCCTCAGGAACAGGGCCTTCTTGTCCTGAACCCCGTATCGCTCCCTCAAGAGCATCGCCCATAACTTGCGCGCCGCTCTGAATTTCGCCACCGTCTCCCACAGATTTCCATAGATGTTGAGGTTGAAGGAAAAGCGCCCCACGAAATCCTCGGCACGGTATCCCCTTGCGATGACGTTGTCGATATAGGCGAAGGCGATCATGAAGGCGTAGGAAATCTCCTGCGCCGGCGTGCATCCGGATTCACGGATGTGATAGCCGCAGATCGAGACCGGGTTGCATCTCGGCAGGACCTTCATCGCATATTCGATGGTGTCTCCGATGAGGCGCACCGCCGGTTCGACCGGGTAGATCCAGGCTCCACGGCCGACGATCTCCTTCAGGATGTCATTCTGGGGGGTGGCCGATATCTTAGACCGGTCATAGCCGAATTTTTCGGCCACGGCCTGATACATGGCCAACATGACCGAGGCGACCGCATTGATGGTCAGCCCCGAACCGATCCGGTCCAGAGCGATGTCCTTGAAGGCCACTTCGAAATCCCTCAGGGAATCGACGGCCATCCCCACACGGCCGACTTCGCCCTCCGCCATGGGGTGGTCGGAATCGTATCCCATCTGTGTCGGTAGATCAAAAGCGACATTCAATCCCGTCTGCCCATGCGAGATCATCAATTTGAATCGCTCGTTCGTCTCTTCCGGCGTACCGAAACCCGTATACTGGCGCGTCGTCCAATTGCGGCTTCGATATCCCATTGGATGCAGACTTCGGGTAAAGGGGAATTCGCCGGCATCACCCAGGTCCTTGTGATAGTCGAAACCGATACGCTCGAGATCTTCCGGAGTATAGACCGGCTTCACTTTAATGCCGGATTGGAGGATAACCTCTTTAATCGCATCTTTATCGTCTTTGATGTATGTGGCGACTCCCATGCTTTCCTCTCTTTCATTCCAACCACTCAGAGAGTGATCCGCTCATTCGAAGGCATAAAAATAATCTCATTGTCATTTGTCCGGAAGATGATCCCGTCGCTCCGGGTGCTCGTGCGTAGAAGCGAAACGTCGTCAGGCGGCACAATCATGCGAGGCGAGCCTCCTTCCGCTCTGCCGTTCATTCCAACGATCACCGGTTGGCGTGCCCCAGGAACGCTTCATGAGCAGAAACCGGATCCCGCGGGTTTTTCTCCTACCGGCGGAAAACCCATCATCTCGGCGAATGCTCGCGAATGAACTGAACGATCTCTTCAAATTTCGCGCCACCCGGAAAAACGCCCTGGATTCCCATCTCCTGCAGACGCGGTATGTCCTGGTTTGGAATGACCCCACCCACCACCAGCAGCTTGTCATCCATTTTTTCTTCTTTGATGAGTGTCGTCAGCTTCTGGCAGATCGGGATATGCGCTCCGGACATGATGGACAGGCCGATCACATCCACATCTTCCTGCATGGCCTGATTGACGATACTCGCCACGGTCTGGTGGAGGCCGGTGTAGATCACCTCCATACCGGCCTCCCGGAGGGCGTGCGCAACGACCTTGGCTCCTCGATCATGCCCGTCCAATCCAGGTTTGGCCAAAAGAACGCGTATTTTCCTTTCTGCCATCGCCTTCTCCCTTGTCTCCGCTTATGGGTCACAACTGTTTTTCATCCGAAAAGGGGCTTCCCTGATGCCCACGGCTTCGATCTGCCCGCCTTATGAAAAAGCACCGAAATCGATGTAATCCCCTTGGGAAGGTTCGACCTCATCACCGTCACAAAATCCGGATAGCCCTTATAAACGCCCAGGGAAGGCGAGGCTTGCGAAACCCTATCCCTTACGGGGGCGGGCAGGGCTCCCTTTGTCTTCCTCATCCTGGCTTTCGAGCGTGCCCAGCACCACATCCTGACCGCGCAGGATATGCTCCCGCACAATCCTTTCGACCCCCTCGGCATCCCGTTGGCGGATCCGTTCGAGCATCAGCCGGTGATCCTGATTGCTGGTCTTCGCCATGTCTTCGATCTTCAGGATCACCTGGCGATAGCGAAAGATCTGGTCCCTCAAGCCGCTGATCATCCGGATCAACCGCGGACTGCGGCTCAACCCGTACAAGAGATCGTGGAAGGCGGTGTTGATCTTCGCCAGGGCCTCCGTATCCCCCTTTTCCAAGGCCCTTTCGTACTCTCTGATCTTCTCCTCCAGCGGCACGAGATCCGCCTCCGTGTGCTTCAACGCCGCCAGCCGCGCAGCGTAGCTCTCGAGGACGGAGCGGATGCCGAAGGTCTCCTCGATCTCGCTTCGACTGAGCCCCATGACAAAAAAACCGCCGCTCGGGTTCTGGCTCAGGAGGCCCTCCTTCTCGAGCTTGTGGATCGCCTCCCGCACCGGGGTCCGGCTGATTCCCAGGGCGGAGGCGACTCGGCTCTCGACGATCCGGCTTCCTGCAGGCAACTGCCCTTTGACGATCGCTTTTTTCAGGTTTTCATAGACGTATTGACCGAGGGACTTTCTGGCCGGCACGGAGGCCAACGCCTTGAATAGGGGTTCTTCGCCTTTGGTCGATTTTCGCATCGATCGGGAACTTCCGTTGGAATGGCTCTCAGAGCCCGGCCCATCGGGCCAGATTGGTCTGCAGAATCTCATGGGTACCCCCGCCGTAGAGCAGGAACCGGCTGTCTCGATAGTATCGCTGAGGGGTGTATTCCATGCTGTAAGCATAGGCGCCGAAAACGCGCGTGGCTTCGTCCGCGGCGCGGCATGCCGCTTCGGTGGCGAAATACTTCGCCATCGAAGCCTCCTTGAGGCAGGCGACCCGATCGTCGATCAGATGGGTCGTCTTATAGGTCAACAGATTGGAGGCCTCCAGGTCGGTGGCCATGTTCGCTATTTTGGCCTGGATCAGCTGATACTTTCCGATGACCCGGCCGAATTGCGCCCGCTCCCTGGCATAGCGGATGGAGTCCGTCAGGCATGCCCGCTGCAGCCCGATCGCGAGAGCCGCCGTCATAATCCGGATCTCGGCCAAGATAGTCATCAGGTTGCTGAGCCCACGTCCCTCTCCCCCGAGGCGGTGCGTCTTCGGGATCCGGCACTGGTTGAACGCGATCTCGGAGATCTTCGTCGTCCGTGTGCCCAGCAGATCAAAGGCCTTGCTGTGTGAAAAACCGGGGGTGCCCGCCGGGATAAAGAAGAAATTGAGGCCCTTGAGCTTTTTGGCTGGATCCGTCTGGCACAGAACCGTATAAAAATCCGCCACCGGTCCATTGGTAACCCAGGTCTTCATGCCGTTCAGCACGTAGCCGTCGTCGGTCTCCTCCGCCAGGGTGCTGACATTCCCCAGATCGGAACCGGCCTCCGGCTCGGTCAGGCAGAAACAGGCGACGAGATCTCCCCGCATGGCCGGCCGCCAATACCTCTCCCGCATCTCCTCCGTGCCGAAGTGGAACAGAAAATTCGTTCCCATGAGGCATTGCATAGCCGTAATGGCAGCGACACTCATCAGCCCCCGCGCCAATTCTTCACAGCTGATGCAGAAGAGCGTCGTGTTCCCGCCGGACCCTCCGTCCTTTTTCGGGTAGCGCAGCCCGAAGACCCCCAACTCCCCGATCCGCCGGAACATCTCCCTCGGGAAGTCGCCTTTTTCATCCAGTTCCTGGGCCTGGGGAATCAACTCATGGTCCACAAAGCGGGCCATGCTTTTTCGGATCAGCGTCTCCGCGTTCGATCTTATCATGCAATCCTCCACTGCAGCGGGATATCCTGGCAGCCCGTTTCAGAGGCCTGTCCCGGCCTCGGACCGGCTTCCCTCAAGAAAAGGGATATGCGTCCTCCTACAATGTTCAACACCCCGGGCCGCGCATGTTCTTTCTTGGATCGAGATCCCATCAACCCAGCGCTCCGCTCTTCAACTGTTCGATCATTTGCGGAACGACATCCCGCAGATCGCCGACGATCCCCCAGTCCGCCACCTGGAATATAGGCGCACGCGGATCTTTGTTGACAGCGACGATGTAGCGCGCATTCATCATGCCGGCCCGGTGCTGTATCGCCCCTGAAATCCCGCAGGCGATGTAGAGCTCGGGTCTCACGGACTGCCCCGTCTGTCCAACCTGGCGATCGGCGCCAATCCACCCCTCCTCGACCGCCACGCGGGTCCCCGCTGTCACCCCCCCCAGCAGACCCGCCAACTCTTCGAGCACCTCGAATCCCGCCCGATCACCGACCCCTCGTCCACCGGCGACAATCACCCGGGCCTGCGACAGATCGACGCGTTGCCGCTCCTCCTTGACCACCTCCAGCACGACCGTTCCAGCCTCATTCTCCGAAAGCTCCACCGGAAAGGGGATCATCTCCCCCTGGTTCTCCGGAATTTCGCGGGCCTCCATCACGCCAGGTCTCACAGTCGCCATCTGGGGGCGTGAAAACCGATTTGCAATAGTGGCCATGACGTTTCCCCCGAAGGCCGGCCGGGTCTGGAGCAGAATCTGCTCCCCGGGATCGATCGCGAGCTCGGTGCAGTCGGCCGTCAACCCGATGCCCACCCGCCGGGAAACCCGGGGCGCAAGATCCCGGCCCACATGGGTCGCCCCCATCAGGAGAACATTCGGCTTGTGCTTTTCGATGAGGTTTTCGATGACATCCGTGTAAGGCAGACTGCGGTAATCCCTCAGGACAGGGTCCTCTCCCAGAAAGACCTTTTCCGCGCCATGCCGCACGAGCGTTTCGGCGAGAGCGCCGACCCCGTCGCCCAGAAGCAGGGCCGCCACCTCCTGGCCGAGTGCCTCGGCAAGCTCGCGGGCCTTGCCCAAAAGCTCCAGGGACACGGGGTGCAGCACCCCGCCCCGCTGCTCGGCAAAGACCCACACGCCCGATCGATCGCTGAAATCCGGTATCTCCCGAGGTCGGATGTCGCTCTTGACAGCCTCCAGTTTGCATACCGCCAAACAGGCGCCGCAGCCCGTACAGCGCTCGAGGATACGGGCCTTGCCGTCTTCCAGTTCGATCGCCCCGTAAGGGCATGCCTGGATACAGCGCTTGCAGCCGTTGCACAACTCTCTTTCGATCCAAACCGTCATGGACGCTTCCCCTTTCACATGGACATGGGAGACCGGGCTCGGGACGTTTCTAAATCACCCTGATTTCCTTCAGCCTGTCGAGCAGCCCACTCACGACCGTCCGGGTGTCACCTTGGAGGATTTCGCTCCGCCTTTGAAATTTGGGCGCGAAGGTCTTGACGACGTGCGTCAGAGACCCTTCGAGACCCACCTCCGCGGTCTTGAGGCCGAGATCGGCAACGTTCCAGACCTTGATCGGGGCCTTTTCCCTGCAGGCATCGATCAATCGGCCCACATGCGGATACCTTGGAACGTTCAGCTCACCGATGACGGTCAGAAGCGCCGGCATGCTGCAGCGGATCCGCTCGAAACCGTCCTCGAGCCGTCGCCGGACGACGACGGCATCCGCCTCGACGCTCTCGATCCCGCTGACATAACTCACATGAGGGATCCGCAGGTATTCCGCCACCTGCGGCCCGATCTGGGCCGTGTCCCCGTCGATCGCCTGACGGCCGCAAATCACCAGATCATATTCCCCGATCACCTCGACGGCCCGGCCCAGAGTCGTCGAGGTCGCCCAGGTATCGGCGCCTGCAAAGGCGCGGTCGGACAGCAGGATGCCTTCGTCGACCCCCATCCCGATGGCCTCCGAGAGGACATCCACGGCCTGGGGCGGTCCCATCGAAACGGCGGTGACCCGGGCCTGCAGCATTTCCTTCAACCCTACCGCCGCCTCGACCGCATGACGGTCGTCAGGATTCATGATGCTCTCGATGCCCTCCCGGATCAGGTTCCCGGTCTTGGGATCGAGCTGTACCTCCGTCGTATCCGGGACCTGCTTGACCAGCACGATGATCTTCATGCACGACACTCCTGTCAGGGTCATGGGTTTCCCCGATTTCAAACCGGAGACGGGTTTTCCCAGCAGCCGACGCCTCGCCGCTTAGATGATTTTTTTCTCGGACAGCGCCTTGAGCGTCTCCCGGCCGAGATTCAGAAACCCGCCATAGACTTCTTCGTTGTGCTCACCAAAACGCGGGGGAAAGGTCATCCGCCGTCCACTTTCTTTCAGAAACGGCGTCATCCAGGGAGGCGGCGCGAGTGTGATCTCCCTGCCTGTGCGCGGATCCTGCGCGGAAAGCAGGACACGTTGGACCAGAGGATCTTCGATCACCTCTGGAATGGACTGAATCTTTCCGACAGGGACGGTGATGGACTTGAAAACCGCGATCAGTTCATCGGCCGAGTATCGGCGGGTGACAGCCTGTATGGCCTGGTTGAGCCTTTCGACATCGCTGATCCGGCCTGCGTTCTTGGCGTATTCGGGTTTGTCGAGTTCCTTGAACATCTCGAGGGTGACAATAGAGCGCCACTGACGATCATTGCCAACAGCCAGATAGATGTAACCGTCGCTGGTGGGGTAAACGGATACCGGAGCGAAGAATTCATGGGTGTTTCCCCGGCGCTGGATGGTCTTGCCGAAGCTCCGGGTCAACGTAATGGGAACGGACAGCCAAGAAACCGAGGACTCGAACATGGACACGTGAAGACAGGCGCCCTCTCCGGTCGCCTGCCGCTGGTAGAGGGCCTTCATCAGGAGCCCGTAGGAATGCTCGCTCGTACCCAGATCCGGCAGCGGAATTCCCAGGACCTGCGGGTCACCGCCCTTTTCGCCCGTCAGGGCCATCAGCCCCGAGCTGGCCTGAAGGATGGGATCGTACGCCGCCTCGTCGCATTCCGGGCCGAAGCCGCTGACCCCCAGCCAGATGATGTCCGGCTTGACGGCCTTCATGCTCTCGTAGTCGATGCCGAGCTTCCGGTAATTGCGCGGCAGTTGATTGGTGGCGAAGATATCCACCTTCATCTCCCGGACGAGCCGCCTGAAAATCTCCTGCCCCTCAGGCGCCGACAGGTCCAGTGTCAAGGCCTTTTTGCCCGCATTGATGCACAAGAAGTAGCTGTTCATCCGTTCTTCACCGAGGACATCGTCCCCGATGAGACGGTTGGGATCCCCGTATACCGGGTGTTCGAGGCGGATGACCCGCATCCCGTCCTGCGCCAGGCGGTAGGTGAGATAAGGCAGCACCGTCGCCTGTTCCAGGGATAGAACCGTCAACTCCTTGAATAGGTCCATGGAAATCCTCGCTCAAGGGTTAGAACTTCAAATCGTGCTTATCGACACGGAGCATCCCCGACACGGGACATCGGCGACACGCGATAGGGCTGCTTGGGGCACAGGGCGTCATGCACCCACCGAAGATTTGAGCGCTATCGAGCGTATACTGTATACAGCCTCCCCTGTCAAGACATTTTTCAGGAAGTGCGCCGGCCAGCCCTCTGATAGCGCGCGACAGCACGTACGTGCTCCGAATAGGTCTTCGAAAAATGATGGGTTCCGTCATTCCTGGAGACGAAATAGAGAAAGGAGGTTTGGGCTGGATACAGCACCGCCCGGATGGAAGCACCGCCCGGATTGGCTATCGGCCCCGGAGGAAGACCGGGAATGACATAGGTATTGAAGGCATGGGGCTCTCCGAGGTGAGCCCGGGTGAGGTTTCCGTCGAAGTCCTTCAAGCCGTAGATGACCGTGGGGTCGCTTTCGAGACGCATGTTTCTTTCGAGCCGGTTCAAGAAAACACCGGCTATCAGAGGCCGTTCCTGCGCCGCGCCGGTCTCCTTTTCGACGATGGAGGCCAGGGTGACCACCTCGTGAAGAGACAGCCCGCGTGCATCGATCGCCTCCTGCAGCGGACCGGCGACCTCCTTGAAACGCCCCACCATCCTATCCAGGACCATGCGCGGGGGGGTATCCCGGCTGAAGAGATAGGTATCCGGAAAGAGATAGCCTTCCAGGGTCTCCCCCTGCAAACCGTATCCACGAATGAGCTCAGGGTCTCGAGCCAGAGCCAGAAATGCGCGCTTTTCGGTGATATCGCGCTCCTGCAGCAACCCGGCGATCTGATCCACGGTGTACCCTTCCGGGATCGTCACGGAATGCTGAATGACGGAGCCCTGGACGAAGGCCTCCAAGATGCGGGCCGGCGACCAGCTGCGGCTCAGAAGATACTCCCCCGCCCGGATCCTCCCCCCGTATCCTTTCACCGACGCCCAGACCCGCACCGGTAAGGCGCGGCGGAGCAGCCCTTCTGTCTCCAGGTCCCTGACCACAGCAGTCAGTCCAGACCCCGGCCTGATGACATAGACTTCCGCGGCTCCCCCCTCATCCATCGGTGTGTAGACGTAGTGGTTAAGGCAGACACAAGCCGCGACGGCAATCCCCGCAAGCACCATGAGCGCCAGGACGAGGCAGAGCCTCAAGCGCCGCTGGAAGGCCCCTTCCGAGCGTTGAGCGGCATCGTGGTCAGGCACGGTAACCGGCGGTTCTTCTTTGTTCGAGATGTTTGTTTCTTCGGGAGCCACATTATCTCCATCTCCGGGGAAAACCTCCCGGCGGCCTACGCCTTTCCATCAAAGGCGACGCGTCTGCCCGCTCGCCAAGGCGAACCAGAAGCCGGCGGCGATCCCCCAGACCGCATTGTAGACCAGTACGAAGGCCGGGGTCAGCCACCCCATTCCTGTCCCGAAAAGCCCCTTCCCGGCCGAAGGCAGCAACCACAGAAGCATAAAGGCGGATGGCGCCAGACTCGCGATCAGCCCCCGCAGCAGATGGGACCTGGAGGCAATCGGCAAGAGCAGCAGCCCTCCCCACAACCCTCCCCAGACGATCCGCGGGTAGAGCCAAGCCAGGGTGAAATCCGGGGCCAGTTGGACGCCGAGCCGGGCGGGGAGACCCGCATCTCCCAAAAACCAGACCACGATGCTGTTCACCAGGCCCCCGAGGCATCCGGCGCCGAATGCCAGGCTCAGCCGCCCTGCAAATGTGCTCATGATCTGCTCCTCCATTTCGATGCCGGCACCTTCACGGCGGGCCGATCGCGCCGGCCGTGCCGCGCAAGTCGGTTTGCTGAAAAATCACACCGGGCGGCACTCCCGGAAAGAGAGCCGAAGGCCCGAAGCGGTCCGACACCCCTTGCCCCGGCAACCCGGAAGATGCACCTCCGGCCGTTTCAAGAAGCGGGTTATCCCGAGACGAACAAAATGTCTCCCCTCAAGAGAACCTCTGCCATCGCAATTGAAGATATCCCTGGCCGCCCCGCCCTGCCGTCGCAAAAGCATCTCCGGAGGGGCACGGAGGTCCATCCGCGGCGCGCGTGATCGGGCGGATCGGAGTCCTGCCGCGTACACAGAGACGTATTGACAAAACCATATTTTGCTGGTTTTGTAAATGCAGTTCGGAGAAAGTTTGCATCCATCGGACAGCTGACCCGAAATGGGGCATTCTCCGATGTTTCCGGTGATTTCGCTTCCACATCCTTGTCAGGCGGCCCCGTCCATAGGACGATAGGCCGCAGCGAGGCGAGATTTTTCGCCGGGATCTTCCCAGAATCCTCTTTCGGACCATCCTCGAAGGGAAACAGTCTATGTCATGGTTTGAGTTGGAAAGCCGCAGGATTTACTACGAGATTCACGGAAAAGGTGAACCGCTGGTCCTGCTTCACCACGGTTTCGGATGCAGCAAAATGTGGCAGGACCTTTATCCGGCGTTTGCAGAAAAGGGCTACCGGGTCATCCTGTACGACCGCCGGGGTTATGGCCGCTCGGACGAAGGCCGGGGTTTTCCTGATTTTTTCGTCAGCGACCGGTTCAGGCCCGAGAACAGGGAGGACCTGGCCGCTCTGATGGGGGGCCTCGGGATCACGGGATTCCACCTGATCGGCCAGTGCGAAGGCGGTGTCGTAGCGGTGGATTACGCCGCCCGGTACCCGGTCCATGTGAAAAGCGTCGTGATCTCGAGCACGCAGTGTTTCAGCCCCAAACCCATGCCCGAGTGGAACGTCGAAAAATTCACCAAGTCCTTCAAGGAATCGCCGCCCGAGATGCAGGCGAAATTCAAGGATTGGCATGGACCGGACCGTGCCGAACACCTCTATGAAATGTTCCGCACGAACGGCGGGGCCTATGGCACCGGGATGTTCGATCTGCGCGGGATCCTTCCGCGGGTTGTCTGCCCGGCGCTCGTGCTCTACCCGGACAGGAGCGCGCTTTTCGACGTAGAGCAGGGGGTCGCGTTCTACCGGCATCTCCCCCGCGGCGAACTCGCGGTCCTGCCCTACTGCGGGCACAACACCTATGAATACAAGCCTGAAGAATACACCCGCATCTCGTTGGACTTCCTCCAGCGGGCGGTCTCCCGAAGATACCAGGAAAAGGACCCGGGCATCTCGGCGACCTGTTGTGCCACGTGAAACACAGCGAACTTCCGCCCGCACGGCTGGAAACGACCTCCTCAGACCTGCGCCTGGCCGGAGCGTGAGGGGCGGGTCCGGCAGTGCGATCGACGACCCTCCTCCGCCCACGCCTGAACGACCGGCCTCATCTACGAAGGGAAATCCGCCATGATCATCGGTGTGCCGAAAGAAGTGAAAGACAAAGAATACCGGGTGGCTATGACTCCCGGAGGCGCATGGCAACTCACCGCGGCCGGCCATGAAGTCAGGATTCAAGCCGGGGCAGGCGAAGAAAGCGGCTTCAATGATGACCTGTATCGCGGTGCCGGCGCAAAGGTCCTTCCCTCCCCGGAATCCGTCTGGGAAGCGGAGATGGTCGTCAAAGTCAAGGAACCCCAGCCCGCCGAATACCGATATCTGAGGCCGGGACTGACCCTTTTCACCTTTCTCCACCTGGCGGCCGAACCCGACCTGACCCTGGAACTGCAGCGCGGCTCCGTCACGGCGATCGCCTACGAAACCGTCGAGGAGGCCGACGGCTCCCTCCCGCTGCTCATCCCGATGAGCGAAGTGGCCGGCCGCATGGCGGCGCAGGTGGGATCCCGATATCTGGAAAAGACCTGCGGCGGCCGCGGCAAACTCCTCGGCGGCGTCCCCGGGGTGCGGCCCGCCGATGTGACGATCATCGGAGCAGGGGTCGTGGGGAGCAACGCGGCTCAGATGGCCCTCGGAATGGGCGCGAACGTGATCCTCCTCGACATCGACACGGGGCGGCTGCGGCACCTCGAACAGATCCTCCACGGCCGGTTCACCACCCTCAGCGCAAACGCCTTGAACATCGCTGAGGCCGTTTCCCGCGCGGACCTCCTGATCGGCGCCGTCCTGATCAAAGGCGCTCGGGCGCCCCGTCTCGTCACCCGACAGATGATCGGCACCATGAAGCCGGGAAGCGTCGTCGTGGACGTATCGGTCGACCAGGGGGGGTGCATCGAGACCACCCGCCCGGCGACCCATTCGGATCCCATCCATGTCGTGGACGGCGTCCTCCATTACGGCGTCACCAATATGCCGGGGGCCGTTCCGCGAACCAGCACCTATGCCCTGTCGAACGCCACCCTCCCTTATATCGTGAAGATCGCCTCCCAGGGCGTACTCGAGGCCGCCCGGTGCACCCCCGCCCTCGCCAGAGGCTTCAACACCTGCGCCGGCAAGCTGACCTACCGGGCCGTATCCGAGGCCCTGGGCTCATCCTGTACGCCGATCGAGGACCTGTTATGACAGCCCGGGGGGCTGAAACACCGGCCTAACGGAGCTCTTCGAGAAAGCGGCGGGCGTCCTCCGGGCCGCCCCTTTCCATGCATCGCATCAGCTCGCTTCCGACAACGGCGATCTCGGCCCGCCCTCTGAGAAAGCCGATGTCCTCCCGATCCTTCAATCCAAAGCCGACAGCCAGCGGGAGTCGCGTCGCCTCGCGGCAGCGAGTGAGATAGGCAGCCAGCCCGTTGTCGAAGCAGGTGACGGCTCCGGTCACGCCTTTCCGGGCGACGCAATACACAAACCCGTCGGCGGCCCCGGCAAGGGTGCGCATCCTCTCAGGGCTCGTGAGCGGCGAAAAGAGGACGATCGGAGACAGGCCCCGCCGCCGTAGCGCTCCGAAACAGGCCGAGCCTTCCTCCACCGGCAGATCGGGAAGGATGGCCCCTTTGAGCCCCCTCGTGCGGAGCGCCTCCGCAAAGGCCTCCAGCCCATAGCGATAGGGGATGTTGTAGTAGGTCATGACCAGAAAGGGGATATCGAACGCCTGGGCCGCCTCTGCAGCGAAATCCAGGCACTGTCCGACCGTGGCACCCCGTTCGAGGGCCTTCTGGTTCGCCGCCGCGATCACCGGACCATCCGCCAGAGGCTCTGAAAAGGGGATCTGGATCTCCACCATATCGACGCCGGCCGCCACCATCGCCTCTATCAGACGCAAACCCTCCGGGAAGGAGGGGTACCCCGCAACCAGATGGGCCATGACGAGCAGGTCCTTTTCCTCCAGCCGCTGCCTCAGCAGTCTTTCAAGCACGGTAACCCTCCGCTTTCCGGCGAATGAAATCACGCCATTTGAGATCGCCGAGGGCATCCGCCACCGTGAAGATGTCCTTGTCCCCCCGGCCCGATTGGTTGATGATCACCACCGCGTCCTCCGGAAGACGGGGGATCTCCCTGAAGGCCAGCGCGAAAGCGTGCGCCGACTCGAGGGCCGGGATCAACCCCTCGGTCCTGACGGTCAAGGAAAGCGCCTCGACCACCTCATCGTCCGTAACGGCGTCGAACCGCACACGCCCCCGCTCATAGAGATCGGCGAGGATCGGAGACACGCCGATGTAGTCGAGGCCGGCCGCCACGCTGTGCGTCTCGAGCATCTGACCGTCAAGGTCCTGCAGGAAATACGTTTTGTATCCCTGCGCGACACCCGGCACACCCCCGGCGGATGCCAGCCTGGCCGCATGAAGGCCCGTTTCGAGACCCCGTCCGCCCGCCTCGGCGCCTACGAGTTCCACCGGATCGTCGAGGAATCCACTGAAGATCCCCAGGGCATTCGATCCGCCGCCGACGCAGGCGTAGACGCGGTCCGGCAGACACCCCTCACGCTCGAGGATCTGCCGCCGGGCCTCCTCGCCGATGATCGACTGGAACCAGACCACCATCGCTGGAAAGGGATGAGGCCCGCAGGCCGTCCCCAATACATAGTGGGTGTCCTCCATGTGGCTTACCCAATCCCGGAAGGCCTCGTTGATGGCGTCTTTCAGGATCCGGCCGCCGCTTTGGACCGGCACGACCTCGGCCCCGAGCCGCTCCATCCAGAAGACATTGGGACGCTGACGCTGAACGTCCTTCTCCCCCATGTAAATGGTGCACCGGAAACCGAATCGGGCCGCCATGGTCGCGGTCGCGACCCCATGCTGCCCGGCCCCGGTCTCCGCGATGACGCGCGACTTTCCCATGCGCCGCGCCAGAAGACCCTGCCCCATGACGTTGTTGGCCTTGTGCGCGCCGGTGTGGTTGAGGTCTTCGCGCTTCACGTAGATCCGCGCCCCACCGAGGTGCCGCGTCAGATTGCCCGCATAGGTCAGCGGCGTCGGCCGGCCTGAATACTCCCGCATAACGGACCGGTATTCAGCCCGGAAACCCGGGTCGACCCGGGCCGCTTCGAAGGCGCCGGTCAACTCCTCGAAGGTCGCGTGAAGGATCTCCGGTACAAACCGGCCGCCGTACTCCCCATAGTATCCCGCTCTCATGCCGTCTCTCCATCCGTCGGCGGCAAAGCCGCGATCGCGCGAATCACCGCCGCCAGCCTGGCCGGATCCTTCCGCCCGGGCTGCGATTCCACTCCGCTGTTGATGTCGATGCCGTAGGGGCGAACCGCCAGCACGGCCTCCCGCACATTTTCAGGCCCGAGGCCGCCCGCAAGGATCATGGGCCCCGGCAGGGAAACCCCTTGCAGGACGCCCCAGTCGAACGGTCTTCCAATCCCGCCGCGACGTCCCGCAGACCAGGCGTCCAAGACGACCCCCCTCACCCGGCCCCGGTAGCGCTGAAGGGAATCAAGGCTGCTCCGGCCCTGCACCTGCACGGCCTTGATCGAACGTGGCATCAGGCGCCCGCACAGATCCGGGGATTCGTCTCCATGAAGCTGGACCATATCGAGGCCGCAGAAAAGCATGATCCGCTCCACCTCGTCCACGGCCTCATCCACGAACACCCCGACGGTCTTGACGAAAGGCGGGAGGGCACGGATGATCCGCCGGGCCGCCTCGGGACTGATCCGCCTCGGGCTCGCCGCGAAGATGAAACCCAGGGCATCGACCCCGGCCGCCGCAGCCATCAGGGCATCATCGAGATTTGTCACCCCGCAGAGTTTCACCCTGACGCGCATTTCACCTGCCCCCTCGCTCGCCCGGCCTCCACCAGAGACTGCACCTTGCCGGCCGGGTCCCCCTCCGCCATGAGAGCGGTGCCGACCAGGACGGCATCGACCCCTGCCGCCGCGAGCCGGCGGACGTCGTCAGGCCCCGTAATGCCGCTGGCGCTCACGACGGTGCACTCCGGAGGCAGCAGCGGCCTGATCTCGAGGGTCCGGTCGAGGTCCACCCGGAACGTCTGGAGATCGCGGTTGTTGATCCCGATCACCTTGGCCCCGCATTGCACCGCCTTTTCGGCATCGTCGCGGCTGTGGACCTCCACGAGGGCAGACAGGTGGAAACGGTCCGCCTCTTCGAGAAGATCGGCCAACCGCTCACGGCTGAGGGCCCGCGCGATCAGCAGAAAGGCATCGGCGCCGCAGCGGGCCGATTCCTCCACTTGCAGCGGATCGATGATGAAATCCTTCCGCAGCACGGGCAACGGAACGGCCGCTTTGACCTTCGTCAAGAAGGCGATATCCCCCTGGAAAAAACGCCGGTCGGTCAACACCGAGAGGGCCGCCGCCCCCGCCCTGGCATACCCCGATGCGATGGGCACGGGGTCGCCGGGGGCGCGGATGAAACCGGACGACGGAGATCCGAATTTGATCTCGCCGATCAAGGCGATGCCTGTCTTCCGCTTCAACGCGCCGGCGAAATCCCGGATGGGCGCAACGCCTCCCGGCATTCGCGGCAGGCCCTTCAGCTTCAGCTGTCCAACCTCCCGGCGCTTTTCCTCCAGAATGGTGTCCAGGAAAGAGCGGTTCATCGTCCTACAGTTCCTTGCGTACGAATGGATGGCACCCCTGGGTGAACCTCACCAACTGATCGAGCTTCTCCCGGGCCTTGCCCGAATCGATCGACGTCTGCGCCCGCTCGATGCCCGTTCTGAAATCGCCGTCGAGCGAGGCGGCCATAAAGGCGGCGGCGGCGTTCAGGAGAACCATGTCCCTCCTGGGTCCTTTTTCCCCGTCGAGGATCGCGCGGACGATCTCCGCGTTTTCCCGGGCCGTGCCACCCATGATGGCCTCCGGGATCGAGCGCTGCAAACCGAAATCCTCCGGCGTCATGTCGAAGGCACGGATCTTCCCGCTTTTCAGGTGCGCCACATGGGTGACCCCGCAGATGCTGATCTCGTCGTAGGTACCCTCGCCGCAGACTACGAAGGCCTCCCGGCTCTGCAGGTTGTCGAGCACCTGAGCGATCTTCGTCGTCAGGGACGGGTCGTACACCCCGAGCACCTGGACGGATGCCCCGGCCGGATTGGTGAGAGGACCGAGCAAATTGAAGATGGTCCGGATCCCGATCTCCCGGCGCGGGCCCGCGGCGTATTTCATCGCCCCATGGTAGAGGGGGGCATAGAGAAACCCGATTCCCACCGTCTCGATACAACGCTCCACATCCGTGCTGGTCAGATCCAGTTTCACGCCGAGGTTTTCGAGGACATCGGCGCTCCCGCACAGGCTTGAAACAGCTCTGTTCCCGTGCTTGGCGACCCTGACACCGGCACCGGCCGCCACGAAGGCAGTGGCGGTGGAAACGTTGAAGGTCCGGGTGCCGTCGCCGCCCGTGCCGCAGGTATCCAAAATGGTCTCGTCCTCGATGTTGATCTCGTCCCGGTCGATATTGACCAGGTGGTTGTTGAGGTGAACCCTCAACGCGCGTTTGCGCATAGCCACGGCCGCGCCCGTAATCTCCTCCACGGTCTCTCCTTTCAGCCGCAGCGCAACGGCAAATGCGCCGATCTGCGCGGGAGTCGCCTCCCCGCTCATCACTTCATCCATCGCCTGCTCCATCTCCTCGATAGACAGGTTTTCGCCCTTGACCACTTTGGCAATCGCTTCCTTAATCATCGTTCCGTCCTCCGTTGTTGTGCAAAAAATTGTCGATAATCCTGCACCCGGCCGCCGTCATAATGGACTCCGGGTGAAACTGAATCCCTTCGCATCGATACTCGCGGTGTCTGAGCCCCATGATCTCCCCTTCCTCGGTCCACGCACTGACCTCCAAGGTCTCCGGCAGGCTTTCCCTCCTCACCAGCAGCGAATGATAACGCGCTGCGGGAAAAGGCGCGGGAAGGCCTCGATATAACGAGCGGCCATCGTGAAACACCGGGGAGGTCTTCCCGTGCATCATGCGGCCGGCCCGGACGACCTCCCCTCCGAAGGCCGCCGCGATCGCCTGATGGCCAAGGCAGATGCCGAGGACAGGCACCCGGGGGCCGAGCCCCCGGATGAGATCCACGCAGATCCCAGCCCCTTCGGGGCTCCCCGGCCCGGGGGAAATCAGCACCGCCTCCGGCGCAAGCCCTTCGACCGCCTCCGGAGTCACCGCATCATTGCGGTAGACCGCCACCTCCCGGCCCATCCCTTCGATCATCTGAACCAGGTTGTACGTAAACGAATCGTAGTTATCGATCAGCACCAGCATCCTTCATCGCCTCCTCGACCGCGCGGAAGAGGGCTGCGGCCTTCTTGAGTGTTTCTTCGTATTCGGCCGCGGGGTTTGAATCGGCCACGATTCCGGCCCCTGCCTGAATGGACAGCCTTCCTCGGGTTGCAACCAGCGTCCGGATCGTAATGCAGAAATCCGCGTCCCCGCCGAAGCCGAACCAACCCACCGCCCCGGCGTAGGGCCCGCGCGGGGTCCCCTCCAGTTCCTGAATGATCTCCATCGCCCGGATCTTCGGCGCCCCGCTCACCGTGCCCGCCGGAAAAGCCGACATGAAGGCGTCGAAGCAGTCCCTCCCGGATTTCAGACGGCCTTCGACGCGCGAGACGAGGTGCATCACGTGGGAGTAGCGCTCCACCTTCATGAACATGGGCACCGTCACCGAACGCACCGCGGCGACGCGCCCGACATCGTTGCGGCCCAGATCGACGAGCATCACGTGTTCGGCCCGTTCCTTCGGATCCTCCAGGAGTTCCCGCTCGAGCCGCCCGTCCTCCTCCGCATCGGCGCCCCGTGGGCGCGTCCCGGCGATCGGGCAGACCTCGAGCCGCCCGTCCTGGATCCGGACGAGCATCTCCGGCGAAGCCCCGATCAACTGCAGCGCGCCGAAGTCCAGGTAGAACATGTAGGGCGAGGGGTTGATCCGCCTCAAGGCCCGGTAGAGGGGAAACGGGTCACCCTCGATGCCCGCCGAAAACCGCTGCGAAAGGACGATCTGGATCGCATCGCCGGCGCAGATCTTCTCCTGGGCGAGGCGAACGCGCTCCATGAATTCCTCCCGCCCCACATGCGACAAAAATTTCCCCACCCTGAGGCCGCCAGGGATCGCGCCGGCGTCCGATCCGTCCTGCAGCAGATCGAGAATGCTTCGCAGGACTGCGCGGGCCTCTTCCAAACTCTGCAAAAGCGGACCGCCGGGCTCCTCCTGCACGAAGGCCAGCGCACGCATCCTCCGCTCGAAATGATCGAAGACGACCATGCCGCCGGCGGCGATGAAGACCCCCTCCGGGACCAAGGGGTCGAACGCCGCGTGCGCGGGCAGGCGCTCCCAGGTCCTGACCAGGTCATAATTGCAGGTGCCCACCATCCCCCCGGCAGCCAGCGGGCCGAAGGCGGAGGACTGCAGGACGGTCTCATACCCCGCTACTATTTCACGCAGCCCCTCGATCGGGCTGCCGCACAGCACCGTCGATCGCCCGTCGGCGCTGGTCGTCACTTCCATGCGGTCTCCGAACGCCCGGCAGGTGACCAAAGGCCTGAAGCCGATGTAGCTGTAACGCCCCCAGGGCGATGCCCCTGTGCCCCCTGCCGGGTTGGTGTCGGCGCTTTCGAGCAGATAGGAATGACCCGGAAAGCGTTCGCGGATCCTTGCGTAAACCAGCACGGGATCCCTGCCTTCGGATGGAAGATCCACCTGCAGGGGGACAAGTCTGACTCTCCGCTTCTCTGAAAAGGATGCTTCAAGGGGCATGCTCATCGTTCCGTCGTTCCCTCCGAAAAGAAAAGGCCGCGGGTTCGAACCCGCGGCCTTTTCTTTTCGGACAGTACACAAAAAAACCGCAGGTCCCCTGGGAGGGGCCTGCGGTCGTTGCTCTTTTAGATCATATCAGCCGGCGCAGCTCACCTCCCTGTCAGGTGAGCCACCACCAGTTCCGTGCGCTCGTAGCGAGCGATCTATGATCGTCCATTCGTTTCATTGTGCCTTAGCCTAAGGACAAGTCCGCCGGCTTGTCAAGAAAAAAATCGCATTGGAAGGTCGAATCACCGCACCTGATCCAACGTCCCTTCGACACATCAACATTTTGCTTGACAAGCGCCGCCGCCATCTCCTACAAAGAAGGAAAATCATTCTGTGGATTGAACGATGACCTTGACCGCTATCGACATTCAGACCATTTCAGCCCGCTATTACGTCGGCGCCTATCTTTACTTTTGGGCTTGGAGTCCGCCCATGGGCTGAAATGTTCTCGACCAGGCATCTCAAACCGTGGGCACCTCTCAGGACCCGCGGTTTTTTTTTGCCATCAACCGGATAGAACCTTCGAGGCAGCCCGATACCATCGAGGCCGCCTCCCCCTCCCAAGAAGGCACGGCCTCAATCGGCCGCGTGAATGTGATGAACATCATCCTGATCGGCTATCGCTGCAGCGGAAAATCGACCATCGGCTCTCTTCTGGCCGAAAGGCTGAATAGACCCTTCTTCGATACGGACCGCGCGATCGAAGAGCGTATGGGACGATCCGTCCAGGATTTGATCGCGATGGCCGGCTGGGCTTCTTTCAGAAAGGCTGAAAGACGAACGATCCAGGGCCTGGCCGGGATGGACGACCTGGTGATCGCCACGGGCGGGGGCGTTGTCCTCGACCCCCAAAACGTCTCCGACCTGAGGGCGAACGGTTGGGTGATCTGGCTCAAGGCGGATGCAGCCGCCATCCGCTGGCGGATGCAGCAGGATCCGGATGAAACCCTCTGCCGGCCCCCGCTGGCCGGCGCCGATCCCTGCTCCGAGATCGACCTGGTCCTGGGGTCGAGGACGCCGCTCTATGAAAGCGCCTGCGACTGTGCCCTCGATACGACCTCCATGAGCCCACTGGCCATTGCCAATGAAATCCTTGCCCTCCTGCCCTGGAACCCACAGACCGGGGAAACGCTTGCGGGGCGATTGGACCTCCCGGAACCTTTGGAAAAGGGTAGCCGCCATGCCAGGTAACACGTTCGGACAAGCGTTGAGAATAACCACCTTCGGAGAATCGCACGGCCGGGCCGTGGGGGCCCTAGTCGACGGCTGCCCTCCGGGTCTCGCGCTTTCGGAAGCGGATTTTCTGGAGGCCATGGCGAGGCGGCGCCCGGGAACACGGCCTTTCGACAGCCCCCGCAGCGAAAAGGATCGGGTCATCCTCCTCTCCGGAGTCTTCGAAGATCGAACAACCGGCACACCGATCACCCTCCTGATCCACAACCAGGACGCCGACAGCCGGCCCTACGAGCAGTTCCGCCACCTTTTCCGCCCAGGGCACGCCGACATCTCTTACCACCTGAAATACGGCCACAGGGATCACCGGGGCGGCGGCCGGGCATCGGCCCGCGAAACGGCGGCCCGGGTCGCCGCGGGCGTGATCGCCGAAAAAATCCTGCAGCCTGCCGGGGTCTCGGTGCAGGGCTACACCGTTGAACTTGCCGGGGTCCGCGCGGGGAAAGGCGACATCCAAAACGCCGCAGGGAATCCTTTCCGCTGTGCCGACTCAGAGGCCGCGGCTCGAATGGCCGAGGCCCTCGAGGTCATCCGGGCAAGCGGGGATTCAGCGGGGGGCATCATCGAGGTTTTGATCACGGGCTGCCCGCCGGGCCTGGGAGAGCCCGTTTTCGACAAGCTGGACGCCGACCTCGCCAAGGCCGTGATGTCCGTCGGCGCGGTCAAGGGGGTGGAGATCGGCGCAGGGTTCGAGTCCGCCCGCCTGAGGGGGTCCGAGAACAATGATCCGATCACGCCGGAAGGCTTCGCCTCGAATCACGCCGGCGGGATCCTCGGCGGGGTGTCGACGGGGGCGGACATCGTCCTTCGGGCGGCCGTCAAACCAATCCCGTCCATCGGGATCGAGCAGCAGACCATCGACCGTACCGGAAAACCCTCCCGCCTGAAGCTGTCGGGGAGGCACGACACCACCGCCGTTTCCCGGATCGTCCCCGTCCTCGAGGCGATGGCCCTGCTCGTCCTGGCCGACCATTACCTGCGGGCGCGGGCACAGATGACGGGTCCTTTCCAGAACAACCTCCAACCCGGTTTCTTCGAGAAAGGCTAGAGCATGACGTCTTCAGCGCACACGGAACGGCACACCGCTTTGAAAGGGACGCCCCGCCGTCGTGGAAGGGAAGAGAGAATCGGACCGGTCCTGGCCCGTTCAGGCATGGCGCCTTTTGTCAACCGCGGGGTTCAGGACGGCTTTTATTTTTATTATTGGTGGACCGGTCCGCCCGTGCGCCTTTGCGCTTTGAACCGCAAGGAGGCCGTGGGTGGAAAGATCCCCCCACGGCTTTTTTGTTGCACCGACGGGGGTCCGTTGCCGGGGACCCCGGCCCGCAGGCAAGCCATCGCACAGAAAGGGAGGCAGTTTATGAACAGAATTCTTCTGGTAGGAGATGAACGACCGGTGCGCATTCTTCTGAAGGACCTCCTGATCGAAGAGGGGTACGATGTCTTTGGGTGCCAGGAGCCGGCAGGCCTCGACCGGTTGATCGAACAGACCGGGCCGGACCTCCTTGTCTGGCACATCAGCCCCCGGTATGCCGAAGGGCTCTACTGGCTGCAGCGCGTCAGAGAGAACCACCCCCGGCTGCCGGCGATCCTCTTCACGGACCAGCCGTGGCTGGACCTCCCGCCCCGGTGGGTCTCGGCCCACAATTACCTGGTGGGAAGCCTGAACCTCGGGAAACTCAAACGCACGGTCAAGCGCGTCCTCTGCAACCGGGGGCAGGAAGCACGGCTTCCATGCACCGCCTTATCGGCTTCCGATGCACTCGCATCCTAAAGCATACGGAGGCTTTCTCAAAATGATTCGCAGGGACGCTCAAATCTTCGAATCGGCCACGGAGGCGCGCCGTCACGGGGGCCTGCAGGAAAGCAGCGGCAGCAAGCCGGCGGCAGGCCTCGCAAAGGCCCCCGAGATCGGCGGCGGAATCGAGGGGAAGGTCCTCCAGGGGCCACGGAATAACGGATCGCCGCGCCGCATGGTCGGGATAGCCACCCTATCCGTAATCGGGAGGGAACCAGTTATGGACAACCGTTTTCACATCGGTATTCATCGAAACAGCGAGAATCTGCATCTCAGACTGGAGGGGGATTTCGACAAGAACTCCGCCTGCGAACTGCTTCATACCCTTCAGAGGCTCGGCTGCGGTTCGCGGCAGGTTTTCATCCACACCACCTGCCTCGGGCATATCGACCCCTTCGGGAGGGATCTCTTTCTGCACCACCTGGGCGACATAAACACGCGATCGCTGAATCTGCGCTTCACAGGCGAGTATGCCGCGCAAATAGCCCCCGAAAGGACCGCCCATTCCGACGGAAATGAATCGTCCGGCACAGGCGGGTTTTCAATCTGGAAATGAGGAGGTTTCGTTTCACAGGCGGCGTCTGCTCGGTGTCATCCCTGAGGGATGGGTCCCGGTTTCTGGATGACAACCGAAGCGGCCCCTCCAGGGAAAAACAACATAACCGTTTTGAATCCAAACAAGAGTGTCTTAAAATCCGAAGGAGGGAACACATCATGATCGGCAAAGCAATCAGAATGGAAAGAATCATGGACCGGCAGACCGGCAAAACCGTCATCGTCCCCATGGACCACGGCGTCACAGCCGGGCCTATCCTGGGCATCACCAACATGAAGGAGGCCATGCGCCAGGTGGCGGCCGGCGGCGCCAACGCCGTTGTGGAGCACAAAGGCATGGTGGCCCGCGGCCATCGCCGGAGCGGCCCGGATATGGGCCTGATCGTGCACCTGTCGGCAAGCACCTCCCTTTCCCCGCACCCCAATGCCAAGACCCTGGTCTGTACGGTCGAAGAGGCCATCAAGCTCGGCGCCGACGCCGTCTCGATCCACGTCAACATCGGCAACGGTCACGAAAAGGAGATGCTGGCCGACTTCGGCAAGGTCGCCCTGAGCGCTGCGGAATGGGGAATGCCGCTCCTCGCCATGATCTACCCGCGCGGGGAGAAGGTGAAGGACGAATACGACCCGGCGGTCATCAAGCATGCCGCCCGCCTCGGGGCCGAACTGGGCGCGGATATGGTCAAGGTCAGTTACACCGGCAGTCCGGAGACCTTCCGGGAGGTCGTGGAAGGATGCCATGTCCCCGTCATCATCGCAGGGGGACCCAAGATGGGCTCCGACCGGGCCATCCTCGAGATGGTCAGGGGAGCCATAGATGCCGGGGCCTCAGGCACCTCCATCGGCCGGAACGTCTTCCAGCACCAGAACCCCACCCGCATCGTGCGGGCCCTTTCCATGATCGTCCATGAGGGCGCCGACGTGGAAAAAGCGCTCGATTTCCTGAATCACCCAGAGAAGACGGATAGCGAAAATGAACCACTCGGACTCAAACTGGCAAGAGTTTCATAAACGGCGAAGCGAAATCGACGGCATCGACGAGGCGATCCTGAAGCTCCTCGCGAGGCGCCAGACCGTCTCGCGCGCCATAGGAAACGCGAAGAAGGAACTCGAGCTGCCCATTATGGACCCGGGGCGCGAGGGGCACGTGCTCAGGCGGCTGGTGGAGATCGGCGGGGAGGAGATCGCCCCCGACGCCATCCGCCGGGTGTTCCGGGAGATCATCTCCGCCTGCCGCTCCGTGCAGGAGGATATGACCATCGCCTACCTGGGGCCGCCGGGCACCTTCTCCCACCAGGCGGCCATCGCCTTTTTCGGCCAGGCCCCTGCCTTCCAGCCTGTGGACACCCTGGATGACGTCTTCGCCGCCGTGGAAAAAGACGTCTGCCAGGATGGCGTGGTGCCGATCGAAAACGCCTATGAAGGCGCTGTCAGCCGCACCCTGGACCTCCTCTACCGGTCCCCGCTCCGGATCCAGGGCGAAACCTTCCTGCGCATCCGGCACCACCTCCTGAGCCGGTGCAGCACGCTTTCGGAGGTCCGCTGCGTCTACTCGCACCCCATGGCCCTGGCGCAGTGCCGTGGATGGCTCAGAAGCAACCTGCCGGGTGTGCCATGCCGCGAGACGTCCAGCACCGCCGCCGCGGCCCGGCTTGCATCGGAAGAAGCGGGAGCGGGGGCCGTGGGTGGACAGTTCGCAGCGATGCACCTGGACCTTTCGATTCTCGTCCAGGACATCCAGGACTACGCCGACAATGTGACGCGGTTCCTCGCCATCGGCAAACGGGAGAACCGCCCGAGCGGTCATGACAAGACCTCGGTCCTGTTTTCCCTCCGCCATCGGCCGGGGTCCCTGTACGAGGTCCTCGAGCCCCTGGCACGACACGGGATCAACATGACCCGCATCGAGTCGCGGCCCATGAAGACCAAGACCTGGGAATACCTCTTCTTCGCCGACCTGGAAGGGCATGAAAGAGAGACCCCTCTGAGGGAGGCGCTTCCGGTGATGGACGAACGATGCGCCTTCGTGAAGCGCCTCGGTTCCTATCCGAAAGGCGGTGAGCCGTGGAGCTGACAGCGCCCCTCATAGGGATCGTCGGCGGAAACGGGCGGATGGGCTCCTGGTTCAAACACTTCTTCGAACAGCAGGGCCTGGGGGTTCTGACCGCCGGACCCGGTGACGACCCCTCCCCCGCGGAGCTGGCGCAGCGCTGCGACGTCGTGGTCCTCTCGGTCCCCATCGCGGCCACGCTGCCCGTCATCCGTGAACTGGCGCCGCAGGTGCGGCCGGAGGCGCTGCTGATGGATCTTACATCGATCAAGGCCGAGCCGGTCCGTGCCATGCTTGCCTGGGGAGCCTGCCAGGTGGTCGGCGCCCACCCGCTTTTCGGCCCGGAAACCCGCCCCGCGGATGCCCTGCGGATGGTCCTTTGTCCCGGCCGGGGAGAGGACGGTCTGGGTTGGCTGCAGAGGGTGCTGAGGGCGGGAGGCATCCAGCCGTGCCTTATGCCTCCCGAAGACCACGACCGGCGAATGGGGATGATCCAGGGACTGCTGCATTTTACGACCCTGGT
This sequence comes from uncultured Desulfatiglans sp., assembly GCA_900498135.1. NCBI lineage: Bacteria > Pseudomonadati > Thermodesulfobacteriota > Desulfobacteria > Desulfatiglandales > Desulfatiglandaceae > Desulfatiglans > uncultured Desulfatiglans sp. The sequence goes on from LR026961.1 coordinate 1,272,233, forward strand.
CCTGGCCCGGTGCCTCGCCGGCTCCGGGTTCGCAGCGGAGGAGCTGGAGGCCTGCGCCACCCCCAACTTCCAACAGGCTGTGGGACGCATTAGGGGCCTGCTGGCGCAGCCTTCCGATCTGTTCGAAGGACTCTTGATGGAGAATCCCCATGCGGGGCCGTGCATGGATACGTACATCCGGGCGGCGGAGCAGCTGAGGGAAGAAATCCGAAAGCTTGACAGGGTGGCATTCAACCGGCAATTCGACATGCTGCGGGGTTGTTTCGACCCGCAGGCCAAACAGGGAGAGAGCGGATGAAAGAGATCTGGGTCAAGGTGGACCCCTGGGACAAGACCCTGGTGACCACGGCCCTCGAGAGCGGGGCCGCGGCGGTGGTGGTGCCGAAGGAGCACACGCCCCGGGTCAAAGAGCTCGGACGCATCAAGACCGTCTCGGAGGACGGGGACCTCCGCTGGGGCGAAGACGTGGTCACCATGGAGATCACCTCAGCGGACGACCAGGAACGGATCGTGGATGCGGCGGCGGGAAAACGCGTGATCGTGCGGACATCGGACTGGCATGTCATTCCGCTCGAGAACCTGGTGGCCCGGACCCCCAATCTCTTCGCCGAGGTGGACGGGATCGAGAGCGCGAGGCTGGCCGCCGGGATCCTCGAAAAAGGGATGGACGGCCTGCTGATCACCTGCCGGGACACGGCCGAGGTGCGGAGCATCATTCAGGAGATCCAGGGGATGAACCAGACGTTGCCCCTGTCCGGGTTCACCGTCACCGGGGTTCGCCACCTCGGCATGGGGGACCGGGTATGCGTCGACACATGCTCCATGATGGGGCCTGGCGACGGGATCCTCGTCGGCAACAGCCACCGCGCCCTCTTCCTGGTGCATGCCGAAAGCCTCGAGAACCCCTATGTGGCGCCGCGCCCCTTTCGCGTCAACGCCGGGGCGGTGCACGCCTACGTCCGGGTCCCAGGCGGCTGGACCCGCTATCTTTCCGAGCTCAAGGCCGGCGACGGGGTGCTGGGAGTCCATACCGACGGCCGCACCGAAAATCTCGTGGTGGGGCGGGCCAAGGTCGAAAAGCGCCCCCTCCTCCTGGTAGAGGCGGAGGACTCCGATGGGCATACGGCCGGCATCATCCTGCAGAACGCGGAGACGATCCGGCTCGTAACACCGGAAGGCGGGGCCCTTTCGGTGGTGCACCTGCAGCCCGGCGACCAGGTGTTGGGCTTCACGGAGACCGGCGGACGGCATTTCGGGCACCGGATCGAAGAAACCATCACCGAACGCTGAAGCGCGGACAGGGCCGTCCACCCCGATTGAGATGCCCAGAGTGCTTTGCCCCGCCCAGCCGGCGAAAACTATGCCTGATGAGATGATGCAGCGTGAAGGCCCACATGCGCCCCTGCCCGATCGAGACGGCCAGGGCGGTCATCGGAGGGCGTGATCGCAGGGACGCGCTGATCGGGGAACCGCTTTCCCGATCGCTCGAATTTCAGATCCAGATTCCAGATGTGCAGATACATCGCCCAGGAGGAGCCGGAAGTGATCGGAGTACCCATTACGGCGCGAGGCACGGATGAGGCCGTCGCCAAAATGCAGAAGGCATCGAGTGAGGCCGATCTCCTAGAAATCCGCCTCGACGGTATGGAGCAGATCGATATGGAGCGGCTTCTGGCTGCAGCTCCTCTGCCGGTCATCGCCACCTACCGGTCGCGCCGGCAAGGGGGGCTCGGCACGCTGGACAACCGTGCGCGATCCGAGGTCCTGATCACCGCAGCCGAGGCAGGCGCATCCTACATCGATGTGGAATACAGCCTCCCCCTGGAGATCAGGGAAGAACTCTTCGATCGGTGCCGGCCGGGGCGGATCATCCTCTCCCACCATCACCCGAACGGGACACCGGAGCCGGCGGAGCTTTCACGCCGCCTCCGGAACATGGCGGACAGCGGCGCCGACGTCGTCAAGATCGTAACGCGGGCGAACCGGCCGGAAGACAACCTCACCGTGCTCGGGCTGATCCCTCGAGCGCGCGACCTCGGGGTGGACATCATCGCCTTCTGCATGGGGCCGATCGGACGCCTGAGCCGGATCGCCTGTGTGCCGATGGGCGGCTTCCTGACCTTCGCCGCGTTCGAAAAGGGCGAGGAATCAGCCGACGGACAGATGACCGTCGCGGAGATGAAAGCATTCCAGGAGACCCTGGCCTTATGCGAATAGACCAGCATACCGTCCTTTACGCCGTCATCGGCCACCCTCTCGGCCACACGCTGAGCCCCGTCATGCACAATCGGGCCTTCGAGGCGACGGGGGAGAATGCCGTTTACATGGCCTTTGAAACCGATCGTCTGGCGGACGCCCTCAACGGCATGCGGGCCCTCGGGATCCGCGGCTGCAGCGTCACCCTCCCCTTCAAGACAGCGGTGATGCCCCTCCTCGACGACATCGACCCCCTCGCCCGGGCGATCGGCGCGGTGAACACCATCGTGAACCGGGGCGGCCGTCTCGCAGGCTACAACACCGATGCAGCCGGAGCCCTGGCCGCCGTGCGCGAGGTCATGGAACCCTCCGGACGCCGTGTGGTCATCCTCGGGGCAGGCGGGGCCGCACGCGCAGCGGGCTTCGCCCTGAAGGAGGCCGGGGCCTCCCTCACCATCGCCAACCGGACACCCGAAAAAGGGAAAGCACTGGCGCTCGCCTTGAACGCGACCTTTGCGCCGATCGACGACCTCCGGGGCCTCCCCGCGGACCTTCTGATCCAGGCCACGCCGGTCGGGATGCACCCCCGCCAGGAACGCTGCCCCCTCGACGAGGCGCTCATCCAGGCCCCGGTGGTCATGGAGTTGATCTACAACCCGAGGGAAACGCGCCTTCTCGAGATTGCCCGTCGAAAAGGCGCCGCCGTCATCCCCGGCCTGCGGATGTTCATTCATCAGGGCGCCGCGCAATTCCGGCTGTGGACCGGCAAAGAACCCCCCCTCGAGGCGATGGAAGCAGCCGTCCTGGCCGCCCTGGAGCACCCATGAAAACGATCGAACCCAAGCGGAGCGTCCACGCCGCCCTGGACCTCCCAGGCTCCAAGAGCATGACCCATCGGGCCCTGATCGCGGCCGCCCTCGCCGAAGGACCCAGCCTGATCGAGGCGCCGCTTTTCTCCGAAGACACCCGCTACACCCTCGACGCCCTCCGGTTCATGGGGGCCTCGGTCCAACCCAGCGGGGACGACCTGGCCGTCGCCGGAACCAGCGGCGGCGTCGCGCTTCCCTCACCGGAGGCGACCCTCTTCCTCGGCAATTCCGGGACATCCATGCGGTTGCTGCTTTCCGTGGCCGCCCTCGGCCATGGCCGTCTCACCCTCGACGGCTCCGAGCGCATGCGGGAGCGCCCTCTCGCCCCCCTCGTAGAGGCGCTCCGGGCGCTCGGAGCCGCCATCTCTTACAGCGGGAGGCCCGGCTGCCCTCCCGTCCGGCTCGAGGCTCGCGGCCTCGACGGCGGAACGGTGAAGATCCCTGCCGCCGAAAGCAGCCAATACCTTTCCTCGCTCCTCCTCGCCACCCCGTATGCCCGCGATGCCGTCGAAATCGAAGCGGTCGGGCCGCTTCTGTCCAGGCCCTACGTGGACATGACCCGCTTCGTCATGGAGGCGTTCGGCGTCCGGGTGGAGCCTTCCGGCCCGCAGTCCTTTTTCATCCCGAAAGGAGGGCGTTATCACGGCCGGCGTTTCAGAATCGAGGCGGACTTGTCGAGCGCCTCCTATTTTTGGGCCGCCGCCGCCGTCACCGGGGGGTCCGTGACCATCCGCAACGTCCGGCCCTTCGAGACCTGCCAGGGAGACGTCGGCTTCCTGGATCTGCTCGAGGCCATGGGATGCGCCGTCCTGAAGGAGGCGGATGCCGTGACCGTCCAGGGCGGGCCGCTCGAGGGGATCGAAGCGGATATGAACGGCATGCCGGACATGGTGCCGACCCTGGCTGCGGTCGCCCCCTTTGCAGAGGGAAGAACGACGATCCGCAATGTCCCCCACCTCCGCTTCAAGGAGAGCGACCGCCTTCGATCCGTCACCCGGGCATGGCGTCGCCTCGGCGCCCAGGTCCGGGAGCTGCCCGACGGCCTCGAAATCGACGGAGGAACACCGCTCACCGGCGCCGTCGTAGACCCCGAAAACGACCATCGGCTCGCGATGAGCCTCGCGGTCATCGGTCTTCGCACCCCTGGCGTGCGCATCCTGAATGAGGACTGCGTCCAAAAATCCTTTCCGGGCTTCTGGACCCTCTTTGACGCTCTTTAGATGGTCCCGGGCAGCCTCCCGAACACGCGGCCGCCCGTCAGGGGCTCGCCTAATCTTACCGGGTCATAGCGCCTCCCTCGTCCCGGTAGAACAGGAAACTGTCGCAATCATAGCGGAAAGAGGTTTGCCCGGTGCTCACCGGGTCATTCTGGATGGAGTAAGCGGCGGAACCGCGGCCGGGGTTCGTCAACCGATTCGTTGTCAGCGGGCTCGGGCTGTCGCGCTTGGCTCCACCCTTGAAGGAGCGTCTTTCCCGAATCTCGCTTCAAGATCCCGCCACTCACCGCACGAACCGAAAGGCGGTGCTTGTCATCCTCGCTGGAGGTGATTATAATCAGGTCCTGTCAAAATCGGCAGGGCGAAACGGTCTTGTTTCAAGCGCTTGCGGCCTGCCTCCCACGATGAGCATTTTGCCGGCGGTGAAGACGTCATGAACGGAAAACAAACCAGGCTCAGAAGAATCCTCCATCCAGGCTCCCGAAGAACCGTCATCGTTCCGCTCGATCATGGATATACCATGGGGCCCATCACCGGGATCGCCGAGATCGAAAAGGCCGCGCAGGCCGCCGCCCAAGGCGGCGCATCGGCCGTCATCCTCCACAAAGGTTCCGCGGGCCGATGCGCCGTGAATCTTCCTCCCCAAATCAGCCTTATCGTGCATCTTTCAGGGAGTACCCATTGCGGCGTCGATCCACAGAGAAAGATCCTCGTCTGCTCCGTTGAAGAGGCCGTCAGCCTCGGCGCGGACGCCGTCTCGGTGCACGTCAACATCGGCGGCGCTCACGAAGCAGATATGTTAAGCGATTTCGCCTATGTATCCGCAGAGGCCCGACGGTGGGGAATGCCTCTTCTCGTCATGCTCTATCCGGAAAGCTCGCTGAGCGGCGCCGTCGACCGTGCACAGTTGATCGCCCACGCCGCGCGCCTGGGGGCCGAGTTGGGAGCGGACCTGGTCAAGATACCGTACACCGGGGATCCCGAATCCTTCCGCCAGGTCACCAGGGGGTGCGGGGTGCCCGTCGTCGTGGCCGGTGGGCCCAAGATGGGGTCGTCCGGTGCGGTGCTCAACATGGTCGCGGAGGCGATAGCCGCCGGCGCAGCCGGGACCGCACTGGGGCGGAACGTCTTCCAGCACGCACAGCCCGAGCGGATGGTCGCCGCCATCGCCATGCTCGTGCATCAGAACCGCTCCGTCGAAGAGGCCCTCAGACGCCTCGAAACCCCGCTCGAACTCACACCGAAGCGGGGCCGCATCCCGTGAAGGCTCCCCTGGTCATCGACACTTAAGCAATTGTTTTTGCTGGTTCTTTCTCAAAAACGACCTATCCCATACCCTGCGCCCGGCCGCTTCTTTTCCAGGGCCTTTTCCGACCCCCGGCCTCCTTCGCCCCAAACCCCCGGCTGCTCTCTCCGCCGACCAGGCGCTGCACCGGCATCCCGCCGGCGTGATGACGGAGCGTCGGCACGCGTCATGTGCCACGTGAAACATCCGGCCGCCACCCGGCACCTCCCTTTCGGAAACCTGACCGGGGAGGGCGGATCACCCGCCCTTCGGCCGCAGCAGCAGCTGATGCGCCGCGCCGAAGCAGAGTCTGCGCACCAGCATCAGCACAAGGAGCGCCCCGATGGCCGTGGATCCGACGATCATCAACATCACCACGATCTGATAGCGGATGGCTGTCAGCGGATCGGCCCCGGCCAGGATCTGGCCGGTCATCATCCCCGGGATGAAGACCACGCCGGCCGCCATCATGGAGTTGATGGAAGGGATCATCCCGGCCTTCATCGCATTTCTGAGGATCTCCCGGCTGGCCTCGCGGTAGTCGGCCCCGAGGCAGAGCATCATCTCCACCTCCCGTCTCCGCCCGCGAAGATCGCTCAGGAGACGCTCGAGCGACACGGCAACCGCGTTCATGGAGTTCCCGATCACCATGCCCCCGAGCGGGATGAAAACCTGCGCCCGCCACCAGGGCGTGGCACCGACGACCACGCCGCTGACCAGATAGGAAATGATCCAGTAGCTGAGCAGCATGGATAGGAAGGTCGGCCAGAAGAGCCCGATCTGTTTTTCACGGGCCCGCGCCCGGATGGTCCACGCCGCGAAAAGAATCATGAAAACGAAGACCGCCATGACCAGCCGGATGTCCTGCGCGTTGAAAACGAACTTGAGGACATACCCCAGCAGGAAAAGCTGCGCGAAGGTCCTGACCCCGCCCACCAGCAGATCGCGCTCGAGCCCGAGTCCGTTCAGAAAGGACACCGCACCCGCCGCCAGGATAAAGACACATCCCAGGACCAACTGAAAGAGCGATATGTCAGGAACGGCTGCGGTCATGCGCCCTCGCTCCATTGTCCGTTCAACAGGGTCACCCGGATCGGTTCGACCATCCGCGGCTCGAACCGGCGATGGCTCACCATGACGACGGTCATCCCCGCCTCCCGGCAGAGCCGCTCCGTCTCCTCTTCCACAATCCGCGCGCTCCGTTCGTCCAAGGCGCTCGTCGGCTCATCCAACAGAAGCACCTCGGGCGCGAGCAGCAGGCCCCGGACAAAGCACAAACGCTGGAGCTGGCCCACGGACAGGGCCTCGGCAGGCGCCTCCAGCTGCACCCCTTCCGGAAGAAACCGGTCCAAACGAGCGCGCAGCTCCTGGTCCGAAGGTCGAACCAGGCCCCGGTTATGCCGGAAGGAAAAGGGGAGCGAGAGGTTTTCCCGTACACTCCCCCCGACAACGGTCGGCGTTTGCTGAATGAAGAGGACGGTCCGTCGCAGGACGGGTGGGGGGAAATCCTTCAAAGGACGCCCCTTGAAGCGGATCGTTCCCGCGGAAGGCTCTTCGAGCCGGTTGATGAGTCGCAGGAACGTCGATTTCCCGGATCCGGAAGGTCCTCCGATCAGATAGAACGCCCCCTGGAGAAGGGAAAGAGAAAGCCCTTCGAAGAGCGGACGGTCCCGTGAAAAGGAGAACGCCACGTCTTCAAAGCGGATGACGACGGACCCGGTCATCTCGAAAATGCCCCCACAGCCGCTGCAAATGCATCATTGGATCGGCCAGGTACTCGTTCCGGGACAGGTCGATGAAGCCGAAAGGCTCGCCCGCCTCGGCCCCACGCTTCAACGTGTCGAGCCAGGCGGGGACCCAGGCCTTCGGCTCCATGCCCGCATCGAGGAGTCCCACCCGGTCGAGCCCCGGACGGAGAACCCAGGGCGGCCTCTGCCGCAGGGCGGGTTCGGGGTCCGCCAGGCTGGGGCGGCTGACAGCGGCGACGCCGCTCGCGGCCAGGGTCTGTGCCGCCTCCGCGCCTTCCTCGGCACCTGGGGAGCGGGCGGGGACCCGATAGCCGGTCTCGATTTCGACGGGCAGGTCGAAAAGCCAGCGTGCCATGATGCCGAGATATCCTGCGGCCAGGTTTTCGGTAAAGAAATCCTGAACGGGGCCCAGGGCCTCCGGAGGGTGCTCCATGCCCCCCAGCCGCAGGCCGTCCACTTCCTTCGCGAGCCCACGGACGATCTGCGGATCGAGCAACTCGCTCCACCCTACGCCCAGATAGACCACCGCGCCTGAACCCTTATCACGGATCTCCCCCAGGCAGGATCGCAGCATCCAATCGGCGACCTGCGCACTCGGCCGATTCCACTCGAGGGCCCGATCCATCAACAGCCACCCGCCGAGCGCCGGATGACCGCTCAAGGCGCCCACGCACTCACGGAAGACCCGGATGCGCTTTTCCAGGACAGCCGGGTCCGCCCACCAGTCATAGGGCCGGAGACGCCGCACCTTGCCATCCAAAAATATCGGCGGCGCTTGCGCGCCCTTCCAGCCCGAAGCAAGATAGGGCGCCCCCCACGCAAGTCCCAGCAGGCGACCGGCCGGAGCCGTCAGCATGGCTCCGAGCCCCTTCTTCTCCATCCGATCGAGGGCCGCCACCAGGCCGTCGAGATAGGCCGTGACCACCCGCGGGGCCCGTAAGAGCGCCTCTTCCAGCACAGGCAGGTACAGCCTTTCGAGCCCGAGGTCCGCAGCGATTCCCGCCGCCGTCTCAATCCGCGACGGCTCAGGCGCCTCGAGGCCGTCCAGGCCCCGCACCGGGCAGATGTAGGTTGCCGTCAACTCCATTCATTCCTCCCGTTGTGACCGGCCGCAGGCGCCCGTGCTCCCGAGACGCGCTCGGCCGCGGTTCTCGGTGCTGCGCCAGCCCCAGGCGCCCGGCGCAGCTCTCCGCTCGCCAAGAGTGCGCACCCGTCCGTCCCCTTTTCCCGGCAACGAAAATCTTGTGCAGCCGGCCCTTGTCCGTTATACTCCGGCACCGCATCCGGCTTTCGGCCGGCTATCCGCAAGCCCTTTCCCGATGCGTTCGGCCGCGCATCTTCCGTGGAATCCCTGGGACGCCGCCCCCGTCCGGAAACAAGATTTTCTTTTAATTCAGTGGAAATCCGTAGTTCCGGACAAACACGGCCTGCACTTCGCCGTGAAGGCAAAGCGGCCGTTTAGCATCGGGATCGGCAAACAAGCCCCTTTCCGGATAAGCAACCTGGTCGTGCCAAATCATCATTTCCGGATGGAAACGAGGTGACACCATGAAAATCGTACTCGTCCTGCTGGACGGCCTCGGGGATCGGTCCTACCCGTCCCTTCAGGACAGGACACCGCTTCAGGCCGCCCAGACACCGAATCTCGACCGGCTCGCCGCCCTCGGGAGCAATGGACTCTTCCACGCCTCCTGCCCGGGGGAATGCCTCCCCAGCGAGATCGCCCACCACCTGCTATTCGGTTATGCGCAAGAGACCTTTCCCGGCCGGGGGCTTCTCGAAGGGGTGGGGGCGTCGGTGCCTTTCCAGGACCAGGACGTGCTTTGTCTCGCCCATCTGTCCCATGTCCGCCTCGTAGACGGGATCCCGATCCTCACGGTTTCGCACAAGACCATCGACCTGGACCCGGAAGAGCGGGATGCTCTGTACGCGGCCCTGTCGCCATACGAATCCGGCCCCATACGGATCGAGCTGCACCGGACGTACGGGAACAACGGCATCCTGGTCCTCAAGGGCCCCGTGTCCCCCTTCGTGTCGGATTCGGACCCGATGCTGCGGGGCTGCAGCATGGCCCGCATCCATCCGCTCGCGGACAACCCGGAGCCCGAACGCGCCGAGCGCACCGCACGGGTCCTGAACGGCTACCTCCGTCACTGCTACGCCGTCTTATCCCGGCATCCGATCAACCGCGCCCGCCTCGCCAGCGGCCGCGCCCCTGCCAATTTTCTGGCCACGCAGCGTTGCGGCCGGCGCATCCGGCAGGAGCCTTTTCCCAAAAAGTGGGGGATGACCGCCCGCCTGATCGGCTCGGGCGCGGTTTTTGCAGGCCTGGCCCACGAACTCGGCTTCGATTTCACCCCTGAGCAGGACACCACCGCCCCCGGCGAGGATCTGCGGAGGCGGGTCCGCATGGCCCTCGACGACGGCTTTCATGACTTCATCCACGTGCACACGAAGGCCCCCGACGAGGCCGCCCACAGGGGGGATCCCCTCGCAAAGAAGCGGATCATTCAAGACCTCGACGGGGCCCTCTCCGAGGCCCTCGACGCCGTCACCACCCGTGGCGATCTCCTGCTGGCCGTGACGGCGGATCATTCGACGCCCTGCGAATCCCGTCTCATCCATTCCGGGGAACCGGTGCCTGTGGCCCTTGCCGGGCAAGGGGTCCGCCGGGACGCGGTGGTCCGCTTCGATGAAATCAGCGCCGCAACCGGCTGCCTCGGTTTTCTGCGCGCCGGCGAACTCCTGCTCACCCTTCTCAACTACACCGACCGATCCGCCCTCGTGAGCCACTGCCTCGGGCCGGCCAGGCGGCCCTTTTTCCCGACGGACTACGCCCCGTTCGACATCGGGAATCCTCCGGCTGCATACTGACCGGGGCATCTCCCGCACCCATCCTCTTCCGGATGGCCGGGGTCAAGCCGCCGGCGGGCCGGCCGCCCATGGGGACCCCCTAACGCACCGTCTTGACGGTCCTGCTCCGGATCGTTTCGAAGTGATTCTCGTGGTTGCGGATGCGCCACCAGACATCCGCCGGCCGCTCGATCCGCCAGGGCCTCAGTTCCTGTCCGTCACCACGCAGGAGGGCACATACGTTTTCCAGACCCCTTCCGGCGAAACGGCCGCTTTCCGTCCCGCCGAGCCAGTCGCTTTCCTTTGCGACGTCGGTCGACCAGGAGAAGGGATCGGAAAAGAGCCACTCCGCCTGCGCGGCCCTGGCCACCCGATCCATCTCGCGAAGGTGATCCAGCGGTTTCGGCATCTTGTCGACCAGGTTGAGGGACGCGAGCCCCGCGAAGACATCCGAACGAAAGGGAAGGCGCGCGGCATCGGCCACCAGGAACTCCACCCGCTCCGGGTTCCACTCGGCCGGCAGATGGAATGCCCTCTGCTCACACAATCGCCCCTCCACGGGAAGGTCGAAGGTGATCGACCGGGTGTGCATCAGCCGGCGAGCGGTCTTGACGAACCTGTACGACAGGTCGACCCCCACCGAAAAATCGAAACGACCGCTCATGGCGAAGGTGAGCCTCCCCACGGCGCATCCGGCATCCAGGAAAAGCCCCTCCGTGCCGGTCAACATATCCCCCCACGCCGCATAGGCCGTCGGCTCGGCCGTCTCTTCGAGCAGGTCCAGGTAATGGCTCCAAAGGTAGGCAGCCACAGCCGCAGCGCTTTCGTAGCGGGCCTCCGCCTTGGCCGAACGCTCGACCGCTGCGCCTCCATCCGGCACCAGGAGGGCGATGCCCTCCAAGACGGGGTAGCGCGCACCGCACCCGGGGCAAAGCAGGTCCCCGTCGACCACTTCGCCTTCCAGACCCCGCTCCCGCGCCTCCAGGGTAAGCGCCCTCTCCTCCGGCAAGCATCCCGGGCAAATCAGAATATCCAGCATTCGGGTCTTCATCGGCCTTCCCTCATCGAAAGAACCCCATCGAAAATGGGGGCGATTCTTACCACCCTCCGGGTGCTCAGTCCAGCCGCTGCGGGGCGGATCCCGGTTTTTTCACACCCTTCGGGTGCTCAACCTCACCGCTCGATGAAACCGAACCGGGCCTGATACCTGTGTTCGCATCGACCCGGGCGCTCAAATAGAACAGGGGAAGACCTTTTGCGATCTTCCCCTGTTCGATACACCATCCAAAAAGGTTTATGCCGGGGCATGGCATGATGGCGCGTGACATGCCGGGGAATGGCAGGCGGGCGCATGACATGCCGGCGCGTGACAAGCCGGGGCGTGGCATGCGGGGGCATGACAACCAGCGGCATACGACACCTTTTTCTCCACTTTCTTAAGGTTCAACAAGGCCTTCACCTCCTTTCACACACAGCTGGGGGTTAACCTCTGGACCGACTCATTTCATCGTCGCCTCAGTTATCGAGGCGGGCAGGGGATTCAGGGGCGGTCAGCTCCCGAATGCAACGAGGTGGCTCCGAGCCAACATTTCGAGCGCTTCTTCACAGGATTTCAGAAATCCCTCGCGGGTCATGCCCCGACCGTAATGATCGTAAAGTTCCCTTGCGATCGTTTCCAGGGGTGAACCGCCGTCGCAGAGCGCCAGGAAATCCCTGCCAAACGCGTTGATCTCGTTGACCTCCAGCATATCGTCTTCCTGTCTGAAGGCCAACAGCGTCTCCTGGGGTTGGTAGACCTTGTCAAAGATCCCGGATTTCAAGTCCATTATAATCACAGGGAGATCAAAATCAAACCCGCCGATCACGATTCCCTGATCCCTTTTCGGTATCAGATCGGACAACCGGTTCAAATCGATATCGAAATGGGTTTTGTTAGAAATGTGTTTGCCGGCCTCGAGCGACAGCATCTCGTATTTGAGGATGTCCTTCAGGTAAGGGATCCGGACCGTTTTGCGCGACCCCAGCCTCTCGATGACGAACGGCTCGAAATGCCGATAACAGTCCTGGGGAGACAGGCTCCACGCCTCGCGGGCCGTCCGAAGCCGCAGCCATTCCAGCCAGTCCATGAATAGATCGGAGACGGAGATCTCCAGTTCCAGACCAAGGAGCAGGAGGGTCTTCGGCAGAAGCCTCACCATCAGGGGAAAGTAGCTCGCGACGGCATTCAACTCCGCGAGGGGTCGCGCACGGGTGGGCAGGTTGTAGAAGCTGCTGAAGATCAGGGGATGCGCATCGATCATCGCTTCGTCCGCTTCGAGCCTCCGCCCTCCGTCGAATTCGAGACCGAGCGCGAAGTAGGTGTCGACCTCCCGCACCAGCCGATCCGCATAACGGGCGTGCAGCTCGGTCCCGGGCAGGACCGTCGGCAGCTGGATCAGCGGATTGTTGTTGCCGACGATGCCCGCCCGCAGTGCGAGCGTCAGCGTAGCGTCCACATCCTCCTTTTCCTCTTCCGGAAAACCGATGACGAAGCTGAGCGTAGGGATGATGCCCTGCTCCGCCGTTTCCACGACACGCTGATAGAGGATGCCGTGGTCGATCCGCTTGCGGATGAAGGCCAGGGTCTTTTTGGAGCCCGAGTCGATCCCGTAGCACATGCTTTCGCAGCCCGCCTCGCGCATGAGGGCCAGGAGATCCCGGTCGACGCTGTCCAAACGCGAGATGCAGTACCACGGGATGCGCTCCAGGCCCCTTTCCAGAACCAGCCGGCAGAATCCTTCCACAAAGGAGCGGGTCGCCGTGAACTGATCATAGGCCAGAAGGAAACACTCCGCCCCATAAAGGCGATGGACCTTCTCCATCTCCCCCACCAGGCGTTCGACGGAGTAAGTCCGCACACGTCCGCGCCACATGCGCGACTCGGAACAATACACGCAACGATGAGGGCAGCCCCGTCCCGCCTCGAGGATGGCGATGCTGCGCGGCAGGTTACAGGCCCGCCGGTACACCTCGAGCGGCGGGAGAAAGCCGTAGTCCGGATAAGGCAACGCATCGAGGTGTGCGACCAGATCCCGGTCAGGATTCCGCATAACGCTGCCACCGTCGCGCCAGGTCACGCCTTCGACTCCTTCCCCCCTCCCTCCGGCTGCATATTGCGCGACCAGATCGCAAAAGGTCCGTTCGCCTTCGCCACGGACCACCGCATCCACCTCGGGAAACCCCTCCAGCGTCCATTCGTCGGCGAAGGCCGCATTGTGCCCGCCAAGGACGATCTTGAGATCCCGGCGGCGAGCTTTGAGCCGCCGGCAGATCTGAAGCACCGCCGGGTAGGTGGTGCACTGGGCCGAGAACCCTACGAGATCCGGCGATTCGGACAGGATGCGCTCTGCACAGTCATCGTAGATGTGCGGCCCCAATCTCAGGCTGCCTGTCCGAATCTCGAGAACGAAATCGAGACAAACCACCTCGTGGGGCGTTTCTTTCAAGGCGGTCGCCAGATTGACCAGCCCCAGCGGGGGAAGATTGTACATGGGCTCCAGATAGAAAGGGGGAAAGACCAGACTGATCCTCATCGGCTCCTCATTCCTGTCGAGATCGTGGGGTTGGGCAAAAAAAACAGGCGGGAGAAACACTCTGTTTTCATCCTATTGCAAGTCGCCGCCTGCGTCAACCGGGCAAACCAAGCGCTCGCCTCAACGCTCCCCCAAGAGGGCGGAAAAGGACCGTTGCTGCGAACCCTTGCCAAACCCGCTCCAAATGATTTAGGTTCGTTTCCATCCGGAAATGGTCTTTTGGGCCAATCTCGGCGTCAATCTGCCCGTTTGCTTGTGCGGCGACCTAGAGGTCGCCTCCGCACAAACGGTTGATTTCCTTGATATTGGCCAAAAATTTTCATTTCCGGATGGAAACTTTACCCGGCCGGATGGTCTTTTCCGGATGGATATCAGGTTCAATCCGTAACGGGTCTTTTGGGCCAATCTCGGCGCCCATCCCTGTTTGCCCGCCGACGAAAAGGACGCGGCTGGAGCGCTCATCGACCACCGAAACTATCCGCTTTCAACCTGTCATGGAAAGGCCTTTGCCTATGCGAAGATTGAATCCCGATCATGTTCAAACCCTGGCAGAACGGGTCAACACCTGCCCGTTTTTCGAACTGATGTCCATGCAGCTCGAGTCCTTCGAGGCGGGCGCATCGCGCCTGGAGATCGCCCTGAAGGAAAAACACCTCCAGCCCTACGGCATCGTCCACGGGGGCGTGACGGCGGCGATCGTCGACGCAGCGGCCTTCTGGGCGGTCTATGCCTGCGTGGAGGAGGGCGTCGGTCTCACCACTGTCGACATCAAGGTCAATTATCTCGCCCCCATATCAGCGGGCAAGATGATCGGAAGGGGGCGCTGCATCAAGGCAGGCCGGACCATCTGCCTCGCGGACGCCGCGATCGAGACCCCCGAGGGACTCCTGATCGCGCACGGGACCGCCACCATGATGGTCCTGTCCTCCATGAAACTGGCCGGACAGGAGACCCTGCCGCCCAAATTCATCGATGAGTGACGTCCAATACGACCGGAGGCGGGTTCGTTCCCGGGCCTCTCGTTGCGCCGATCGACGAGATCTCCTCAGAAAACGGGCCCCAACGCCCAGGAGGGTCCGCCCCCCTGGGGTGCACAGCCGCCCGCAGGAGCTCTTCCTTCGAGAAACTCCCCTGCTTCGCTCCTTCAGTTCACGGAGCCTCCCTCAGGCAGGGATGGGCGGACCTTGAGGATGCTTTCCTTGCGGATGCTGACCGTACCCGGCTTGGCCCCCGGCGGCTTTCCCACATAGCGGGCCCGCGTGCAGGACACCGCCACATCTCCGGCATGGCGGGCCTTGCTGTGATAGGCGGCGATCGCCGCCGCCTGTTTGAGGGTTGCCCGATCCGGATCCTCGCCCTCCCGGGCCCTCAGGATCACATGGCTTCCGGGCACGCCGCGGACGTGGAACCACCAGTCATTGGGCCCGGCGACCTTGAGGCTCAGGATCTCGTTGTCCCGGTCGGTGCGCCCGGCCAGGACGACCCACCCGCCGGGCAGTTCATAGCGGTGGAGGCGCGCTTCTTCATCGGGTTTCATCACGAAAAGGCCCCTTCTTCTGCCATTCCCCTCACCTGCCCGAGGCCGGTCTTCGCCGCGGAAAAGTCCATGGATCCAAACAAGAGGACCTCGCCGGCGAGGCGCGGATCGGCCCCCCCGGTAAGGGCGCTGAAGGGCGGGCATCGGACCGGGGTTCTGTTCTGCTTTCGATCCGGAAGCCGTTGCGTCCCTCTGCGTTTTGCCGGATAATGATGCCCGCATCGAGCTCTTTCGCAGGCTCGAAGAGACTCGATCCAAGACGCCGCAAGGATGCAGACCGTCAACCCTCTGAGAGAGGCGCGTTGATGGCCCGGCCGTTCTGGGGGAGGTACGACCGGGCACCCATCCGGAGGAAAACATCCATCACGACCACTTGTCCAATCCACAAAGGGGATCTTACTACTAATACATAAGGAAATCCAGCGATTGCGCGGACACACCCTGAAGATCCCGAAACGTGTCAAGGAGTCGATCGACGCCGGGATCGGCGCAAAACACCCTGTCGATATGAAAAACAGCGAGGAACGCAACTGTCTTTGTTCAAAGCAGGGGCGCGGGAGCCCAAAATACCCATGCAGAATGGAAACCGGCGAAAAGCGGATGGCCGATCCTGACTGCCCGGACAGCCCGCATTGGAGGCGGATCCTCATCATCGCCGACATCGAGGGGAGTTCCCGCTGCAGCAACCGGAACGCGGCCGCTTTCCTGACCCGCGAGTGGGCGCTGGCCTGCCGGGGGATGACCCTCGACGTCGCGGCCGTCGTAAACGCCCTCTTTCACGCCGGGGTGGAGGAGATCCGGGTGAAGGATTTCCATCGCACCGCCTGGAACCTTTTTCCAGAAGAAATTCCTGCAAAGGCCCGGGTGATCCGAGGGTATCGGCCGGGCCCGGTGCCGGGGATCGGCGACCCCGGCGCAGCGGAGGCCGTGATGTTCCTGGGGATGCATGCCGCCTCGGGAACGGACGGCTTCCTGGCCCATACGCTCACCTCTAGGATCTCCTCGATTCTGGTGAACGGCCGTCTTTTGAGCGAGGTCGAGCTTTTCGCGGCTGCCCTCGCCCCTTACGGTGTGAGGCCCATTTTCTTTTCGGGCTGCCCGGTCGCCTGCCGGAACGCCGAGGAGGCCGTCCATGGAATCCAAACCTTCACCTTTCCAAAGGCTGCGCCGCCCCCGGACGTAAGCGCCTGGCGCAGGGGGCTTGCGGAGGCCGCAGTCGCCGCCCTTTCGAATCTCCGCACCTCCCCGTTCCAGCCGCCCGGCCCCGTCCACGCTGCAGTCACTCTACGGGACGGCCCGAATGCGGCGCGCAAAGCAGCTCTTCGGTGGGGGTTCCATTTCGAAGGCGGCCGGATCCTGCTCCGGGCTCAGGAAATGAACCAGCTCTACCTCCAACTCATCCGCCTATGCTACCTGACACCGGTCATCGAGAAGATCCTCCCGTGGGCGCTCCCCGCCTACAATCTCTGGGGGCGCCTCGGATGTCTGTGGGCGAGGCGGGTCAGCACGCGGTCGGAAGCGCCGCCTCGATGAGGCCCGGGGCACCGCCTGCCGCCTTTCCCAACAGGGAAAGGCCCGGTGAGCCGCCGCCCGCGGACTGGCTCTGCAGCCTGGGAAGCCTGCACTACCGCGGCTCCTGCGCAAAGTTCGGGCGCACCGCTGGGAACTGAACAGCCTTGCGGTCGATAAAACCCCTTTGACAAGCCCCGGCGTCCGCATGCAAAATATTGGGTCGAGTGCCTGCGGCGTATCGTCCTTCCGGCCGAGTGCCACGAGAAGGACCGGTACCCTGGCAAGGGTTCCATCCGGATGTGGTCTCATTGGCTGATCTCAGTGTCGGTCTGCCCGTTTGCTTGCGAGGCGACCTGCCGATCGCTTCACAAGCAAACGGTTGATTTCCTTCATGTTGAAAAGCCGAAACCCGCCGCGAAGCAGTGGGACTTTGCACGCGAAGTGGGTGAAAAAACCGGGTCCCGCCCCGCAGGGGTGGGACTGAGCAACCGAAGGATGTGAAGAACATCTTCCATTCCGGATTGGAAACCTTGTTCTACCGGGAAATCCTTTCCGGTTAAACACGACCTGGAAGCAGCGCTAAACATCCGCTTGAAGAGTCTGGCGGGTGCAGAACCGGTAAGACCCCGAACGCCCGGGGCATTTCCTCTGGAGGACCAGACATTGACGGACATTCAAGCGATCACCGAACACGTCGAAAAGGAAAGCATCCTGCTGCGCCGGATCCTCGCCGAGGCCGCAAAGGTGGTGGTGGGACAGAAATCGCTGATGGAACGGATGCTGATCGGACTGCTGTGCGAGGGGCACCTCCTCCTCGAAGGCCTTCCCGGGCTTGCGAAAACCACGGCGGTCAAGACATTGGCCGCGACGATCCGTACGAGTTTCCAGCGGATCCAGTTTACGCCCGATCTGCTCCCGGCGGACATCCTGGGGACCCAGATCTACCGGCCGGACAGCGCCTCTTTCGAAATCCGGAAGGGCCCCCTCTTTCACAACATCATCCTGGCGGACGAAATCAACCGGGCGCCGGCGAAGGTGCAAAGCGCGCTTCTCGAGGCCATGCAGGAGAGGCAGGTCACGATCGGCGAAACGACCTTCGTCCTTGGGCGGCCTTTTCTGGTCCTCGCCACCCAGAACCCGATCGAGCAGGAGGGCACCTATCCCCTCCCGGAGGCGCAGATAGACCGGTTCATGCTCAAGGTGCGGGTGGACTACCCGTCCGCTGAAGAAGAAAAGGAGATTCTCCTGCGGGCCTTCCAAAGCCCCGAAAACGCCGTCGAGGGCGTTCTGGACACCCCGCGGCTGGACAAGGCCCGGGAGGTGATGGCGGCCATCCACATGGAAGAGAAGATCGTGGACTACATCGTGCGCCTCGCCCGGGCGACGCGCAGGCCGGCGGACTTCGGCCTGGACTTCGCCTCCATGATCCACTACGGAGCATCCCCGAGGGCCTCGATCTGGCTCGCGCAGGCGGCCCGCGCCCACGCCTTTTTACAGGGGCGCGGCTACGTCACCCCTCAGGACGTGAAGGCCCTCGCTCCGGATGTCTTCAGGCACCGCATCCTTCTCAGTTACGAAGCGGAGGCCGAAGGCAGGACCACCGACGACCTGATCCAGGTCCTGCTCGAGCGCATCGAGGTCCCTTGAAATGCTGCCCGAGGACGTCTTCCAGAAGATCCAGCGGTTCCATTTCCGGACCAGCCGCCTGGCGAACGACCTGTTCGCCGGACAGTACGAGAGCGCCTTCAAGGGCCAGGGAATGGAATTCGCGGAGGTCAGGGAGTATCAGCCCGGCGACGACATCCGCGCCATCGACTGGAATGTCTCGGCCCGCTTCGGCCGCCCCTACGTGAAGGTCTTCCACGAGGAGCGGGAACTCACCGTCCTCCTGCTTCTGGACCTCTCGGGCTCTCACCTTTTCGGGACCCGGAGGAAGTTCAAGCGGGAGCTCCTCGCTGAGACCGCCGGCATGCTGGCGTTCCTGGCCATCCGGACCAACGACAAGGTCGGGGCGCTCCTTTTCAGCTCCCGAGTCGAAAAGTTCATCCCGCCGAAAAAGGGCGCGGCTCATGTCTGGCGCCTGATCAAAGAGATCTTCACCTATGAACCCCAGGAGCCGACCACGAGCCTCGAAGCGGCCCTCTCCTATCTGAACCGCGTCGTCAAGCGCCACGCCATCGTCTTCCTGATCTCGGACTGCTGGGATGCCGGCTTCGAAAGGCCCCTGCGCCTCACCGCCCGCAAACACGATCTGACGGTGATCCGCATCTCCGATCCGGCCGAAGAAAAGCTCCCCGATGTCGGACGCATCTGTCTGTGCGACCCGGAAAACGGCAGAACCGTGCTGATCAACACCAGCAACCGCACCCTCCGAAGGCGCTGGGAGGCCGCCCGCCGGGAACGGCTCGCCGCCCTCCGCTCGCTCTTCCAGCGAACCGGCGTCGACGAGGTCGTGCTCTCGACCGACGGTCCCGTGGTCGAACCTTTGGCGCGCCTCTTCGACAGGCGGAGGCTGAGATCATGATCCGCGCCTGCCGGAGCGGCCCCCGCCGCCGATCGCTTTCCTGGTGGAGGTTGATCCTGCGATTCCATGCCATCCGGCTCCTGCCGCTGCTCGTGCTCGCAGTCGCACTCCTGCAGCGGCCTTGGCCGTGCAAAGCCTCCGCGCCGGAGCATGCCGCCGCAAGCCCTCCGGAGCGAGCTCTGGAAGCCTCCCTTGACCGCTCCCCGGCCGCCTTCGGCACACGCATCACCTTGACTCTCCACACCCGTCTGCCCGCAGGGGCGAGCGTTCCGACTCCACCCCGGATCAGCGGCCTGGAAGGCCTGACCGAATGCTCCCGCCGCATCGAGGCCGACCGGATCACCCTGACCTTCCTGGTGGACCAGTTGGATACCTGGCGGACCGGACCGCTCCGTCTCGATTACGAGGATGCGGACGGCACCCTCCGGACCCTTTCGGCCCCGCCGGCCTCCGTCGAAGTGCTCTCGGTCCTCGGCGGCAAACCCGAGGAGGCGCAGCCCCGGCCGATCGCAGACATCATCCCCGGGCGCGCCGCCTGGATGAGGACCCTGCCGTGGGCCGCCGCCGCGCTGGCCGTGGCCGCGCTCGGGGCCGGACTCGTCTGGTGGCTCAGAAAACGGCGTTGCAGCGACATCGCGGCCGAGGCCCTTCCGCCTCCGCACGTCCGCGCCCTGACGGACCTGCAGGCCCTAACTGCGTCGGGCCTCTACGAGTCGGGCGCCGTCAAGGCCTTCTATTTCCGTTTTTCCGAAGTCCTCAGGCGCTATGTGGAAGACATCCGGAGCTTTCCGGCAGCGGAAATGACGACGGAGGAGATCGCACGCCAGCCCCTGTCCACCTTGGACCGGGACCTCCTCCCGCTCCTCCGCCAGGCCGATCTGGCCAAGTTCGCCGGTCACCGGCCGACGCCCGCAGCGAAGGAGGCTGCCTTGGAAGCGGTTCGGGGCTACATTCACCAGACCTCGCCGGCGCCGGAGGCCGCGCCATGATGTTCCGCTTCGCGGCCCCGCTTCTTCTGAGCCTCCTCCTGGGCGTGGCCCTCTGGCTGGCAGTGGCCGGCCGCCGCAGACCGCCCCACGTCACCTATTCCATGACCTCGGATCTGGCACGCCTGGCCGGCGGAGGCGCCAGGGTGAGAGTCCACCTTCCGCGCCTCCTTCGAGCCGCCGCCCTGATCCTTCTGGTCTTTGCCGCCGCCCGGCCCCAGTTCTACAATGTCTCCCGCGAGGTCCGCTCCCCGGGGGTCGATATCGTGCTGTGCCTGGACACCTCGGGATCCATGCAGGCCCTCGATTTCACCATCGGCGACGAACCGGTCACGCGCCTCGACGCCGTCAAGAGCGTGGTCGCCGATTTCATCGAAAAGCGGGAATCCGACCGGATCGGCCTCGTGGTCTTCGGCGCCGAGGCCTTCACCCAGTCCCCCCTCACCATGGACAAGGGCTTGCTGCTCGAACTGGTCGACCGGATGGCCGTCGGGATGGCCGGAGACACGACGGCGGTCGGATCCGCCATAGCAGTCGGCGGCAAACGGTTGCGCGACCTCGATGCCAAGACCCGCCTCCTGATCCTCCTCACCGACGGGCGAAGCAACGCCGGGGAGATCCCCCCGGAAACAGCGGCCGAGGCCGTTCGGGCGCTCGGAGTCAAAATTCACACGATCGGCGTCGGCGGCAGGGGCCCTGCGCCCTTTCGGGTCAACACCCCGTTCGGGCCCCGCATCGTCCATGAGAACGTCGAGCTCGATGAGGAGACCCTCGAAAAAGTGGCCCGGATCGGAGGCGGGAGGTATTTTCGTGCCGCCGACAGCCAGGAACTTGCCGAGATCTACGATGTGATCGACCAGGAAGAAAAAACGGAGGCGACCGTGAAGGAATTTTTTCACTTCAGAGACCTCTATCCCTACCTGTTGCTCCCGGCCATCCTGCTGATCCTCGTCGAGCTCATTCTGACCGCCACGGTCTGGAGGGTCCTCCCATGAGCTTCTCCCATCTGTCAGTCCTGCACCTGTTGTGGCTGGTGCCTCTGGCGGCCTTTCTGATCGCCGTCAGACACCGCCGTACAGCAAGGGCCCTCGAACAGATCGCAGACCCGCCTCTGCTGCTCAGGATAGCCGGGACCGCCCTCCCCGGCCGAAAAGGGATCAAGGCCTCCCTGCTCCTCGCCGCCATCGCCCTGATGCTTGTAGGCCTCGCCGGCCCGCGCTGGGGAACCCGTTACGAGGAGGTCGAGCGCAAAGGCGTCGATCTGATGTTCGCGGTGGATGTCTCCCGCAGCATGCTGGTGGAAGACGTCCAGCCGAACCGGCTGGAACGGGCGCGCAGAGAGATTCTCGACTTCATCGACGTGGCGACCGGAGACCGCGTCGGCCTCACCGCCTTTGCCGGCGCCGCCTTCACGCAGTGCCCGCTGACCCTCGATTACGAGGCGCTCAGGATGTTCCTGCACGCCCTCGGACCCGATCTCCTGCCCGTCCCGGGCACCGACCTCGGGGCCGCGATCCAAACCGCCGCATCGGCCTTCGACGGTCGGGATCACACCGACAAGGTGATCATCCTCATCACTGACGGGGAAGACCATGAGAGCAGGGGGCTCGAAAGCGCGAAGGCGGCGGCGCAAAACGGCATCAGACTTTTTGTGTACGGGATAGGGGATCCCACGGGGGGCCCGATACCCGCTGACGAGGGGGGAGGCTTTCTGAAAGACCAGGACGGAAACCTCGTCCTCTCGAAACTGGATGAAGACGGCCTGCGCCGCATGGCGGAGGCGGCCGGAGGGGCCTATGTCCACTCGGTGGCCGGAGACCTCGACCTGGATCTTCTCTACTTCGAAGGCATCAAGCACCACACGGAGGCCCGCACCTTGAAAAGCGGAAAGATCAAGGTCCAGGATGAACAATTCGCGGTCTTCCTGGCATTCGCCGCCCTGTTCCTCATCGTGGAGGGACTGATCCCGGAGAGGAAGATCCCCTGATGGAATCGACCCTTGTATTGCAGACGAAACCTGGATTATTTTCTGGCTTGAGCAAGCGCCGGGGGAAGCATTCCGGTCATTCGAGCCCGCTGTGCCGTTTGGTCCTGGTCAGCGTCCTGTCGATCCTCTTCCTCTTCGGTTCGGGAGCCGTCTCCCATGCCCAGAACGCAGACGAACTCTACCGCACCGGGCGCTTCGAGGAGGCGCAAGAGCGCTATGCCGCCCTTGACATGGACCATCCTAAGTCCTTGCGCTACCGCTACAACCGGGGTTGCGCCGCGTTCCAGGCCGGCGATCTGGAGGGGGCGGCC
Organism: uncultured Desulfatiglans sp.; assembly: GCA_900498135.1. Taxonomy (NCBI): domain Bacteria; kingdom Pseudomonadati; phylum Thermodesulfobacteriota; class Desulfobacteria; order Desulfatiglandales; family Desulfatiglandaceae; genus Desulfatiglans; species uncultured Desulfatiglans sp. The sequence goes on from LR026961.1 coordinate 1,294,830, forward strand.
GCTGCCTTCCAGAGCGTCCTGCGGCGCACCGAGGATCCCTCTCTGCGCGCCCGTGCGGCCTACAACCTCGGCAACGTCGCCCTGAAAAACGGGGATTTCGCTTCTGCTGCCGGATATTTCCGGGATGTGCTGCGGCTCGACCCGGATCATGCAGACGCCCCCCACAACCTCGAGCTCGCTCTGCGCTCGCTCCGAAAACAAAAGGAATCGGGCGATCCGGAGGGCGGGGGGCCGCAGGAGGGAACGGAAGGCCAGGACCCGTCTCAAGGAGAAGGAAAGTCCGATCAGGGGATGCCCGGCGAATCGACCGATAAGCCTACAGAAACGAAAGGATCGGATCCGAAAGAGGATCCGGATGAGGCCCCCGGCAGCAGCGAAGACGGGCCGCCAGATGAAGCCGGGGAAAGTCCTTCTCATCAGGCGCCGCCTGAAGAAACTCGGCAAACGGGGGATCCCGATCGGAAGCCTCACGATGCAGATGAGGCTCAACCCCCGGAAAACCGGCAGCCGGCTCCTGAAGGGGACCTCTCCCTTCGGGGGGACCTTCCGGAGCCTCCTCCCCCGGGGGATGCGGCGCCCCGGTCGGCTGCCGCCATGGACCGTGAGAAGGCCCGGGCCCTTCTGGACAACGTCAGGGAAAACCCCGGCAGAGCGCTCCGCTTCCAGATCCCGTCCGACAGGCGAAGCGGAGCGGCATCGGGAAAGGACTGGTAGGGATGATGCATCTTTTCAGAATCGCGGTCATGCTTGTCGCCTGGCTATGGGTGTCCGGCGCTCCTGCAACCGGATTCGCCGAGGAGGCTGCACTTTCCATCCATCTGGATCGCCGTGAAGCGACCCTCAACGACACCCTCAAACTGACGGTCCACATCGCCGGTGCCGAGGATGCCCCACGCCCGGCAGAGATCCCGGGCCTCGAAGACTTCGTCGTGACCAGCGGGGGAACCTCGAGCCAGATCCGGATGGATCACACGGGCGTCCTCAAGAGCTCAGAGCACGTGTACTTCATTCAACCAAAAAAGACCGGCCGTTTCTCCATTGGGCCGGCCAGCCTCACGATCGACGGCATCCAGCATGCCAGCAACATTCTGGCCCTGACCATCGAAGCTCCCTCAAGCAATGACCAAACCCCTTCGGGGCCTGTTTTTCTCACGGCCGAACTCGACCGGCCCCACGTATACGTTGAACAGAGCGCAGTCTATATCCTCCGGCTCTATCTCAAGGCCAGGGCCGGAGACCTGTCCCTCGCCCTGCCGGAGTCGGACCATCTCTCGTTCCAGCAGCTCGGGAACCCCTCGGAATACAGGACGATGATCGAAGGTGAACGCTGGCAGGCCGTCGAGGTCCGCTACTCGGTGACCCCATCGGCCCCTGGCCGCTACGCAATCCCCCCGTCCCGGGTCCGGATGACCCTCTATGAGGCAGGCCGGAATCCGCGTCGCGGCTTTTTCGATGATCCCCTCTTTTCCTCTAGCCGCGGAAGGCCTGTGACGGTTCGCTCCGGCCCCGTCGAACTCCAGGTCTCCCCGCTTCCGGAGGATGGGCGGCCCGGTCGGTTCAGCGGCCTGGTCGGGGACTTCCGGATGCAGGCCCGGCTCGATCCCGCCTCCCTGAGGGCGGGAGAATCCGCAACCTTGACGGTCACAATCGAGGGACGCGGCAATGTTCAACGAATCCCCGATCTGAGCCTGCCCGCGATCGAACATGTAAAGACATACGGCGACCAGCCTTCGCTGGAATATCGTGACGGAGAGGATGGGCCGGAGGCCGTGAAGACCATGAAATGGGCCCTGGTTCCGGAAATGCCAGGCCGCTATGACATCCCGCCGCTCACGCTCGACTTCTTCGATCCGTCCGCCGGCCGGTACCGCACGATCGAAGCCCCACCCCTGGCGCTGGAGGTGTCGCACGGCAATCAAGCGGAAGCGGGATCGCAGACTCCGGCCACCCGAACCTCCCCGCCGCCCGAAGACGAAACGGGGCCCGCTGCGCTGGGGGAGGACATCCTGCCTGTGCACACCACCCCCCTCACCCTGTCCAGGGGAGGGCGGCTCCCGCCGAACCCCCTGCACGCGGGCCTGGTCCTCCTCGGCCCCGCCCTGGCCGTCGGGGCAGTGTGCATCCTGGTCCGCCTCCGTCGGCGGTCCAGCCTGGCGGCCTCCCGCATGAGGGCCCGCAAGGCCGCCCGCCGGTTTTTCGCACACTTCGGGAACGGCGGCCTCTCCGCCGAAGAGCTCGAGGCCGCCTTGCGGGATTACCTGAACGACCGATTTCAGCTCTCTCTGGGGGTCCTGACGCCCCACGAAGCCGCTGCGATCCTCAAAGCCCGCGGGGTCCGAAAGGATCTTGCCGCGCGCTTCAGCGCCCTCGCAGCCGAAGTCGATCGGGCCCTTTACACCGGAAAGGGACAGACCGCCGCGGGCACCCGGGAAGACATTCCGGATCTGATCCAGCAGATCGAAAAGGAGTTGCCGTGAGACGTTCGACAGCCTGCGCCCTCATCTTTGCGCTCCTCCTGCCGGCCGGTTTTTCGAGCGCGGCCGACACGATCCAACAGAGCCCGGATGAGCGCTTCTACGCCGCGAATCAGGCCTACCGCGAAGCCCGCTTCGCCGACGCGGCCCGAGGATACGAAGCGCTGATCCACGACGGATGGCAGACCGGCGGCCTTTATTTCAACCTCGGCAACGCGTATGTGAAGATGGGCCAGCCCGGCCGAGCCATTCTCCATTATGAACGGGCGCGCAATCTGATCCCCCGCGACCCCGATCTGATGCACAATCTGGAGTTCGCCCGCGATCGGCTGGTCGATCCTCCCAGCGAACCAAAGGGTCCCCTGCAGGCGGTTTTTTTCTGGCTGCCCGTCTTCTCACCGGGAGAGGTTTTCTGGGGGTTCGCCGCCATCAACGCCCTCTTCTGGGGCATCGTTCTGCTGCGCTTCTGGCTCTCGCGGGAATGGCTCCATTACCTTTTCATGGCCTTCGGGGTCCTCTGGCTCGTTGTCGGCCTGTCCCTCGCGCTGAAATGGCATGCGGCCGCAAACGACCGCCGGGCGGTGGTCCTGGTGCCGGAAGCCGGCGTCCTGGCCGGGCCGGCAGAGGGAGACACCGTGCTTTTCGCTCTGCATGCAGGAGCGATTCTGGAAATGGAGCGATGCGAAGGCGACTGGACGCTCGTTCACCTTTCCGACAAGAAGCGGGGCTGGATCCCGCTCAAGCAGATCGAGGCAATCCGCCCGTGATCCGCTCGGATCGACCTCCGGGAAGCAGACGGCCTGCTGCGCCTGGTCCAGCGGCCGGCCTTGGACAAGGCATATTCCGGCGGTTGCCGCCCCTCTCCGGAGGCAGGCCCCACATACGGATTCTTCCCCTGTCCAAGACCGTCAAGATTTCGCCGCAACCGAGGTCCTTTCCGGAAGCGGCCTTACAGAGCAGGCCTTTCCTTCGGCCGGATCCGGCTTGAAACCAGTTCCGGATTGACCCCTGCAGCCTATTTGGCTATCCTCCAAAAGGACGTCGTTCCGTCTCACTCGATCCCAGACCCTGCTCACCCTATCCAGCCGCAGCCTGGCGCATCCACCTGGTTTCGAGGTCGGATTCGTGCGCCTCGGGCCGCTGTCAAGGCCTTCGGGGGCCTGAAAGATCACGGTCATACCTGAAAAGGCGTCGAAATCTTCAGGACGGCTGTCTGCGCCGGGCAGCCTCGACGTCTTGGCATAGATCGGTTGAAGGAAAGCGGAACAGGAAAAGCGAGCAGCCCTTCACGCAAGAAGCTGCCTGCGGAACGATCGCCTGGACGGCGGTGCCGCTGCCGGTCCGCGCGGCGCCCAGGAAGCCTGGTTCCGGATCTAAAAACGAACAAAAAGGACGCGCATGCAATCACCTGCTTCCTCTGCAAACGAAGGCGCCAGCCGTTTCACCGCCTATCTGGGCCCGGTCCTTTTCCTGACGGGCATGTTCTTCATCAACTTCCTGTCCCGCATCATCTTCGCGCCGCTGCTGCCCACGATCGAACAGGATTTGGGCATCGGGCACGGGGACGCGGGATCGCTTTTTCTCTTAGTCTCCCTCGGCTATTTCACCACGCTGCTCGCCTCGGGGTTCATATCCGCCCGCATCCTCCACAGACGCACCATCATTCTCTCCGCCGTATGCCTGAGCGCCGCGCTTTTCTCCATCGCTTCGAGCCAGGGCCTTTGGGGCATCCGCCTCGGGCTTTTCGTCGTAGGAATGGCTGCCGGTCTGTACCTGCCATCCGGGATCGCGTCCATTACCGCCCTCGTAAGCCCGAGGCATTGGGGAAAAGCCCTCGCGATCCATGAACTGGCGCCCAACGGGAGCTTCGTGCTGGCGCCTCTCCTTGCCGAACTCCTTCTCCATTGGCTTTCCTGGCGAAATGTGGTCATCGCCTTGGGGGCCGCCACGCTCCTTTCGGCGGCGGCCTTTTCTCGCTTCGGCAAGGGGGGGGATTTCCCCGGCAAGGCCCCGAGTTTCGCGGCCTTCAAGGACCTCCTCGTCCTCTCCGATTTCTGGGTGATGATCCTGCTTTTCACGTTGGGGCTGGGCGCTACTATGGGGGTCTATACCATGCTTCCCCTCTACCTGGTGGCGGAACACGGTATGGATCGCAGTGTGGCAAACAGTCTGATCGGCCTTTCGCGCATCCTGAGCATCGGCATGGCCTTCGTCGCCGGGTGGGCCTGCGACCGCCTGGGGGCCAAACGCACCCTGAGAGCGGTCTTCATCCTGACCGGCCTGACGACCCTACTGCTCGGCCTCGCCCCGGGCCGTTGGCTCATCCTCGTGATCTTCGTGCAGCCCCTTGTGGCGGTCTGCTTCTTTCCGCCGGCCTTTGCGACCCTCTCCGCCATCGGTCCGCCCAGCACGCGCAATATCGCTGTTTCACTGACGATTCCCGCCGCATTCATCATGGGCGGAGGCTGCATCCCCCTTCTGATCGGCATGCTGGGGGACGGCGGGCGTTTTCCCGCCGGTATGATGATCACGGGGGCACTCGTCCTGACCGGGGCCTTGTTGGCAGGCCTTTTGAGAATCCAGGGGGAAGAAAAGGCGGGGTGAGAAAGACGGAGGGGGGGCAGCGATCCTGTCTGAGCGTTCCACACAGAGGACCTCAGGGGTGGGTTCCCGTTTCTTCACACCCTGCCGGTGTTCAGTCCCGCCTCTGCGGGAAAGGGTGCCACATCCCCTCTCTGGTTTAAGAGCGGACGCGAAGCCAGCCGCTGCACAAGCAGATCATACCCGCCTCCGCCCGGTCCGGGGCTCCAGGGAATTCCATCATCGGGCCGTGGCATGCGCCTTCAGCACCAGTGCCTCCCTGGAGATCTTTGCCGTTTCGCTGGACGAGGACACATACTGCCGGACCCCCCATGCCAACGTCTCGACGGTGTTCTGAAAACGCTCCTCGTCTGGATCCAGAAGGGTGAACCGGAAACCATTCAGGTCGGAATTGAAAGAGGTCAAAGGCACCACACACAGGCCGGTTGCCGCCAGGAGATAGTAGACGAAGCGTTTGTCGAGGGCAACGCCGGGGGCCTCGACCAGTTCATCGACGAGTTCCCGGATACCTTCATTCTGCAAAGGCAAAGACTGCCGGTCATTCAGTAAACCGGGCTCGAAAACGACGGACATATAGAACGCCCCCTTGGTCCGATTCACCACCACGCCCGGAATCGCGCTCAACCGCTCGTAGGCGAGATCGGAAAACCGCTGATAGCGCCGGCGGCGGCTCTCCAGGTACACCGGATATTCCGGATGGCGGTAGATGTCCGGAATGGCCTTCTGCGGCAGGGTCGTGGAGCAGACCTCGACCATCTTGGCGTTCAGGATGCTCCGCGTATAAGCGGCAAAATCGCGGTCCCGGTTTCCATTGTAGACCTCGATCCATCCGCAGCGGGAGCCCGGCCAGGGGAGTTCCTTGGAGACGCCTTTCATGGCGAGACCCGGGACATTGCCGATCACATCGACAAGCGGCAGCGTCCGGTGTCCTTCAAAGACCAGATTCTGGTAAATCTCGTCCGCAATGATGAAAAGATCGAACTCTTTGGCGATATGCACGATTTCGATCAGATCTTCGTCGGTGTACACCGCTCCGGTCGGATTGTCCGGGTTGATCACCAGGATGCCGGCTATGGTGGGGTTGTACCTGACCTTCTGACGGAGTTCCCTCAGGTTGGGACGCCAGTCGCGGTGCGGATCGAGTGCGTAGGTAATGGCCGGCAGACCGGCATGGGCAGCCTCAGATGCCGAATGGGTCGTGTAGGTCGGAGAAGGCGTGATGATGCGTGCGGTCCGGGCCAGGAACCCGTATACCTTCGTAATGGCATCGCCGAGCCCGTTGAAGAAAATAATGTCCTCAGGGGCTATCCGGACCCCCCCGTGGCGATTGTTCTGCTCGGCGAGAAACTGGCGCGTCTCGAGAATGCCCTGGGTCGGGCAGTAACCGTAGGAGCAGTCCTCCATAGCCAAACGCGCCACGATCCGTTTCATCCACTCCGGGATTTTCTCCCCCTTGGCAACCGGATCACCGATATTCTCCAGGTTGATTTTCACGCCCAGCGTCTGAAGCCGCTCCGCCACACGGATGATGTTCCGGATCTCGTAGTTGAGTTCACCGGCGCCGATATGGATAATATGGGTTCGCATACCGTAATACCTTTTTCCTTTCCAGGAATGACAGGCCCTTCAATCGGAGACGCCTGCAAGGTTGATTCAAGGATCCACCAAAAACGGTGCAGCTCACCGCCTGCATCCGATGGCTGCTACAGGTTTGTGACAGAAGGCGATCAGGCGGTCAGCCTGGCAAAGTGCTCATTTTGCCTTCGAAAACGGAGCCGCCGGATGGAGTCGGCACGGATTCATGATACCGACTCCAAGTCGGTGCGCCCTCCAGGGCGCACAAAAAAAAAGGGCTGCGGCGCATCTGCCTACAGCCCTGAAATGATCTACCCTGCCCATTAAAGCGGATCTTCACCCTCCAGGACCGAAGGCCACCCGGCAGTCATAGCCGCGGCGGCCCGGCTAGCCAGCTCCGCCGTCATGATCGTTGGGGATAAAAGATCCGTTCGTTCCATCGGTTCTTCGTGCTCACACTAGGATTTTCACTACCTGAGTTAAAAAGCGTAAGACAATGCTGAATGCCTGTCAAGACAAAATTTTGGCCTTTCGAAACGATTTTTCCGCAGCCTGTCGGCGGGCTTTTTCAAGACGTCATCAACCTTAACATTCATCCGCAAATGATTTCCCGGTAGAACCCGGTCTCCAATCCGAAAATGAGGATTTTTCTTCACACCCCTCAGGTGCGCAGTCCCACCCCTGCGGGGCGGGTCCCGGTCTGCCAAATATCAAGGAAATCAAGCGTTTGCACGGAGGCGACCTGGTGGTCGCCGCACAAGCAAACGTGCGGATTGACGCCGAAATCGGCCCAAAAGCCATCTCCGGATGGGAACGACCTAGTCTCCATCCGGAAATGATTTCCCGGTACAACCCAGTTTCCAATCCGGAAATGAGGATTTTTTGCCAATATCAAGGAAATCAAGCATTTGCGCGGAGGCGACCTGGTGGTCGCCGCACAAGCAAACGTGCGGATTGACGCCGAGATTGGCAAAAAAGACCATTTCCGGATGGAAACGACCTACCCATCGTGTGCATGCATATCGAGGGAAATCGCGGTTGAAGATGAGCTGACCCCGAGGCCCCTTCCGGATAGCTGATCGCGCCACCTTGACATGTTCGTTTTTGTTGATTATGGTTGCGCTTATTTGTAACGCAATCAAACCTAAAAGAAATGCCCTTCATGAAAGAAGATCTTTCCGCTCCCATCATCGAAAGCATGAGCGACGGGCTTCTGGTATTGAATGCCCGGGGGTATATCGTTCACTCCAACCCGGCTGCGCTCGAAACGCTGAATATTCAGCCGGAAGAGCTGTTCACCAAGACCTACCTGGAGCTCTTCATGGAGGAGCAGGAAAACGACGCCTTCAACGACATGCTGTTCGAAGGCATCCAGAAACGGGAGACCCGCCGCTATCAGGAGGTCCTCTTTCGCCGCAGGGACGGACGGCTGCTCGATCTTGCAGTGACCACCTCTTTCCTCGGTGTTTCCGACGACTCGCCCGGGGAACGGTGCATCGTGGTCGTGTTCAAGGATATCACCGAACTAAAATCCCTGGATCGCGCCCGGAAACGGGTCCTGGCGCATCTCTCCCATGAGTTGAAGACCCCTTTGTCGATTATCCTGGCCTCCTTCAAACGCCTCATCCGACCGGGGGATGAAAAAGCGGCAGACAGGGTCCAACGCAATCTCGATCGACTGCTGTCCATTCAGATGGAGGTCGAGGACATCGTTAAAGGCCGTCCGCTGCCGCAGTCCTGCAGCCTGTCGCCATGGGTCGATCAGGCCCTCGACCTGATAGAGCTTGTCGCCGAGGAAAACCCTGAGCAGCGCCGTGCCCTGGATCTGATCCGGGAACGTATCGAGCACGATTTTCGGTTCCGGACCCCGGCGGCGGGTCCTGTGCCGATCTCGGACATCCTTCATAAGACCGTCCGCCTCACGCGTGAAAAGGCTGCTGCGCGCGACGTGGAGATCGAAGAAGAAATCCCGGGCGACGCCCTCGTCGCCATCGACCCTCTCGTGATCGAGAAGATTTTGACGGGGATCCTGCGCAATGCGGTCGAAAACACGCCGGACGGCGGGCGGATCCGTGTGCTGTTGGAAATCATCCCCGATGCAGCCCGCATCAGCGTCACCGATACGGGGACAGGCATTACGGCCGAAAGCCTGAAGCAGATCTTCGGCGGTTTTTATCACGCCAAGGAAACCGAGCTCTATTCCACCAGGAGCCCCTACCTGTTCGGCGCCGGAGGCAAAGGGCTCGACCTTCTGCGAACCAAGATATACGGAGAAATGTTCGGGTTTCGGATCGAGTGCCAAAGCACCCGCTGCCCCTATATCCCCGATGAAAGAGATCTCTGCCCGGGCGCTGTGGACCGCTGCCCTCATATCGCCGACAAGGCGTCCTGCTTTCAGTCGGGCGGTTCGACGTTTACCCTCACGTTTCCCTCTGTGAAGTCCATGCCTTCATCCCACCCCGAGGCGGACGGCTCCGAGCGTTGATCCACCGCAGCAAAATAAGGCGCCATTTTCGGCCTGGAAAGTCCGTCCGACTGCACCGAGCAGTCGAACGAACAGCCGGGTCCACAACCGGCAAACCCCAGGGAGTCCTTGCATGCAGGACCTGATGGCCGTTCTTTCATTTGCCATGGCCGTCATCGGCGGCCTCGCCGCCATGCTCGGCAGACCGCGCGACCGTCAAACACTCGCCGCGCTGGTGGGCTTTGCCTTCCTGATCTCCTTTTTCATACACATAGAGAAAGAGGCCGTCCTCATCCTACAAGGGGCCTGTCTTATCGCCTTCGCCCTGTCATTGCTGGGTGGAGCCATCGCCATCTTCGGGCATTCGCCCGAGGCCCGCACCGAGGCCATCACAACGGCTATCGTTTCGCTGGCGACCTCCATCCTGATTGTTTACCTTTACCTCTAACCGCCGAAACCTGCGGCAGCGGGTGCCTCCCGTCAGTAACGCGGCGGGAGGGTCTCCTCGCCCCGTCACCCGGGTCTTCAGTTGAATTGGATGTCGGGCTTCGGTTCCTCGGCCTGCTGGATCTCACCGTATTTTTCTTCGTATTTCCGCAAGTTGTCCTGGAGGGCGGCTGCAATCCGCTTCATATGCCCCGGACTGACGATGATGCGCGCGGTAACGGCGCCGGCCGGCGGCGCAACCATCAGGAAATCCATAATGAATTCCTCGCGGCTGTGCCCGACGGCCATGTTGTTGGAATATACCCCTCCATAAAGACCCTGCGGGAAATTGATCTTGACTTCTTTCGGTGGCTGCGTCGCCATCATAGACCTCCTCGCTCACTGATTCCTGGATAATGTTATCGCTTTCCCATCCGGAAAAACGTTGTCGAGAAACACGCTCGGTCGATCCACCCTCTGGCTGTGCGGCGCCCTGTGAAACGCCGAGGCGGGATTGCCCGGGTCTATGACGACCGAAGGCCCCCGCATCACAGCCGGAAGCGGAGTCGCACGGACGGAGTCGCCCCGAGCCTGCCCCTTCGGTTGTAATTTCATCAGGAAACGAACCCTTGTCTGCATCATCTCAGGTTCATCGCCATCACGAAACGATTTCGGCCACCGCCCTGACGGGCGATGCCTCCGCGCCCACGATCCGGAGCGGGAAAAGATACAGGTTCATGGACCGGTTCAGGACGGCATCGAGCCCTCGCATCGATTCCACAATCAGAATGTCCCTCTCCTGGAGGACGCGGTGGACATGAATATCCCCTACGCTCATGACGTCGAATCCCGCAAGACGGATGCCCCGATCCGCGATCCACTGCATCTCGGCTCGGGTAAAGGGCGCCGCCGATCCCCGGCCCTGAATATCCGTCCCAGGATCCATCCCTGTATGCACCAGCAGGATCGGCGCATCGATCTCCGTCCGTCCTATCTCCTCCCGCCGGATCGCCACAGCCCGACCTCGGAATGCCTCGAGGGGGTAGCCGTCGAGGGTCTTCCCACCGGGTATGCTGTGCGAAGGGGCCTCGATATGGGTCCCGGCATGAAGACTCATACGGATGAAGTGAACCGTCCAGCCTTCTCCCGTCGATTCCGGCGCCTCCAGAACGCCTATCCGGGTCGCCGGATCCCCAGGGTAAACCGGCATGCCTTCTTCAATCTCGAGCGATAAATCGATAAGCGTCCTCACCTGACCTTCTCCTGTCGCAGCCAACCGGCTGCCTGACCTTGCACGGCCCTCTGCCGGAATGCCGTTTCCTGGAACATAACACCTCAGAAGGAGGACTGCACTTGACCTCGCGTCCTGCTGCGTTTATAAAGTAAGGGCATTCTACGTTCATATGCGCCTCGCATCGCCTGCCGGATTCATCTCCATCAAACAGGCCTATCGATGTCCAGCCTGAGCAGCGAGGGACAGCCGTTTTTTCAACCGCCGCTGCGCCTCGTCGCTAAAGCGTTGTCAGGAAAGGTATCCATGTCATATCAGGTCGCACAAGAAGTTGTCGCCCATTGCCCCAGTTGCAAGATGGATCTCATGCATGTCATCGTCGCCCTCGACGGGCAGAGGATCGTGAGGGTCATCTGTCTGACGTGCCGCAAGGAGCATGCTTACCACCGCCCGCACGAAGGTGCAACCCCCGAATCACGGGTGAAAAAGCCCAAGGCACCGGTCCGAAAACGACCGGATCCCAAATCGGTCAAGTGGCAGGAGCAATGGGCCGCTCATCCCGACGCCGTTCCCAAGCCCTATTCCATCCAGTCCGTTTTTTCCTCCGGGGAGGTATTGGAACACCCCGTCTTCGGCATCGGTTTCGTCACCCGCATCGTCGAACCCGGCAAGATGGAGGTCCTCTTCCGGGAAGGACCGAAGCGGCTGGCTTTCGATCGACGGTAAAAGGATCGGTACCGCCCGGCGGAGGCTGCCTTCGCTCTCGACTCGCGGGTGCAGGGACGCAACATCCGGCCGGGCGGGCACAGAACCCGGATGGTTTGACTTCCCAATATAAACGTTTATATTAAAAGAATTCGGATTAAACGATTCCGCACCTGCAAGATGGCAGGCGTAGGATCACTCACCCCGGCAGGTGGATGCAGCCTGTCCGTGCGGATCTGGCATCGAAGGCGGCATAGACTGAAGCCAAGGCCGTACCGTCATGGACTTCCGGCCGGCGGACTGGATTTTGAGGAGGACCATACGATGGATTGCACAACCGAACAAGATGGGATGCACTATGAGGGGAGCTGTATCCGACCCCCCAGCGAAGCTTACAGCATTCTGCTGCAGGTGACGACCGGATGCTCCCACAACAAGTGTACCTTTTGCGGCACTTATAAGGACAAACGTTTCAAGATCAAGGACGACGACATCATCCTGAGCGACATCCTGTTCGCCTCCAAGTACATGAAGCGGCAGGACAAGGTCTTCCTGATGGACGGCGATGCCTTGATCATTCCCCAGAAACGCCTCATGTGGATTCTGGACCGTATCCGGGAGCATCTACCCTGGGTAAAACGGGTCGGCGCATACGGAAACGCCAAAAGCATCAAGATGAAATCCCTGGAAGAGCTGATCGCTTTGCGCGAAAACGGCCTGGGGATCATTTATCTCGGTGTCGAAAGCGGCCATGACGAGATCCTCGAAAAGATCTGCAAGGGGACGACGGCGCAGAACCTGATCGACATGGGCAGGAAGGTCAAAGCGGCCGGGATGAAGCTTTCCGTCACGGTCCTGCTGGGTATCGCCGGCCGGGAGAAATCCCTGGAGCACGCCCGCGCTACGGGCAGATTACTGAGCGCCATGGATCCCGATTACATCGGCGCCCTCACCGTCATGCTCATCCCCGGCACCGTTTTGTACGAAGAATACCGGCAGGGGCGCTTTGAACTCCTGGAGGAAAGTGAAACCCTCATGGAGCTGCGGGAAATGATCGCCGAGACGAATCTGACCCGGGGGCTTTTCTTCTCGAACCACGCCTCCAACTACCTGCCGGTACGTGCCCGACTGCCCCGCGGCAAACAGGAAGCCCTCGACACCATCGATGCGGCGTTGAAAGGAGACGTGGGCCTGCGGCCGGAGTGGATGCGGGCCTTGTGATCCTCTTTACGGATCCGAAAACGGGTTGTTTTTTTTAGGCGAGAACCGTCAATCGGCCGAACCCGGCACCGCTCTTCCTTCTGTTCCGGCACCTTATCGCCCTCCGCACCCGAAGCGAGCCCGGATGCGGAGGGCGCTTCATGAAGAGGCTATTCGAAGATGGCCTGCACGAATTCCCGGGGGACAAAAGACCTGAGATCATCCATCTTCTCCCCTATGCCGATCAATTTGATGGGTATGGCAAGCTCTTTCGATATGCCCACGACGATCCCGCCTTTCGCGGTGCCGTCGAGTTTGGTGAGGACGATGTGGGTCACGTTCACAGCCTCATTGAAAAGCTCCGCCTGCGAGATGGCGTTCTGCCCCGTCGTGGCGTCCAGAACCAGCCAGACCTCGTGAGGGGCACCGGGTAGTTTCTTGCCGATGACGCGGTTGATCTTCTGAAGTTCTTCCATCAGATTCGTCCGCGTGTGCAGCCGGCCCGCCGTATCGATCAGCACCACATCCGCCTTCCGGCCGAGGGCCGCCGCCACACCGTCAAAGGCGACCGCCGAGGGATCGGCCCCTGTCTGCTGCTTGATCACAGGAACCCCGGCACGCTCCCCCCATATCGACAACTGCTCGACAGCAGCGGCCCGAAACGTATCGGCCGCCACCAGTATCACGCTCTTCCCTTCACTCCGGAAACGATGCGCCGCCTTGGCGATCGTCGTCGTCTTCCCCACCCCATTGACACCCACCACCATGATCACGAGCGGTTCTCCGGGCAGCGGGGCACTGCGCGGCCGGGGCGGAACCTCCAGGAAGGCCGAGATCATCTCCTTGAGGGCCTCTTTCAGCTTTTGGGGATCCTTGAGCTCCTTGCGGGCGACCTTCGCCTGCACCTCTTCGATCAGTTCCTGGGTCGTCGCCACCCCGATATCGGAGGTGAACAGGATCTCCTCCAATTCCTCCAGGAGGTCTTGGGTGATCTCTTTCTTCCCGAGGAACAGGCGGTCGAGTCTCCCGGTAAATCCGTTGCGGGTCTTTGAGAGCCCTGCCCTGAGCCTTGAAAAAAAACCCTCTTGATCGGAGGGCGGAGACGGGTGGAGGGAGCTGTCCGGAATAACCTCCCCCCGGTCTACGGGGTGCTCTTTATCGTCTTGTTTCTTCGTAAAAAATTTAAACATGGTCGTTTAAACCTCTGGCTTGCTCCTCAATCGCTTCCTGTCCTCCAATCGGCTCACGGACGGCAGCCGCTTTTTCGCCTCGCTCCGGTTGGACATTCCGGACGGCCCGGATGCTATCCGTAAAGGCTTATCATATACGCGAATGTTTCCAATCAAACAACAGGGAAGTTTCTTCACACCCTTCGGATGCTTAGTCCCACCGCTCCGCGGCGGGTCCCGGTTGCTTCACACCCTTCGGGTGCTCAGTCCCAGCCTTTCCCTGGCGAGAACCAGGCAAGAAAATGCCTGCGGCCGGCCGACCGAGCAGCCTTGGAGATTGCCGGCGCCGCAGGAACGGGCCGACGGTGTCACCTCGATTCAGTGCCGCCTCACCCTTTCCAGATCCACGGACACGAGCTTCGATATCCCGGCCTGCTCCATCGTAACACCGAACAGGCGGTCGCTGATGGACATGCTTTTCCGGCTGTGCGTCACCATGATGATCTGCGAAGCGCGTTTGATCTCGAGCAGCAGGTGGTTGAAACGGTCTACATTCTCCTCGTCCAGGGGTGCATCCACTTCGTCGAGAAGACAGAAGGGGCTGGGTTTGATCATGTAGATGGCAAAGAGCAGGGCCATCGCCACCAGGGCCTTCTCTCCACCTGAAAGGAGCCCCATGTGGCTCAGCCGCTTCCCGGGCGGCTTCACCTCCACCAGTACGCCGCTATCGAGCGGACGCTCCTCGTCGGTGAGCTTCAATCCGGCCTCGCCGCCGTTGAAGAGGATGGGAAAAATCTCCTTCAGCTTGGCATCGACCTGGTCGAACGTCTCACGAAACCGCTCGAGAGAGGTCCGGTTGATCTTCCGGATGGCTGCCCGGAGGGAATCGATGGACTGGATCAGATCCTGCCGCTGTCCCTGGATGAAGTCGTACCGCTCCTTCAAGGCCTCATACTCTCTGATGGCCACGAGGTTCACCTCGCCAAGGGCCAGACGCCGCGCCTTTTTTTCCTTGATTTCGTTCTCCAGGTCGACCTTCGAAGCCGCCTCCTGGAGATGCTCCCTGAAAACGGCGGCCAGATCCAGATTGAAGTTCTCCTGCACCTTTTCCACGAGGGCCTGCATCTGCAGTCGGATTTCGGAATGGGCCATCTGGAGGCGATTGATCCGTTCCCTGAGATCCTGTATCTCCCCCCTGATCCGCCCGGCGGCAGCCTCGCCGGCCTTCATTTCTTCTACGAACCCCTGAAACGCGCGCTCCTTCTCCTCCATCCACCCCTGCATCTCGCGCAGATCCGCGTAAGCCAATCCGAGTTCCCTGGCCACCGCCGCGCGTCTTTCTTCGGCTCCGGCCTTCTTTTCGAGGCCTTCGGCCAGATCCTCGTCGATACGCGCCAGGCGGCCGGCAGCCTCTTGCGCATAGGCATCCAGCCTCTCGATATCACGCAGGATCCCCCTGCGCTCCTCCTGCAGGAGCCGATCGTCGCTTTCCGCCTGCGCGAAGGCCTCCTTCAACCGATCGATCTCCTCCGCAGCCGCCTCGACCTCCGCTTTTTTCTCCTCGAAAGCCGCCTCCTCTCTGGCCTGACGGGCGGCGCACAGATCCAGGGCGGCCCTGACCTTTTCAAGTTCAGCCCGATGCCTGATCAATTCCTTGTCCTTGCGCTCGAGGTCCTCGCTCACCCTTTCGGACATCCTCTGCAGCTGATCGACTTCCTGGCTCAGGCGGAAGACGGCCTTGTCGAGCTCGTTGAGCTCATCCCGCAGATCCCACCTCCGTTCGTCGAGGGTCTCGACCGCCATGCGCCGGTCCTCGACCTCCGTTTCGATCTGTTCAAGGCGCTCTTTCAGGTTCTCCGCACGGGCGCGCCCAGCATCGACCTGGTTCTTCAATTCCGTCACTTCCCGTTTACGTGCGAGCAGCCCCTGGGTAACCCGCGAAAAGCGCCCCCCGCTGATAACCCCCCGCTCATCCACCATGTCCCCTTCGACCGTCACGAAACAGCAATCCTTCCCGTTTGCCTTCCAGGCCTTGAGGGCGGTTTCAAGGTCATCCACCACCAGCGTCCGTCCCAGCAGGGTGCCAAAGAGCGGTGCATACTTCTCGGGACAGGAGATGAAACTCACAAGGGGGTGAGCGCCGGGATATATCTTGCGCCCGTTCCCGTTCTCCCCGTTCAGGTCCTCGATCGGCACGAAGCTGCTTCGCCCCCGGTCCTCCTGCTTGAGATACTCGACCGCCTGACGTCCATCCTCCTGCGTCGCGACGATCACGGACTGCAGGTTCTCCGCCAACACCGCCTCCACCGCTTGCTCATAGCGCGGCTGCACATCGATCATGTCAGCGACCAGGCCAAGGATCCTGCCCTCCTTGTGCGGAGCGAGATCCTGCGCCTTCATGATGTTGCGGACGCCTTTCTGGTACCCTTCGTAATTGTCGAGAAGCGTCTGAAGACTCCCAAGCCGGGTCTGGGAAACCGTCCATTCCTTTTCGGCCGCTTTGAACTCCGCCTCTACCCGTCTTCCAACCTGCTTGAGCTCATCCAACAGATCGGTCTCCCCGGCGATGGCATCCTCGAGTTCCCGCAGCCGCTCCGAAACAGCCTCACGGGCAAGCGCCCGCGTCTCGGAGGCCGTCATGACCTTTTCCATCTTCTGGTTCAGTTCGCCCTTTTCAGTCTCCAGCCGCGAGCGACGATCGACGATCTTCTCGATCGTCTTCTCCAGGTAGCCGGACTCCTGGCTGAGGCCCGCCCGCCGCTTGTCCCGCGACAGGATGTCCTCCCGGACCACCTCGAACTCGGCCTTGAGCGTCTGGAAGGCCTCCCGGCGCGACTTCACGTGCTCGCGTCGACGGGCGAGTTCCTGCTCCATCTCCCTTATAGCAAGGCGTTTTTCCTCCGCGCCACGTTCGAGGGCCTGGCGCTCGAGGGCCAATTCCCGACAGCGCCGCTCGATGTCTTCCTTTTCCTGCAAAAGACGCTCGCCCATCTCTTGCTGCATCCGGATCTCGGATCCGAGGGTTTCCTGGAGCGATTCCTGACGGTGGACCGCTTCCTTCAAGGCTTCATAGTGCCGTCTGCGATCCCTGAGAGCGGTCTCGGCCTTCTGCCTCATCCCATCGAGCGCCGACAGATTCGCATCGGCCTGGGCAAGCGCGGCGGTCCGCTCGATCTCCTGCTCGACGAGGCCTTCGGAGGCCTGAAGCCGATCTTCCAATTGGCCCAGCATCTGCTGATAGGCGTTGCTTGCCAGGGTCAGTTCGAGCCGGGCGATCTCCTCCGAGATCTCCTTGTAGCGCCTCGCCTTGGCCGCCTGACGCTGGAGGGAGCGCATCTGCCGTTCCACCTCTCCAAGGACGTCCTCGACGCGCCGCAGGTTCTCCTCGGTGAGCTCTATCTTCTTCCCCGTCACCTCCGCCTGCCGACGGAATTTGGTGATCCCGGCGGCCTCTTCGAGCATTACCCGGGTCTCCTCCGGCCGCTGCTCCAGGATGTTGCCGATCCGGCCCTGACCGATAATGGAATAGGCCTTGTTGCCAAGGCCCGTGTCCATGAACAGCTCCTGAATGTCCTTCAACCGGCAGGCGGCGCCGTTGATGAGATACTCGCTCTCCCCGGATCGATAGAGCCGCCTGGTAACCGCGATCTCCGGGTCATGCCGGAAAGCGGGATGGGTCACCGCACCGTCCTCGTTATCGAAGAGCAGGGACACCTCCGCCATCCCGAAGGCCTTGTAATCCCCGGCGCCGTTGAAAATCACGTCCTCCATGCGCAGTCCCCGCAGCTGTTTGGGGCTCTGCTCCCCCATGCACCAGCGGATGGCGTCTATGATGTTGCTCTTTCCGCAGCCGTTCGGCCCCACCACCCCGCTGATCCCCTTCGGGAACGCGATGTCGACCCGGTCCATAAAGGATTTGAACCCGCGGATGGAGAGCTTCTTGATACGCATGTGCGCCTCCTGTAAGGCCGATCCTTCCTTCAGACGGAGCAGCACATCGGCAGAAAAAGGCTATCACTTGGATTTTATAGCCTGTATGAGACCTTTTGTAAAGAAGAAATACTATATCCTGTGGCATATGGTCCTTTAAAAGTCAATATGTTGTATTTTTATACCCCATTCGCTGAATGAATCGATTTGCCAAAGACCGCGGATTCATGCTATGAAGCGTGGATGTTTCATGTGAAACATCACCGCTTCACCGGTTCCACCCCGCTGCGAGGCCGGCAGGCGCTCTGCATCGAGGCCGCGGCCGAAGCAGCCGATTCCATACCACCAGGAGGGGAGACCATGGCAGAGGACATCACGAGACCCGAAGATATGGGCAAGGAAGACCTGGCCCGGTTCGTGCTGGACATCTTCCACCGCATCGCGGTGCACCACACGCTCTGGCTCAGGGAAGTGGAGCACCAGATGGGCATGCCCAAGGCCCTCGGCGTCCTGGGGACGGCCTACGGCGAAACCTACGCAGTGCAAATGAAGCGGATGGCCAAACTGTTCAACTTCGAGCTGGTCGACGGCATACCCAAGCCCCTCCTGGAGCGCTCCCGGGAAGAGCTTCTCGAGGCGGCGGACGAGGTCTCCAAGAACTGGCTTGCCAATGACGGCATCTGGTTCCAGGCCGTCGAATTCGCCCATGGCATGAACGATGCCAAGCGCTGCAACGATTCCTGCTGGACGCGCTATTCGCCCTTCGAGGCCTGGTCCATCCGCAGGTTGCTCCACCTTTCCGAGCGGCCGGGGCTCGAGGGATTGAAGACAGCCCTGCGTTTTCGCACCTACGCCCGCGTGAACGTGCAGACCATCATCAATGAAGGGACGGAAAGCTTCGTCTTCCAGATGAATGACTGCCGCGTCCAGTCGGCGCGCAAACGCAAAGGGCTGGACGACTACCCGTGCACCTCGGTCGGTCTGGTCGAATACACCTATTTCGCGGAGGCGATCGATCCCCGCATCGAGACCGAGTGCATCGGTTGTCCGCCAGGCCCCCATCCCGAGGAATGGTATTGCGCCTGGCGCTTCCGCCTGAAAGCGCCAGGCGAGTCCCATGCAGCTGGTGGGCATCCGTAGTCTGTCAGGGCGTCCGGACGGACCGTGAAGGCCGCACACGGCAACCTGGATGGGAACCGGGGGCCTTTCGAGGCGCAACAGACGGCTTTCTCCCGTATTCCTCCAAACATGCGGGGCCGTGTCCCGCTCCGGTCGCAAGTCCATCTTCGTCAGTGGAATCTCCCGGGGAAGGGGGCGGAGCAGGCCGACTGCATCAGCCTACCCGAACAGGGCATCGAAGAGTTCCTGGATCGACCTTACGCCGGTCAAATGCATGCCTTCCACCGCCTGAAGCCCCTCGAGATGGCTGCGGGACAGGCAGCAGCGGCTGAAACCGAGCTTCCGTGCTTCACGGATGCGCAGATCGGGGTGATTGACGCCGCGCACCTCTCCAGCGAGGCCCACCTCCCCGAAAAACACCCAATCCTGCGGCACCGGCCGGTCCAGAAAACTGGACATCAAGGCGGAAACGAGCCCAAGATCAGCCGCAGGTTCGTCGACCCGCAGGCCGCCGGCGATGTTGACGAAAATATCCTGCTCCGCCAGCTGCATCCCCAGGCGCTTTTCTAGGACCGCCACGAGCAGCGCGATGCGGTGCTGATCCATTCCCGAGGCCGTCCGCCGCGCCGTCCCAAACGAACTCGGCCCCACGAGCGCCTGAATCTCGACCAGCAGCGGACGCGTGCCCTCCAGACACGGGAACACGACGGAGCCGGAGGTGTTTTCCGGCCGCTCCTCCAAAAAGATGCGCGACGGGTTTCCCACTTCGCAGAGGCCGGCGTCCTTCATCTCGAAGACGCCGATCTCGTTGCAGGGTCCGTAACGGTTCTTCACAGCCCGCAGGATGCGGTAAAGATGCCCCCGGTCCCCCTCGAAATAGAGGACCGTGTCCACAAGGTGCTCCAGGACCTTCGGCCCGGCGATGGCCCCTTCCTTGGTGACGTGCCCGATCAGAAAGACCGGAATGCCCGCCCCCTTCGCCAGGTCCATCAGCCTCAGGGCCGCCTCACGCACCTGCCCTACGCTCCCGGGCGCCGCCCCCATGTCCTGTGAATATACGGTCTGGATCGAATCGACGGCGAGAAGCGCGGGTTTCAGCTCCTCCACCTGCTTCAGCAGCTCGTCTATGCACGTCCCGGTCAAGACGAAAAGCCGATCGGCCCGAATCCCGATCCGATCGGCCCTCAGCCCAATCTGCTGGGCCGATTCCTCCCCTGAAAAATAGAGGGCGGACCTCCCGCCCTCCGTCAGCTTTGCAAGAATCTGCAGGATCAGTGTCGACTTGCCGATCCCGGGCTCGCCTCCGATCAGGGTCACCGAACCCGGCACCACGCCTCCCCCGAGCGTCCGGTCGAACTCCGGGATCCCCGCTATGTAGCGCATCTCGCTCTCGAGGGATAGAGATGTGATCGGCTCCGGCCGCCCGATGGACGAACGGCGCCCGCCCCGACGGCCCTCGGCCTGGACCTCGGTTTCCTCCATGAAGCTGTTCCAGGATCCGCAATCCGGACACCGTCCGAGCCACTTGGGCGCCTGGTAGCCGCAGCTCCCGCAAACAAACAGATGCCTCGTTTTTCCCGATCCCATAAAGCAACATCCACCCTGAAATGGTTCGCATCTGCCCCTTTACGCCGACGGCCTAGAGCAGGGGTGGTCGGGGCCGGATCGACGTCAAAGAAAGGGCCTTTTCGAGAGGCTTTCAGCGTTCCGATGCCCGGCCGGCCCGTCCTGGACCCCGCCACAATCCTTTTTTGCTCACTCTGAAACGACCATCCAGCGCGGGCCCGTCTCTATCACTCAACAAGTGTTTTCTTACAGCAGGCCCTCTCCGGAAGCCGATCTCAACTCCAACTCTCTCCCGTTATAGGTGCGCATCGAAAGCCTCCCCTCCCGAACGGTGCAGACAACGGCCCCGTCCCAGTCGGTTCGAAACACCTCGCATCCTCTGGCAGAGTAACCCGCGAGGGTGCGGGAATCGGGAAAATCACCGCCGGCCCCGCACGAAATGACACATACCCGCGGACGCACCCGATCGAGAAAAACATCGGAGCTCGACGTGGCGCTTCCATGGTGCGGGGAGAGCAGGACATCGCTCCTGAGGGCCTCCCCGCAGCGGTTGGCAAGCAGCGCTTCGGCGGGTCTTTCGATGTCTCCCGGAAACAGGAAGGCGAAGCCCTGATAGGACAATTTCAAGACGAGAGAGCGATTGTTGAAACCCAATCCCTCGGCTTCCGGCCCCATCCCGTCCTTTCCGGGCTGCAGGACCTCAACCCTCACTCCGTTGATCATCGTCGCGTCCGGTCCGGGCGGCGGCAGCCGGGGGAAGATGCGCTCCTCCTCGAGGGTCAGCACGAGGCGCCGGTAGAGGTCATTGTCTGCGGCATCTCCGTTGTACCAGAATTCCGACGGTGAGAAGGATGCCGCAATGAAGGGAAAGCCCCCCATGTGATCTGCCTCAGGGTGGCTCAGGACCAGGTAGTCCAATTGTCGAATCTTCGCCTGCCACAAGAAGGGCGCCACCACCATTCGCCCGACATCGAAGGTTCCTCCGCTGAAACCGCCCCCGTCGACGAGCATTTTCTTTCCCCCTGGAAATTCGATCAGGGCCGCGTTGCCCTGCCCCACATCCAGGAAGGTGACGCGCATATTGTCGTTGAAGGATACCCGTTTGATCCAATAAATGGAATCGAACACAATCAGCAAAGCGACCGACATCGCCAGCCACTTCGCCCAGAGACTTCGTCGAAAAAAATAAAGCGAGAACAGTCCCATGTAAAAAAGGGCGATCTCGAAGCCGTTCGGAGTAGGCAGCCAGACTCCTGCCCCAGGCAGGTCCGCCCAGAAGCGGACGAGCCACAGGACAACGGACTGGCCCCAGCCGGACATTTCGACCAGAACCCCGGCTGCCCCCTCAGAAAACGGGAGCAAAAAGGCGCCGAACAACCCCAGCGGCAATACCCAGCACCCCAAGATGGGAACAGCCGAGAGATTGGCGGGAACCACCACCAACGGGAAGCGGTGGAAGTAATAAACCGTCAAAGGCAGCAAGAAGAGGGTGGCGCACAATGAAACCGCCGCGAGACCGGCAAAATATCCGAAGACGCGCCGAAAACTTCTCCCTTCCGAACCCTTTCCAGGCGCGTTGAGACCCAGCCTGTCCGTCAGAACGGGCATGAACCACAGCAGACCGGCGACCGCCCCGAAAGAGAGTTGAAAAGAGATGGAAAAGATGGCTTGGGGGTCCACGGCGAGGATCAACAACGCAGCCAACGCCAGGGTGGACCACCTGTCCCGCGATCGGCCCCAGAGCCCGGCTCCCAGGAAAATCAAGACCATGAGGACGGCCCGTTGGGCCGACACCTGAAACCCGGCCATCCCGAGATAGACCAGGAGGGTGAGAGCCGTGACCGCCGCAGCCGGGACACCCACCGGCACACGCAGCGCCAGATGCGGAAAGTAGAGCAGCAAACGGCGCAGGCCGAAAAAGGTCAACCCAGCCAGCAAACCCATGTGCAGCCCGGAGACGGCGAGGATGTGCGCCAGGCCGCTGATATTGAAACGGTCCTGCGTTGTTTGATCCACAGCGCTCCGATCCCCCAGCAGAATCGCCTGAGAAAAGGCCGACCTCCGTTCGTCGAGCCGTTCGGTCAAGAGTCCCCGAAAACGTTCACGTCCTTCTTCGAAAAACGCCTGGATTGCGGGCAGTTCTCCATGCCCAAGCGGCACCACCAGATAGCCGTTCGAAACCACCGCCCGGCAGCTGTACCCTTGGCAGGCCATTTGGCCTTCGTAGTCATAGGCGCCGGGATTCGCAAAATTGCGGAAAACGCGAAGCCGCGCGGGCAACTGAACGCGTTCTCCTGCACGCAGGGGAACCCCATTGCCGTAAACAGAGACGAGAACCTTCTCGTCGGCGCTCAGAGCGGTCCGACCAATGACCACCCGCTCAACGGCCAGCGCGAATCGCGCGCGCCCGTTTTCGACACGGACAGGATTCAAAACCGTCCCCACCAGCCCGAGCTGCGGCTCCTGGGGAGCCAGGATATCGAGGATCGGCAAAGGATGGTGGATACTCTCGACGAGGGCCGCTGCCGTTACGATTCCAGGGAGCAGAAACAGGACGCGGCGGCCCCTGGGGAAAAGAAGGGTCAGAAGCACAAAAACAGCTGTGGCGGCGCCCAGGGCCGCCGCGGAATACCCGCCGGCGAAGTGAAACCGGTGCCCCAGCAGAATCCCGGCCACCCATGCACAAAGAACGGGAACAAGCGGCCGGTGCATTGTTTCATTCTTTCTCGCGCCAGATCGCAGCGCCGAGGCCCTGAAACTTCACATCCAGCGCCTCGTAGCCCCGGTCGAGGTGATAGATCCGGCTGACCTCGGTCCGGCCGCCCTCGGCGGCCAGGCCCGCCAGCACCAGGCAGGCGCTCGCACGCAGGTCGGTTGCCATGACAGGGGCCGCTGAAAGCCGTTCCCTCCCCCTGACCAGCGCCTGGTTGCCGTTGATTTCGATGTCGGCGCCCATCCGCTTGAGCTCGCTCACATGGATGAAGCGGTTTTCGAAAATCGTCTCGCGAATCAGGCTCGACCCGCGGGCGACGCACATCAAGGCCATGAACTGCGCCTGCAGATCCGTCGGAAAACCCGGGAAAGGCATTGTCTTGATATCCACCCCGCGGACCTCTTCGGAACCCTGCACCCGGATGCAACCCGGCACGACCTCCACGCCGACCCCCGCGGCCTTGAGCTTTTCCATCAGGGCGCCCACGTGTTCCGGCCGGCAGCCGCAGATCGATACATCCCCTCCCGTCATCGCCGCGGCAATCATGAAGGTCCCGGTCTCGATCCGGTCCGGAATGATGGTATGCTCGACGCCCTTCAGGCTCTCGACCCCTTCGATTGTGATGATATCCCCGCCGTCGCCCTCGATCTGCGCCCCCATGGCACGCAGCAGATTCGCCAAATCTTTCACCTCGGGCTCGTTGGCGGCATTCCGCAGGACCGTTCGGCCTTCCGCCAATACAGCGGCCATCATGATGTTTTCGGTGCCGGTCACGGTGGGGATGTCGAAAAAGATATCGGCCCCTTTCAGCCGCCCGGCCGTGGCGTGGATATATCCTTGATCGAGATGCATATCCGCACCCATGGCCACCAGCGCCCGCAGATGCAGATTGACCGGCCGGGCACCGATGGCGCAGCCTCCGGGCAGAGAGATCCTTGCCTTCCCCTTTCTAGCCAGAAGCGGGCCAAGCAGCAGGATCGAGGCGCGCATCGTCCTGACCAAATCGTAGGGGGCCTCATAGCCACTCAAATCCGAGGCGTCCACCCCCAGGAAATCCTCTCCCTCATCGAAGCGCACCCCCAGCTGCTCCATGATCCTGACGATCGTGGAAATATCCCGCAGCCGGGGGACATTTCGCAGCACATGCCGCCCACCCCCGAGCAGACAGCCCGCCATGATCGGGAGGGCGGCGTTTTTCGCCCCACTCACGGAAACCGCCCCTCGGAGGGGGCGGCCGCCTTCTATCACCATTTTTTCCATTTTGGTTTCCTCATAGTTCATCACGGCCGGAGCCGGGTCTTGAGAGCAGCCTTCGACCTGGAGCCAGGCGCCTGGCTTTGCAGCAGGGTCTTCGGACGGTCTGCACCCAAGCGTCTGAAGTCCAGGCTCTCCCCTATTCCGGACCCCGGTCATGTCCTCTTCTTGCCCAAGTCCTCCTGTCCGTGAGGGCGCATTCCTCCACCTTCAACCAGCCGGGCCTCCCGGGCCACTTCCTTGACCAGGCATGGCCGATCTACGGTTTATAACAATTGTTTTTCCCGGTCAACAAAGATAGACTGACAGGGGGGTGAGAGATGAGATTCGTCGCCGACTGTATGCTCGGCAGCCTGGCCAAGTGGCTGAGGGTGCTCGGTTTCGATACGATCTATCAAAGAAGTTACGGGCCGGGGTTCCCCGCCGGCTTCCCCATGGACGATCGGATCCTCCTCTCGAGGCGGCAGGCACGAGTCGCCTCCCATCCCGGGGCTGTGCTCATCCGGGCCGAACGTACCGGTCCCCAACTGATGGAGGTGCGTGAAAGCCTCGGAATCGATCCCCCGCCATCCCAGTGGTTCAGCCGTTGCATCCGGTGCAACGCCCCTCTAGAACCCGCTCCGGACAATCTCTCAGAAACGGTGCCTGACTATGTCCAGGCGATTCACCATGGGGCCATCCGCTTTTGCCCCGTCTGCCGACGCTGTTTCTGGCCGGGGACCCACCGGGAACGGATGCTGGCGCAGCTTGCGGACTGGGGATTTCCCGCCGGCTGAGCCGGACTCAATCCTGCCACCATGGTTTTTTGTCCCCTCCGACACCAACGGGTAGATCTGTTTCTGCGACGGCTCATCTGCCGCTTCCGCACAAACACTCGCTTTCCTCGATATGGGACAAACCGGAACACGCCCCGAAAAGGTGGCACTAAAGACGCGAAGCGTGTGAAGAAACCGGGACCCGCCGCGAAGCGGTGGGACTGACCACTCGAAGGGTGTGAAGAAAAACCCGTGTTTACCGTTGGGGAGCCTGAGCTGGGTTTCGATGGCTTCCGGGTGGCTGCGAGCGGCATGATTCTCCCGGGCACAAGAGTCCCGGCGGAAAGATTCCCTTGAAAAGAGCGGTTTTTGTGCTACACTGAATTCGGTTCTTTTTATCGCTGTTTCGTCTGCGCGGTCGGTGCACCAGACCGAGCCCGCATTGGAATCATCCTCAGTGGGAAAGGAGGTGGTCATCTTTCCAAGGTCTTCTGGTCGGCGCTAACCTTCACATCAGAGGAAAGGAGAAACGAAATGGCTGGAAGCACTTACAAGATCATCCAATTGGTGGGGACGAGCGATGTGTCCTGGGAAGAAGCGGCCAAGACCGCCATTGACACCGCCGGCACATCGC
Source organism: uncultured Desulfatiglans sp. (assembly GCA_900498135.1). Lineage (NCBI taxonomy): Bacteria > Pseudomonadati > Thermodesulfobacteriota > Desulfobacteria > Desulfatiglandales > Desulfatiglandaceae > Desulfatiglans > uncultured Desulfatiglans sp. The sequence continues at coordinate 1,320,646 of LR026961.1, forward strand.
TGCGGGATCTTCGGGTCGCTGAAATAACCAGACTGGACGTTACGGTGGAAAACGGAAAAATCACATCCTATCGGGCAAAACTGAACGTTTCCTTCAAGTACACCAAGGAATAGGCGGCTTTTGTTTGAGAATGCATATGGAATACCGGCGCGGTTCAGTCCAGAAACGATGATCCGGTCAAAATCGGAGAGCGATCAGCCGAAGGGGTGATCTTATCCGTCACCGCACAGGTCTTCTCCCTCTCCGACCGGAGAAAAAGGCTGGACAACTCGTTTCTGGACAGGAACCGGGCGGCCATGGTTCGACATGGGGAAATCTCCGCATCACCTGTTTGCCGATCCATTTCAACCCTTCACGAGAGAGCTTCCATGTATAGAACATTTAAAAAGCTGACGGTCCTAGATCAAATTGCTTCATCCGACAAGGTGCGTCGTCAGATTGTCGACACGGCGGCGAATCTTTATGCCAGGAAAGGGTTCGCTTCCACATCGATACAGGAAATCTCCGAGGCAGCGGGAGTAAGCCTGCCTGTCACGTACCATTACGTAAAAAACAAGTCGGAGATCATGCGCCTCATCATGGAAGACCTGCTCGAAGCCTTCCGTGAAAATTTGACCCGCGAGATTGAAGACATCCAGGACCCGGAAGAAAAACTGGCGATCGCTTTGGTCATTTACCATCGAATTCTGGACCGTGAAAAGGAAAAGGTGCTTCTTTTTTACCAGAAGTCCGCATCGCTGGATCGGGCATCGAAAACGCGCATCATGCAAATGGAGGTGGACATAAGCCGGATCTTCGCGGGCATTCTGGAGGATGGCATAGCGCAAGGCCTTTTCAGAAAGGTCGACGTTGATCTGATGGCTTACAACATCATCATTATGGCCCACATGTGGGTTTTGAAACACTGGCATTTCAAAAACCGCTTGACCCTCGATCAGTACATCGATAATCAGGTGGCAACGGTTTTCCATGCACTGGAATCGTCGCACTGAGGCCTTTTTCACCCAGCGCCTATTCGGAAGAACAAACGCTGCAGCCCCCGAAAGCGCCGGCCGGCTGGCCTCTGAACGGTGAAGCACCCGTTGGTGTGCGCCAGGTTGAAATCTAATGACCTTCTCCTACAAGGTCGTCGGCGTCGCGTTTCGTCAAGACCAGGAGGTGGCGAAGCGTCGGTTTTCGAGGCAGGCGGTACGGGAGCACCTGCTCCAAACGGATTGAAAAAATTTGCAATTGCGGATTAATGCCCTTTACCACAGCCGTCAGGTCCTCTCCTGCAAAAAGCAGCATTCGGCCGTGACGGGCGAGATAGGGTGCCCCCAACCGCAAGGCCTGCGGGGGAGGCGCTACCGCCCGTGCCGTGACGCATGAGTAGCCGCCGGCACCGCATTTTGACCAGTATTCCCCTGCCCTGCCCCTGAACACTTCGATCCCCTCGAGCCGCATCACCCGGATGACATGCCGCAGAAACGTGACCCGCCGCGCATTGGCTTCCAGCAGATGGACCATCACGGCCGGCTGACAGATCTTGATGGGAATGGCCGGAAATCCCGCACCCGAACCGATATCCAGCAGATTTCCTCCTGCGGGGAGAATCGATCCGGCCATCAGGGAATCCAGGAGCAATTCACGGACCACTTCTTCGCGGGAGCGCAGGCCGGTCAGATTCATCCGTCGATTCCACTCCCAAAGCTCGGCGAGATAGACCCCCAAGAGGCCGAGGGCCCGATCGCCCAAGGGACAGCGGAGGCCCTCGGCCCACTCCGTGACCATTCGTCTCTCTTCGGACGTCAGCTGCTCAGACAATGACACGCCTTTTGATGATCCCCACGGCCTCCTCGGGCGTATCCACGACCCGGAAAATGTCGAGGTCGGAGGGCGAAATGGTCTTACCCTTGAGCATGGTGTCTCTGATCCAGTCCACCAGACCTCCCCAGAATTTCGAGTCGATCATGATTACAGGGAAGGAACGGATCCGTTCCGTCTGGATCAGCGTCAGGGCCTCGAAGAGTTCGTCGAGGGTCCCGAAACCTCCCGGCATGATAATGTAAGCGACGGCGTATTTGACGAACATCACCTTGCGAATGAAAAAGTATTTGAAATTCAATCTGATGTTTGAATATGGGTTCGCCTGCTGCTCGTTCGGGAGTTCGATGTGCAGGCCGACGGATTTGCCGCCCCCATCGGCCGCCCCCTTGTTGGCCGCCTCCATGATCCCCGGGCCTCCGCCGGAGATGACGTTGAATCCGTTTTCAACCAGCAGCCGGGCGGTCTTCACGGTCATCTTATAAGCCTGGCTCTGGGGCTTGGAGCGGGCGGAGCCGAAGATGGTGACCGCCGGATGCACCTCCGGCAGGACATCGAAGCCATCGACAAATTCGGCAATGATGTTGAACATGCGCCATGTGTCCTTGATGGTGATATCATCCACCAAGAATTGTCTTTCACTCATGGGAAGGCTTCCTTTCTGGCATGGTCGAGCTTCGGGACCCCGGCTCGACCGTGGACGATCAGCGGCACCTCCGGCTTTCCACAACCGGGCTCCGGGGGCCGACCCACACGCTCCGGCTTCCTTTCAAGGCAGAACACAAAAATTCATTGATTTTTAGAATTTAATTGTTTAGCTTTCTGACCGAATCGGCTAGTATGGTAGTTTTTGGTTATAATGGTGTCAAGCACTTGTCACGGTCGATACGCATCAAACCGTCTTCTTAACCGCCTTACGAGCGGCACGCATCGAACCTTATTCAATGCTCCGGTGGCAGGGATCTGCGCACCGCGAATCATGGGGTCTTCCCGTCATCGATGATGAAACTTCCAGAGATCACCAGAACCGATTTCCTCGACCGTCTCGGCACCCGGGAAAAACCCTGGCGCCATAACTATCTGACGATGTACTCGACCCAATGGGGGGGATTCACGACGGATCCCGATCTGATGCTGATCCCTGTCGACGACCACCTTGTCCACCGGGGCGACGGGGTCTTCGATGTCATGCGCTGCGTCGACGGCAAGATCTACCAGATGGAGGAGCATCTCAAGCGCCTGAACCGTTCGGCCCGCGCCATTTCTCTGTCCCCGCCCGAAGTCTATGCCGATATTAGAGAACTGATCCGGTTTCTCGTACGGAAAGGCGGTCTGAAGGACTGCCTGATCCGCCTCGTGCTGTCTCGTGGCCCGGGAAGCTTCACGGCCAACCCATTCGATTGTCCTGAAAGCCAGCTCTACGTCAACGTGATCCGGTTCAAGGGCCTGCCAGAAACCTACTACCGGGAAGGCATCTCCATCATTACAAGCCGCATCCCCATCAAGAAATCGTTTTTTGCCACCATCAAATCCTGTGACTATCTGCCCAATGTCCTGATGAAGATGGAGGCGATCGAGGCAGGCTGCGGGTATTCCGTCGGCTTGGATGAAAAAGGGTTTCTCGCCGAGGGTTCGACGGAAAACCTTGGCATCATCACCGTGGAAGGGGTTCTGAAATTCCCCGGACTGGACACGACGCTTTCGGGCATTACCGAGCAGCGTGTTTTCGAGCTGGCCCGGCAGCTGGTGCAGGAGGGACACCTCAAAGACGCCGTCTTCGGTGAGATACCCCCCGATGAGGCCTATCAGGCCCGGGAGGTTTTCCTCACTGGGACCTCTCTCGACATCCTGCCGGTTGTTCGCTTCGACAGCCGCACCATCGGTGACGGAACCCCCGGTCCGGGCTATGCCCGATTGCATAGACTTCTTCGAGAGGATATGAGAAACAACGAACGGCTGCTCACGCCCGTCAACTGGGAAGACGCCCAATAAAAGCTACGAAGAGGATTCGATTTGGAAACAGGAGAGGTAGACATGGAACGTGTTGCAAGGGTAACGGAGATCATCGCAGCGTCACCCCACAGTTTCGATGAAGCCATCCGGGTCGGTTTCGAAAGGGCGAACCGCACTCTGCGGGGAATCACCGGGTTGCGTGTCATCGAGCAGCGTGTCTCCGTAGAAGAAGGACAAATCAAAGAGTTTCGCGTGCGTCTGGAGGTCATTTTCGTCCTCGAAACGTAATGGGTTTAAATCCGGAACCAATCCTGTCGAACCGAGTGTCCCCGATCCGCAATAGAAGGCTCGGAAACTACGTAGAAAGACATGCTGAATCATGGCCTTGATCAAATTTAGAGAAGAACGCTGCAAAGGGTGTGGACTCTGCGTACTGGCCTGTCCCAAAGGGCTCCTCAGTATCAGCTCCTCCATCAATCTGTCGGGTTATCCCACCGCTCACATCAGCGATATGGAGGCATGCACCGGTTGTAAACTATGCGCTGAGATGTGCCCCGATGTGGTGATCACGGTATACAAGTGATGTCTCTTCGTAAAAACGTTTAGGATGGTGCCTCCTGTCCGGTGCTGAATCGGTTTTCAGACGTCGGAACCTGTGTTCTGCGCAGCATTTCAGACATCCGGTACGCCTGCGGGAACATGGATTGAATATCGAGGGTTTGTCATCTTCAAGAACGGGCTTTCTATTCGCCGCCCATGCGCGGCTTGCCACGCCAACCCTGCTTGGGAAATCCTGAAGATTCAGGCGGCAAACAGCGGTAAAGAGCTTTCAATAGAGAACGTTGCCCTCCCTGGAGGCCGGTGGAACCATCCGCTCCACCGGAGGATTCCTGAAGGCAAAGCAGGACGATTTCGAGCCCGAAGGCATTCACAGCCCTCGATCATTGGCATCGGGCCAAAACCGTCGTCTTCAGGTAAAAGATGAAGCAGTTCGAGATTCCCATCGCTCCCTTCCTTTTGTGGAAACGATGGCATTGAGGAGAAAAACGGTTTGGAGACTTTGTTCGTAAAAGGCAATGAAGCCATCGCCATGGGCGCCATCGAGGCCGGATGCCGGTTTTATTTCGGCTATCCCATCACTCCGCAAAACGACATCCCGGAGTATATGTCGAAACATCTGCCGGCGATCGGGGGCATCTTCATACAGGCCGAAAGCGAGATAGCGTCCATCAACATGCTCCTGGGCGCAAGCGCCACCGGAGCACGGGCGATGACCTCCTCTTCGAGCCCGGGCATTTCCCTGAAGCAGGAAGGCATTTCCTACCTGTGCGGCAGCCAGATACCGGGCGTTATCGTCAACATGAGCCGCAGCGGACCCGGCCTCGGGGGGATCTCACCGTCGCAGGGTGATTATTTCCAGGCCACCAGAGGCGGCGGACACGGGGATTACCGGACGATCGTCCTGGCCCCCTCATCCGTCCAGGAGGCCTATGATCTCACGATGCGCGCCTTCGACCTCGCCGACAAATACCGGAATCCGGTTGTGATCCTGGGCGACGCATTGCTGGGGCAGATCAAAGAACCCTTGAAAACACGCCTCTACAGAGGAACCCCCTCCGAGAAGGATTGGATCCTTACGGGCGCTTCGGGGCGGCCCCGCCGGATCCTCAAATCTCTCTACCTCTCAGAAGGCGAACTCACGGACCACAACTGGTTCCTTTACCGCAAGTATCAGCAGATGAAGCGCGAGATCCGCTTTGAAACCCAGAATTTAGACGATGCGAAGCTGGTTGTCGTCGCATTCGGCTCACTGGCTCGCATCGTGAAGAGCGCTGTGGGCATGGCCCGTGAAAAAGGCATGCTGATCGGCCTCCTGCGACCGATCACCCTTTACCCCTTTCCCTATGCTGCGCTCGAAAAGATCTCCCGGAAGATCAGAAATTTCATGGCGGTGGAACTGAGTACCGGCCAAATGGTCGAAGATGTCAAACTGGCCGTCGGACACAAGAAAAACCAGGTGGATTTCTATGGCAGACCGCCCGGCTCCATCCCGTCGCCGGACGAAATCTTTCATGAAATCGCCAAAGTCTACAAAAAGAGGATCGCATAAATGGAGCAGGTTTTTTCAAGACCCCAAAGCCTCATTGACGTGCCGTTCCACTTCTGCCCGGGCTGTCACCATGGCATCATCCACCGCCTGACGGCCGAATGCATCGATCGGTATGCCTTGCAGCAAACGTCCATCGCAGTGGCCTCTGTCGGCTGCTCGGTCTTTCTGTATGATTATCTGGACATCGATGTGCTCGAGGCCCCGCACGGACGCGCAGCAGCAGTCGCGACCGGTGTCAAGCGGGCCCGGCCCGACCGCTTCGTCTTCACCTATCAGGGGGACGGGGATCTCGCCGCTATCGGGACCGCCGAAATCATCCACGCCGCCAACCGCGGAGAACACATCACGGTCATCTTCGTCAACAATACGGTCTTCGGAATGACCGGCGGCCAAATGGCTCCGACCACGATGCCCGGGCAGGAAACCACGACGACACCGTTTGGAAGAGATCCGGCCGTAAACGGTTTCCCCATCCGGATGGCGGAACTTTTGGGCGGACTGACCGGCACGACCTTCGTCGCCCGAGGGGCGGTCGACACCCCTAAGAACCTCGTGAAGACCCGCAAGTACCTGCAGCGCGCCTTCGAGGTTCAGACCACCGGCGAAGGGTTCGGTTTCGTGGAGATCCTTTCCGCCTGTCCAACGAACTGGAAAATGTCGCCGGAGCGCGCCAACAAGCGGGTCAAGGAAGAGATGATCCCCTATTTCCCGCTGGGCATCTTCAAGGGGGGTGAAGCATAATGTATTTTGACACGATCATAGCGGGTTTCGGGGGCCAGGGCGTTCTGCTCATGGGCAACATCCTCGCCTATGCCGCCATGGGCGAAAAGAAGAGGGTGACCTATATGCCGGTCTATGGCGTCGAGATGCGTGGAGGAACCGCCAACTGCACCGTCGTCGTCTCGGACCAGCAGATCGGTTCGCCCATTATCCAGCGGCCGGTTTCAGCCATTGTCATGAACCGTCCTTCCCTTGACAAATTCGGACCCCGCGTTCGCAAAGGCGGAACGCTGATAGTCAATGCCTCTCTGATCCCTGAAGAAGCGGTGCACTTCCGAGGGGTGGACTGTCTCCTGGTCCCCAGCCGAGAGCTAGCCTTGGAGCTGGGGAACGAACGTCTGGCCAACATGGTCGTGCTTGGCGCGGCTGTTCGCCGCACCGGTGTCGTCCGGGTCCGCTCGCTCAAGAAGGCCCTTTATGGTGCGCTTGACCGGCGTTACCACAACATGATAGAGTCGAACAGCAAGGCCTTGGAGCTGGGAGCCCGTTTCGCTGCAGACAATGGGCATCCGTAATGAAGCCCCTTTTCCCTCAACCACAAGGAAAGGAAGGTCGGCGTTATGGACGAGGATCGGAACCGCGATGAGGCACGGGATACCTACCAGGACTTCCTGAGCGATATCAACGAGCAGTTCGCCAGGCAAAGCCAGGAAAAGGATTTCATGGACAGCATCCCCGGCGAGCCTGGTGAAGGTGCGGATTACGAGGTCGACGTCGGTCAGCGCGTGCGCGCCGTAAGGCAGAAGCGGGGGCTCACGCTCGAGGATGTCTCCAGGCGAACCGATCTGGACGTAGGTCTGCTTGCCTCCATTGAAGACGGTACCGTAGCCCCGCCTCTGGGCACCGTGATCAAACTGGCCAAGGCCCTCGAAATGAAGATGGGCTACTTCATATCCGGCCAGGAAAACCGCCCCTTCACCATCGTGCACCATCAGGACCGGAAGGTGGTGTCCCGCTACGATTCCACTAAAGGCAAAAGGTATGGATATGAATACATCTCGCTCGCCCCGCACAAGGTCGACCGCCACATGGAGCCCTTCATCGTAGTGCTGGCGCCCGCCGAGACCGAAGAAGAACGTTCGAGCCACGACGGGCAGGAATTCATCTATGTCCTTGAAGGCGCCATGGCGGTTCATCTGGAAGACCAACGATACGTGCTCGAAACCGGCGATGCCATCTACTATGATTCGACCGTTCCCCACCTGGTGAAGTGCCACGGTGACAAACCGGCGAAGATTCTCGCCGTTCTTTATACCGAACGCTGAGGCGCACGCTGTGATCGCTTTCGATCTCAAGTGTTCTAGAGACCATGTCTTCGAAGGCTGGTTCGACAGCATCGAGGCCTTCGAAGATCAGAACGCCAGGCGTTTGATCACCTGCCCGTTTTGCGAGGATTCCAACATTCGAAGAATCATATCTCCTGTGTCCATCAAGAAGGCCTCTCCCGCACCCCCCCACGATGCATCCCAACCGGTCGACTACCATGCACTCGCAATGGCGGTCTTGCGATCCATTCACGATACCTTTGACGACGTAGGAACGCAGTTCGCCGGAGAGGCCCTCAAGATTCACTACGGCGTTTCGGAAAAACGGAACATCCGCGGTTCGGCTACGGACGAAGAGGAAAGGATGCTCAAAGAGGAGGGCGTCGAATTCTTCAAATTCCCCGTCCCCAGATTCCCCGAAGACAAGAAGACCAATTGATTTTCTTCATGCAGCGGTCCTTTGAAACCAGGTTCGACCCTGGCGAATCCCATCGGAACGGGTTTCTCCTTTGCCCCCCTCATCGCTTGGAACCTGAATGGCTGCAGGCTGCCCAGCGGCCCTCCGGAAATGATTCCTCGGCACAACCCGGTTTGCAATCCGGGAATGAGGATTTTCCTCCACACGCGGCGCGTGCTCAGTCCCGCCCTTGCAGGGCGGGTCCCAGTTTGGCCAATATCAAGGAAATCAACCGTTTGTGCGGAGGCGACCTAGTGGTCGCCGCACAAACAAACGGGCAGATTGACGCCAAGATTGGCCAAAAAGACCATTTCCCCGCAGACCCCAGTTTCCATCCGGAAATGAGGATTTTTGGCCAATATCAAGGAAATCAAGCGTTTGCGCGGAGGCGACCTCTGGGTCGCCGCACAAGCAAACGTGCAGATTGACGCCAAGATTGGCCAAAAAGACCATTTCCGGATGGAAACTGGCTAGTAGATGGCTGCGTCACAGCCGGCCGCCACCGTTTGCCCCAACTCACGGCACGCCGTCAGGTCCTGTTCCGTCAATTCTCCGCGGGCGATGACCGCTTCATAGATTTTCTTGAGTGGATAACCGATGCAGATCCGCTCAATCGCCGCAAGAGCGCCTCGCCCATCGTTTCCGGCGCTGACAAAGACCGCATAGGGTTTCTTGAAAACCTTTCTTTCGCCTCTGGCGGATTCGTAGGTTCTATCGAAGAAATCTTTGAGCGCCCCCGCCATGTACCCGAAATACTCCGGTGATCCGAGGACCAATCCGTCGCAGTCAACCAGATCCGCAAGCGTTGCCTGGAAGGCCTCTTTCAGAATCACGCGGACGCCCTCCACCTCCCCAGCACCAGCCGCAACGGCTTCCGCCATCTTGCGCGTGTTGCCTCCCTGGGAGTGATAAACCACCAGGATTGAACAGACCATAAAGACGCTCCCCCTTGCACCCGCCCGCGGATCGCCCCCCCCGGTCTCCAGAGCAGCCCCTGTTCACCGTTCCTTGCGAGGCATCGCCTCCGTCTCTTCGCCTGGAAACGGAAGCCCCTTTTCTTCGTCCGTGCTGAATCGATCAGGCGGTTGCCAAAAATGCCGTTTTGGATTATACAGGGTGCTCGCCCCGACTGAGCCTCAGGGCCCGAGGCGAAACGATCATAAAGGGCAGGCTTGTTTCAATGAAAACCCGCGCCTTTCCAGGGCGACCCTTTCCGGCTGCGCTTCGAACCGGCCGGCCTAAACGCCGGACTTTCCTCACGCCGCAGCAGCCGTTGAAGATCCTCACCGCGCCTGGATCATATCCACATCAGGAGGCAGACCATGGCTAAAATCGAGCGTGCAATCATCAGCGTGACAGACAAAACCGGTGTCGTCCAATTTGCATCGGCTCTAGCCCCTTTGGGGGTCCAGATCCTGTCTACCGGTGGGACAGCCCGAACCCTGCGTGACGGTGGCCTCACCGTTACGGACATCTCGCAGTACACCGGATTTCCGGAAATGCTGGACGGAAGGGTCAAGACCCTGCATCCCAAGGTCCACGGCGGACTGCTCGGGTTGAGAGACAACCGCGAACACAGGGACATGATGTCGCGCCACGGCATTCAGACCATCGACATGCTCGTGGTCAATCTTTATCAGTTCGAAAAAACGGTCGCCGATCCTCAGGTCACCCTGGAGCAGGCCATAGAAAATATCGACATCGGGGGACCGGCCATGCTGCGCTCTGCAGCGAAAAATTTCCGGGATGTCACGGTGCTCGTCGATCCAGCGGATTACCGCCGGGTCCTGGATGAAATGACGGCATCGGGTGGAGAGACCACCCTGAAAACACGTTTCGAACTGGCCAAAAAGGTTTTCGCGCTGACTCATCGCTATGACGGCGCAATCTCGCAGTATCTGGGCAGCGTCGAGTTATAGGGGATCGGTTCGATCATCGGAGCCAGCGCTTGCAACGCGTGGAATCTTTTCCCGGCAGGGCATGTTCTTGTGGACATGCCTGCCCTTTTTCTCGCAGTAGACCGCCTGGAAGGTTTGGCAACTCCCGGACCCGTCCAGCCCTGCCTCTTTCGGCCAACAGGCATAGATGCATTGAAGGTCACAGAAAAACATGTTCAAGACAGGCTCAACCGTGTTTTTTTACCCAAGTCTCGGGATCGATCCAACCCCCCGAGGCCCTTGACGCACTGACAAGGGGTTCGCCATGAGCCGATTCATGCAGATCGAGATCCGTATCAAACAGGTTTATGAGGCCGGCTTCGCTTCAGATTTTCCCCGTATCGCAGATTTTTTGAGGCTTGCCGGCTACGGTGAGGTCCTGGAAGCCGAGCCGTCGTTCTACGCCCTGGTCGACCGCCTGGAGATGCTTGCGCGGGACCCGCATGTCCCGGAGCAGATGAAGCCTGCCCTGAAGCGTCTTCTGCCCGTTATGCTCGACCTGCGCAATAAGGCCCGGGAAACGCTTCTCCAGCGGGAGTTGGATGCACTTGATCGACTGCTCTATCAACTGGAAGACGCCTTCGAAGATCTCGAAAGCCAGCTGTAATTTGCAGGGCCCCCACATCGCAGCCTTTCATCAAACGGAAGCCGGCGGGGCACCAGATGTGCTGCGGTACCCCGCCGGCTCGCCGATCTCAGCGGGCTCAAGCCCTGTTGTCTCCTCGGTGCAGAACGATCCGCTGCACACGCGCATTTTCAACCCCGGAGGGATCTTTTTCCCGTCCCCCGCAGACCGGACACCACCCCTGCAAAGCCTGCAGACCGGCCTCGGGAACGGATCGGAAGAGTCATGCCCGGTGCACCCCGCATGCCGATAAAACAGTGCGGCGGCGACATCCCCGGATGAGGAGGTCCGCTACCAGCCCCAGGTCAGATATTTGTGGATCGAATCGGACGCCATCCGCCCGGCGCCCATGGCCAGGATAACGGTGGCCTGCCCGGTGACGATATCGCCTCCGGCCCACACGCCCTTCTTGGTCGTCTTTCCCGTTTCGGGGTCAGCGATGATGTAGCCCCACTTCGTCAACTGCAGCCCTTCCGTGCTCCGCGTCAGCAGCGGGTTCGCACCGGCTCCGACCGAAATGACCGCCAGGTCGCAGTCCAGCGTGAACTTGGACCCCTCGATCGGCACGGGGCGGCGGCGTCCCGAGGCATCTGGTTCGCCCAGTTCCATCTTGAGGCATTCCATGGCCTTGACGCGTCCGTTTTCATCCCCGACAAAGCGAGTCGGCGCCGTCAGCAGGTGGAATTCGATCCCTTCCTCCTCGGCATGATGGATCTCGGCCTTTCTGGCAGGCATCTCGTCCCGTGAACGCCGGTACACGATCCTCACCCGGTCCGCCCCGAGCCGCATGGCCGTTCGGGCCGAGTCCATGGCCACGTTACCGGCGCCCAGCACGACCACATCCTTCCCGCGCACGATCGGCGTGTCGTACTCGGGGAAGAGATAGGCCTTCATCAGGTTGGCCCGTGTGAGGTACTCATTGGCCGAATAGATACCGATCAGGTTTTCGCCCGGGATCTTGAGGAAACTCGGCAGTCCTGCCCCGACGCCGATATAGACGGCATCGAATCCCTCTTCGAACAGTTCGTCAACGGAGACCGTACGCCCGACCACCGAGTTGCAATGCAGCTTTGCGCCGAGCCGCTCGAGAAAATTGACTTCCGAATACACGATCTCTTTGGGGAGCCGGAACTCGGGGATCCCGTAGACGAGCACGCCTCCCGGTTTGTGGAAGGCTTCGAAGATCGTCACGTCGTGGCCTTTCAGGATCAGGTCGCCGGCGACGGTCAGACCCGAAGGTCCGGATCCTACGACAGCCACGCGCTTCCCGGTCGGCTCGGCCTTGGGTGGCAGGTCGCCCTTTCCGTTCGCCCTTTCCCAATCGGCCACGAAGCGCTCCAGGTTGCCGATCGCCACGGGCTCGCCTTTTTTCCCGAGGATGCACTGGCCTTCGCACTGGATCTCCTGGGGGCACACACGGCCGCAGACCGCCGGCAGGGCGTTCCGCTCCCATATCTTACGGGCGGCCTTGGTAAAATCGCCCTCCTTGACATGTTTGATGAAGGCCGGAATCTCGATCGACACGGGACAGCCGTTCATGCAGGCCGGATTCTTGCATTGCAGGCATCGCTCGGCCTCCTTCATCGCCATCTCCGCCGTGTATCCTCTCGGAACCTCTTCAAAGTTCCTTCGCCGCACCTCTGCGGACTGCTCCGGCATGGGCTGTCTGGGCACTTTTTCCTTCTTTTCCGTCGTTTCCGCCATCATATCCTCCATTCTATCTTAACCCCTGTCAGGGACTTATACTTCGTCGTTCACCGGAGAGGCCTTTCAACCCGCCTGGCACTTGCAGGCATACTGCTGCATCGCCACAGCCTCGTCTTCCTTGTAGGCATTCAGGCGCTGCGACAACTCGTCGAAATCGACCTTGTGGCCGTCGAACTCAGGACCGTCGACACAAGCGAATCGGGTCTCGCCCCCGATGGTCACCCGGCAGCAGCCGCACATCCCCGTGCCGTCGACCATAATGGCGTTCAGGCTGACGAGAGTCTTGACCTTGTACTGTTCCGTCACCTTGCAGACGAACTTCATCATGGGAACCGGGCCGATACCAACCACCAGCTTGACGTCCTCCTTTTCGAGAATCTCCTTCAGGACATCCGTCACAAACCCATGATGACCGTAGCTGCCGTCATCCGTACACACATGCAGCTCGTTCGAGGCCGCCTTCATCTTGTCTTCCAAGATCAGGAGGTCTTTCGTACGCGCGCCGATGATCGCGATGACACGGTTGCCTATCTCCTTCAATCCGCGTGTAATGGGGTGCAGGACGGCCACACCGGTTCCACCACCCACGCACACCACGGTCCCGAGCTTTTCGAGATGGGTCGCTTGACCGAGCGGCCCGATGACATCCTGAAAACGCTCGCCCACCTGCAGCGACTTGAACAGCGTGGTGGATTTGCCCACCACCTGATAAATAATCGTGATGGTGCCCTTTTTCGGGTCCGTATCGGCCATGGTCAGAGGGATACGCTCTCCGGTCTCATTGGCCTTCAGAATGACAAATTGTCCCGGCTTGGCCTTTCTGGCGATCGCGGGCGCACTGATCTCGTTCAGAACGACTGTCCCGCCGGCCATTTCCTGCCGTTTCAAGATTTCGAACATCTTGCACCTCCATAGAATTTAGAGTGAAATTCACCGAATGCGGTTTAGCATACTGCCCCTGACCTGTCAAAAGAAAACATTCACAAGCAGTGATCCCCCGTCTTGTGCTGAAAAAATTCTCCGCAAAGCGCCCGCACATGTGGCCTCACGCCCGCGGAGCCGGAATCGATGCCTGCAGGTGTTCCAGGGCGCGATCTGTTGACGCGGGCGCACCCTGCAAGCCAGAGATGAATGACCGCCTTCTCTCGATCAGCGCCAGATGATCGAGGGGGCTTTGCGCTTCGGGATCCTATGGTACGTGTATTTGGGATACCCGAGCATCATGACCCCGTAGGGAAGGTGTGCTTCCGGCAGATCGAGCGACTGCAACAGCGGCGGCGATAGGTTGGCGGCCGTATTGATGTAACCGGCCCAACACGCCCCGAGCCCATGGGAAGGGGCTGCCAGCTCGAGATAGGTCAGTGCGATGGTGCAGGCGGTGGCCGCAAGCCGTGCGTCCTTCGCCGCATACGCCACCACCAGGCATGGGGCGTGCCGGGCGATCGGATCCCGGCCGGATTCCCACTGTAAAACGGTCCGCGCCATATGGAACGTTTCAGCCAGGGGCGATGCGGCCGCGATCAATGACCTCATCCAATCGACAACCAGGCCTGCAATCGGTTGGATCCGTTCCTCCCCGGAAACCACCAGCCAGCTGACGGGCTGCATATTGTGCGCGGACGGGGCATGCGCCGCAAGCGCGATCAGATCCTCCACCAGCCCCGGCTCGACCGGGCGCTCCCTGAAGACCCGGATGGAACGTCGACCCTGCAGAAGGGTCGAGACGGCATTCCGAGAAAGCGGCCAGTCCTTCCCCATGGGCGGACAGAGATCCGGGGGCACCTTTCGATGGGAAAAGGCCCCATGGGGGCAGACCGCGACGCAATGCCCGCAGGCGATACAGAGCTCTTCGGCATCGGGCGCCGGCCGAGGCGGTGAGCCGTCCTTCGGGAAATGGACGATCTTCATAGGGCACACCTCAGCACAGATGCCGTCCCTCCTGCACGTCTGAGAATCCACCGAAAATAAAGGCATATGGACTTTCTCCTCCCTGTCGTATCGAGTGTAGAAAAAACCCGTTCAGTCATGGTGGGCCGGCCGAGGCCGAAAGATCACGAGCCACTCCCCCGGCGGGGCGTCGCCCATCTCCAAACCCCGCGCAAACATAGGGCAAGCGCACCCGCCTGTCAAGGAAACGACGGCTATTTTATGCTTGAAATTCTCTAACCTTATCTCTTATTCTGTTCATTTATTCGGTAACTGTCCAGAGACGCTCTCTCAGGCACCGTCGACCCTGTGACCCTGCATCGAGCCGGCGGAAGGATAGGCTTGACGGCATCTGTCGAGCAGGACCCCCGGTTCGGCCCGCAGCCGAGGCCCCTGTCCACGCGAGGCGCGAAGCATGCGGGGGTCGATCCGACCTTGCCCGTCTGGACGTAAAAACAGCCCAAGGAGGCAACCATGAAACTTGCCGTCAGTGGAAAAGGCGGGGTGGGAAAAACCACCTTCGCCGCGTTTCTGATTCGTGCTCTGGCCGATCAAGGCAAACGGGTCCTGGCTATCGATGCAGACCCGGACGCGAACCTCGCCCAGGCACTGGGTGTCAAGAACAGCGAAGACATCGTCCCCATATCCAACATGAAAGAATTGATCGAAGAGCGGACCGAGGCCAAGGTCGGCACGATGGGCTCCTTCTTCAAGCTGAACCCCAAGGTGGACGACCTTCCGGAAAGGCTCTCCGTAGAGGTCGACGGGGTCAAAGTCATGGTCATGGGCGGAGTCAAAAAGGGCGGCGCGGGCTGCATCTGCCCCGAGAGCACGCTCTTGAAGAACCTGGTGCGCCACATCGTTCTCTCGCGCGACGAGGCGGTCGTTCTCGACATGGAGGCCGGCCTGGAGCACTTGGGACGGGGTACCGCGATGTCGGTCGACCGGCTGATCGTCGTCGTGGAGCCGGGCCGGCGCAGCATCGAAACGGCCCATCAGATACGTACCCTTGCAGCGGATGTCGGGATCAAGAAACTGAGTTTCGTCGGCAACAAAATCCGCTCCCCCGAGGATCGGGAATTCCTGCTGATGCAGATGCCCGATTTCGACTTTCTTGGCTTCATCCCTTACGGAAAAGGAATCATCGAGGCGGATCTCGAAGGAAGACCGCCTTACGAAAAGGACAGCGAAACCATGACCCTCGTCAAGGACATGCTGAAAAAGCTGCAGAAGAACTGAGTGGATCCGGGGCGCCTGCCTTTACAGGCAGACGCCTTCGAGAGAGGTGCGCGGAACCGGTTCGGATCGGTGAAGGGTGAAGAAAAGACCATTTCCGGATGGACCATATTCTTTTACAAGGAGAAAAAACATGACGAAACGCATCCATAATTTCAACGCCGGCCCGGCGGCCCTTCCCCTGCCGGTCCTCGAGGAAATGCAGGAGGAACTGCTGGACTTCAAAGGATCAGGCATGTCGATCCTGGAGGTCAGCCACCGCAGCAAAGGGTTCGACGAGGTCATCAACGACGCTGTGGCGAGAACAAGACGGCTTCTCAATCTCGGGGATGATTTCGACATCGTTTTCATCCAGGGGGGCGCAAGTCTTCAGTTCTGCATGATCCCCATGAACCTGACCGTTGACGGCCAGTCGATCGACTACATCAACACCGGGACCTGGTCCACCAAGGCTATCAAGGAGGCCAAGACGCTGAAGAAACAGGTCCATGTGATCGCCTCCTCGGAGGACAGAGATTTCTGCTACATCCCGAAGGCCTTCGACATAGACGAGGGAGCCGCCTACCTGCATTTCACCTCCAACAACACCATCAAGGGGACCCAGTGGGCGCAATTCCCGAACCCTCGCACCGTCCCCCTCGTATGCGACATGTCCTCGGATTTCATGAGCCGTCCGTTCGACCCCCGTCCCTTCGGCCTCATCTATGCCGGCGCCCAGAAGAATATCGGCCCGGCCGGGACAGCGCTGGCGATCATCCGCAAAGACATGCTCGAGCGCGTCCCTGCCGATCTCCCGGCGATGCTGAAATACACGACGTTCACAGAGAAGAACTCCATGTACAACACGCCGGCCTGCGTCGTGATCTATGTCATCGACCTCGTTCTCAAATGGCTGGAAGACACCGTCGGGGGGCTTGCCAACATGGAGCTCCTCAACCGGGAAAAGGGGAAGACGATCTACGATCTGCTCGACCGGTCCGATTTCTACCGCGGCACGGCTGACAAGGACAGCCGTTCCCTTATGAACGTCACGTTCCGTCTGCCCAGCGAAGAGCTCGAAAAGCGCTTCATCGCCGATGCGCAGACGGCCGGCCTGGGAGGGCTCAAGGGGCACCGCTCCGTTGGCGGCTGCCGCGCTTCCATTTACAATGCCACCGGTCTGGATGCCGTCAAGGCCCTGGTGGAATTCATGCGGGAATTCGAGCGCAAGGCATAGCCGTTCGCACCTGCTTCGACCTTCGGTACGGGAAGGGACGCCGCTGAAAGGCCCTTCCCGCCGGGAGCGATATGGACCGAGCACGCTGCATTCAGGGGGAACCATTGGCAAGGACACGAATCAAAGACATATTGTCCGGCGGAATGACCGGGACCCGCTATAAGATCTGCGGTTGGGTCCGGACCAGGAGGGATTCGAAGGGCGGTTTCTCGTTCATCGAGCTGAATGACGGATCCTGCATGGAAAATATCCAGCTCATCGCCGATGCGCAGACGGCCGATTACGAAGGTACGGTGCTGAGACTCCAGCCCGGTTGCTCTCTCGAAGTCGAGGGTCTGCTCCAGGCCTCTCCGGGGAAAGGACAGCGGGTCGAACTGAAGGTCGAGGCCCTGCATGTCTTCGGCTGGGCAGATCCGGAACACTATCCCCTGCAGAAAAAGCGCCATTCCTTCGAATTCCTGCGAACCATCGCCCACCTGCGGCCGCGTACCAACACCTTCGGGGCCGTGGCACGGGTCCGCAACGCCGTCAGCCATGCCATCCACACCTTTTTCCAGGAGCGGGGCTTCCTGTATATCCACACGCCTATCATCACCGGCAGCGACTGCGAAGGGGCCGGTGATCTTTTTCACATCACCACCTTCGACCTCGGCGCCGTTCCCATCGAGGAGGGCCGGGTGGATTTCTCGGACGACTTTTTCGGTCAGCCTGCCAACCTGACGGTGAGCGGCCAACTGGAAGCGGAGATCTATGCCCTGGCCCTGGGAGACGTCTATACCTTCGGCCCCACCTTTCGCGCGGAAAATTCCAACACTTCCCGCCATCTGGCCGAATTCTGGATGGTCGAGCCCGAGATGGCCTTTTGTGATCTCGAAGGCGACATGGACCTTGCCGTCGAGTTCCTCCGGTATCTCTTCGGCCACGTTCTGGATCATTGCCGGGGCGATCTCGAGTTTTTCAACCGCTTCATCGATCAGAGCGTCATCGGCACCCTCGAAACCCTCGCCGCCCAGGATTTCGAGCGGCTATCCTACACCGAGGCGATCGAGATCCTATCGAAGAGCGGTGAGGAATTTGAATTTCCCGTCGCGTGGGGGACGGACCTCCAATCGGAACACGAGCGCTATCTTTGCGAGAAAACGTTCAAGAAACCGGTCATCCTCACCGATTACCCGAAAACGATCAAACCGTTCTACATGAAGCTGAACCCAGACGGAAAAACCGTCCGGGCCATGGATGTCCTCGTTCCCAAGATCGGCGAGATCATCGGCGGCAGTCAGCGCGAGGACGACTACGACACCCTCCTTCAGCGAATCGAAGAAAGCGGCCTTCACGTCGATGACTACTGGTGGTACCTGGATCTGCGCCGCTTCGGCAGCGCCCCCCACGCCGGCTTCGGTCTCGGACTGGAGAGGCTGGTCCAGTTTATCACCGGGATGGGCAATATCCGCGACGTCATCCCCTTCCCCAGGACCCCGGGCAACCTCAATTTCTGAGCAATGGCCGGCCCGCCCCGCCACCTGAGGCTTGGGACCCCCAGCCCCGGCGCCGCCGGGCGGGTCCCGGTCTCCTTAAACCTTGCGGGTCATCAGTTCCCCTTCATGTCCATCCGGAAAAGAAGGTTCCCTCGCGAAAGAGTTTCCAAGCCGGAAATGAGGTTTTTTCTGCACGCCCCCTGGGTGCTCGGTCCCGCCGCTTCGCCCGGGGTCCCAGTTTGGGCAAGATCACAGAAACCAAGCGCTTGCGTGGAGGCGCACGGATCGTGCGCCGCACAAGCAGCCGTGCAGATCGACGCCAAGATTGGGCAGAAAGACCCTTTCCGGTCGGAAACCCGCTAGAAGTCGAAGATCAAGTCGACCTGCAGCCGGTCTTCGTGCATACGCTCCTTGTTCTTGTTGAACGTGATGTCGCTCGGATCCCAATCCTTGACCGGGTCGGTGTAAAAATACGCCATATCGAAGCGGACATGATTCAAGGGGCGGAACATCAGTTTGACCTTGTGACCTTCTCGGTTCGCCCCATAAAAATCCTGATCGTTCATGGACCCTATCAGCGCGTTCCGCTCGATCCGCGCATATTTGTAAGCAACCGCCCACTCTCCCTTCTTCTTGGCTTTGCCCACCTGGAAACCCGCATAGTAGGCGGTATCCTCGTCACCGGGAACCCGGTCCGCCACATTGACGATGTAGTCCCCCAAAAGCTGAACCGGCAGGGATTTCACCGTGAAATCGACGGTCGTGTAGGCCTCCCACAGGTTGAAGTCATAGGCATACTGGAGCATTCCCTTGTCGTCCAGCACGAAGGTATTGCCACCGCCGCCCGCATAATCCGCGGTGTGCAGGTATTTGGAATTCTGGAGGTTGGACCAGTCGTAATAGCTGCCCGCCATGGTCCATTTAACGGCACCCGCCTCATACACATAGCCGGCCTGATAGATATAGAGCATCGCATCGTCGCTCTCGTTCTTGACCTCGTTCACCACCATCTGCCCGAACTGAACGAACGGGGTGAACTGCCTGAGGCCCGTATACTGATAACGTTCATAGAATCCCTCCGGGTTCACGTCCGGGTCCCACATGATGTCCGTGTGCAGAAAGGTGTTCTTGAACTTTCCGCCCGTCAGCTCGAGGCCCGGCAGCCATTTGGGCTCGTAAGTGGCATACGCCCGATGGAGGTAGATCCCCTTGTCATTGAAGTCGTCGGTGAAACTCTGGTTGGTCGTCGTCGCCTCCCGGTTTGCATCCTGGTTGGTGCAGATCATGAAGTGCGTCGAAACCTCTTCGGTGATATCCCCGTCGAAAAACAGGCGCGCCCTCAGACGAAACCGGTCGCGATTCGGCAGATCCTTCACGGAGCCGTCCGGCTGGGTCTCGCCCCGGCCGTAGATGCCTTCGTAGCGGAGACGCAGATCCCCGGAAACCTTCATGGTCCTAATCCATCGCGGGATAGAGTCTTTCCAGCTGCTTTCCCGCTTTTCGACCTCGGTCGCCACGGCCTCTTGAACCTCCGCCTTGCGGGTCTCTTCGACCCGTGTCTGCGTCTCTTCGACGCGCGTAATCGCCCCGCGCTGATTTTCGACCTCCCGCCGCAGCCGCTCGATTTCCTGCTGCTGCTGTTCTATCAGCCTGGTCAAGGCGTCGAGGCGCTCGAGCAGCTCCTCCTGGCCCACCTCACCGGCCGCGCCAGCATGCGTCCCCATCCATCCGACGAAAAGCAGCGCGGTCGATACCACGAAAAAACCCCATCGTCTTGCCATCGATACCATCCTCCCTCTTGCATTTTTTCAGCCCCCATGAACCGGTTCCCCTGCAGAAACGCAGCCATGCGGGCTCGCCCTGTCATATGTTCCGCACACCTAAAACGGGTGAAAGCCCTTTTGTCAACCTTTTCCTCCAAAGCAAAGGAGATGCCACATCTGTGCCGGGGATGAAAAGAGGTCTAAGGGGTTTGAATCCAAATCGAAAGCGGTGTATAGAGGAGGAAAGGGACAGGCCGAGACGGCACTGCCGATGTTGACCTTTTTTACAGGGTGTAAAAGGGGAGCATATCCGATGAATTCTTATAAATCGATGATGAGAGAAAACCTGCAACAGGCATTCCAGCGGCCGGCTGCGGATCTTGCCGCCTCTATGGCTGCGCGGGTGGAAAACGACGGGTCGCTTTCTTTCGAGGCGTTCGGGGAACCCTGCCGGGTGACGCGGCAGGACATCACCCTCGGCGGGCGGGAACCTGAAGACCCCAGGGATCTCCTCATCTCCCTTTACGCGCTCCACGCCCCGAATGAGGCGCCATCGATCCACCCGCTGCGCGCCTTCAAAGATCTTCCAGGCAGCATGCCTTATCAGCAGGCCTTCCGGACCCACACCGAAATGATCCTTTTGCCTTTTGTTTCCGCCATCCAAAAACGTCAAATGGAAATCACCGCCCGTTTCGACGGGGAGGCCTGCACCGGAACGGGAGGCGATTTCGCCTTCCTGCTGCGGCCACTGCCCAAGATCTTGCTTGGCTATATCTTTTACTTGCAGGACGAGGACTTTCCGGCATCTGCCACCTGTCTTTTTTCATCCAACGCGACAGCGTTCATGCCGTTGGACGGGTTGGCGGATGTGGCGGAATACACATCGAGGGGGATCCTGGGCCTCGTGCGGGCGAGTACTCTATAGCGCATCGAAACACCAGGAGAAAACCACCGAAAAACGCGGATCAGTCCATGATCGTCTCGACAGTCCAACCCTACTTCGCCCCTCACGCGGCTTTCTTCGCCAAGGCCGTCCGTTCAGACGTCATGGTGCTCATGGATGACGTTCAATTCCCGCAACGAAGCACCTGGCTCACGCGCAACCGCTTCAAGAACGACCAAGGCGTGGTCTGGCTCTCGGTGCCGGTTTGGAAGAAGGGGCTGGGTCTGCAGAAAATCCGCGAGGTGCGTCTCTGCAACGAAGGGAGGTGGCGCGCCAAGCACCTGGCGACCCTGCGGGCGGCCTACGGCCGGGCGCCTTATTTCGAGGAGCACCAAGCGTTTCTGGAGGGATTATACGGAAAAAATCATGTATTCCTTTTAGACATGAACCTCGAACTGCTGCGCTATCTTGCGCAATGCCTGGAAATCGACACCCGCATGCCCCTGCTTTCTGAGCTGAACATCGATGCCGGAGAACCGCATCTTTCGGTAGCCGTGGCCCAGGCCCTGGGCGCCACCGCCTTCCTTGCCCAGGGAGGCGCCCTCAAATATCTGGATCATTCACTCTTCGAGGAAGCAGGCATCGGACTGGCGTCGATTCGCATCAGGCCTCCCGTGTACCCGCAGCTTTGGGGCCCCTTCCTGTCCAACCTCTCCGTCCTCGATTTGCTTTTCGACTGCGGACCTGCAGCGGCGCGGGTCATCCGAATGCCCGCCGGAGGCAGGGGCACCGGCCGGCAATCGGCTTGCCCAAGCTTACAGCCATCTGGAAACGAATAACCCCAGGGAGAAGGAGCATGTCACACCCTTCCGATGCGCTGCCCGGTCGATTCGAGCACGCTGCTCCAGAAGCGACCCCTGGGATCGATCTGTTTGGTCCGGGAAACGGCCAGAGGGATGGGCACGTGGGTATATTCCCCGTTCCAGTAGCCGACAACCATGTTGGTGCGGCCCGTCATGCCGGCGTGGACGGCATTGTGCCCCAGGAGCAGGCAGAAAACGGAGTCATGGGCATTTGCGGGCGTACTCCGGATGGTGTAGCTTGGATCGATGTATTTCAGGGTGACTTCCATCCCTGCTTCCGCAAAATAGGCAAGAGTCTTTTCCTTGAGGAAAAGACCGATATCGCCGAGCCGCCGGTTGCCGGAGGCATCCCTCTCACCGGTCCCCCCCACGAGGTCCTGCCCCGCGCCTTCCGCAACCACGATAACGGCGTGCTGCCGCCGGACCAGGCGCTCTTGCAACGCCTTCAGGAAAACGTCCAGGCTGAACGGCGCTTCCGGAACCAGGCAAAAGTTCACCTCACTGTTCGCGAGGGTCGCGTTGGCGGCGATGAACCCGGCATCCCGGCCCATCAGCCGGACCAGACCGATCCCGTTCCGGGCACCGAGCGCCTCGACATGGGCCGCGTAGATGGCGCGTCGCGATTCGGAGACAGCGGTCTCGAAGCCGAAGGATTGGTCCACGTAGGCAATGTCATTGTCGATGGTCTTCGGGATAGCGACGATGCTGATCTTCAGACGACGGCGGGCTATCTCCTCCGAAAAGGCCCTCGCCGCCCTGAGGGTGCCGTCCCCGCCGATGGTGAAGAGGATCCCGATGTTCATCCGCTCGAGCGTGTCCACCATCTCGGAGATGTCCTGCGGCCCGCGCGAGGTCCCGAGGATCGTGCCGCCGCTCTGCTGGATTTCGGCGACCGTTCGCGGCGTCAACTCCATCGGTGTGTGGCGGTATCGAGGGTTCAGGCCTTCGAAACCGTACCGGAAGCCGAAGACCCCCTGCACGCCGTAGTGATGGAACAGGCTGAGGACCGTAGCGCGGATGACATCGTTCAGCCCGGGGCAAATACCTCCACAGGTCACGATCCCGCACTTCAGTTTCGAAGGATCGAAATAGATCTCCCGGCGAGGTCCCGCCATTTCAAAACAAGGGGGATCGTTCAGCATGCCGGAGCGGCAGTCGTACTCCTTCAGGTTGGAATGAAACAGGATCCGTTCGTTGTCTTCTACGAACTGGATCTCCTTCATAGGAGAGGGGATGCGGCAGGGTCCGAGCGTTTCTATGCCCAGATCCAGACTATCCGGGACTTCCACCGTCGCCTTGTTTTTCGTCGTCATCTTCGGGACCTGTTCTGCTCGTTCGAAACGGGCCCGTGCCGCCCTTCCTCAAAGAGAGGGACCGGGCAGGCCGGTCACCGGCTCCGTAAGCAGGAACTCTCCGCCCTCGATCCAAGCCTTCAGGCTCTGAGCCACTTCGCGCGCACGGACATAGGACGATAGCGGAACCGTGTGGATATCGATGCCGTTGAAACGGATGGAGCCGCTCTTCAACTCGGCGTAGCTGACCTGCCCGAGGCTCTTCGATTCGCCTTTCGGGTAATCGACCCCATAATCGATGATCTGGGTGAAAATCTCGTCATCCGAAACGCCGCAGTACCGTGCGATCTCCTCGTTCAGGATCGGAATGGGAACGCCTAGTCCAACCGCTAGAGAGCATCCATAGCCGAGGATACTCACCCCGACCACCCAACGGGGATTCATCGCCTTCATGTCTCCCATGACCATCAAGGTCCCTGCAGGGGTCAAGGGGGTTCCGTTCGAATGCCTCTTCGCGTTCGGATTGTGCTGGGTTCCCGGCCCGACGATATAGCCCTGGGCCCCGCCCAGAAAAATGCGGGTCCCGAGCCCCATCGTCTGGTACAGCGGGTCGTTGAAGAGGGGGCTCACCTGTCCCGCCGTGGCGTAGTTGGCATTGCCGGCGTTGGGCTTGAGGACCCCCATGTAGGTGTAAATGGTTTTTCCGCTCAGATTGACAGCGCAGTTGTAGTTCTGATAGGCGTTTCTCGGGTTCAGCAGGACCGCGTAAGGCAGATCCTCCAGGCTCACCCGCTTTTTGACCTCCCGATTGGGATAGCAGTCGGTCCCATAGGCCGTTACAACCAGGTTCACCTTCCTTCCCGCGATGAGGTCCTGGATGACATGGCCGCCCCCGTACTTGAATTGCCCTGGATGCACACGGTTCAGCGGGTCGTCCTGGACCGGCTCCGT
Organism: uncultured Desulfatiglans sp.; assembly: GCA_900498135.1. Classification (NCBI taxonomy): domain Bacteria; kingdom Pseudomonadati; phylum Thermodesulfobacteriota; class Desulfobacteria; order Desulfatiglandales; family Desulfatiglandaceae; genus Desulfatiglans; species uncultured Desulfatiglans sp. The sequence goes on from LR026961.1 coordinate 1,344,888, forward strand.
GGCTCCGATGAAGATGTCGACCGCCGCCAGTCCTGCATAGGCCGGCACGTCGTTCAGCCAAACCTGCGATGCCTTGATGGCCGGCTTGGTATGGCCAAAATTGATCATGGCGCCTGAGGAACACATGGCGGAAAAGGTCCCGGTCGTCACCACATCCACTTCCCGCGCCGCCTTCTGCACCCCTTCGCTTTTCACAATCTCGGTCATCTCGTCGGCCGTGACGACGACAACCTGACCCTTCCTGATCTTTTCGTTGATCTCCTGAATGGTTCTCGTAAACCCTTTGGCCGCCATATCCCTCAACCTCCCCCTGGTCTCCGTCCCGGAAATAAGACCCTTCAATCACCCAGACGGCGAACGGACAAATCCTTTCCCTGCGCTTCGGCCGAACCGCCGCCTGCTTTCAAGGAGCCGCCCCGACCGTGGCGCCGCCCCGCAACGATCCCACAGGGAAGCGACTCGAGACTGGCGGGAGCGAAAACCGGGACCGGCCGCTCAGGTCTCAAAACGCCAAGGCGTCCAACGCCCGTCTCCGGATGGACACCGCTCAAACGGGTGAAGTTGGTATCATAGGGGGTATCTTTTTCCCGTTCAAGCAAAAGTTGTATCCAAGTCGATGCTCAGGATCTTTCTCTTGACGAGGGGCCTCCGGTCCGAGCATTCTGTATGTGGGCGCACATCGGCCTTCGACTGGCGCCGACATCATCTCCGGAGGTTCTCATGTCCCCTGAATATGGCTTCGAACTCATCCATGAACGTGATATCCACGAGATTAAAACCCATGGGCGAATGTATGAACATACCCGGACCGGGGCCAAGCTTCTCTACCTTCTGAACGAGGACGAGAACAAGGTCTTCGGCATCACCTTCCGCACCCCCCCTGCCGACAGCACAGGCCTGCCCCACATCCTGGAGCATTCAGTCCTCTGCGGCTCTCGGAAGTATCCGCTGAAAGAGCCATTCGTGGAACTCCTGAAGGGTTCCCTGCAGACCTTCCTAAACGCCTTCACCTATCCCGACAGGACGTGCTACCCCGTTGCCAGCCAGAATCGGCGGGATTTTCTGAACCTGATCGATGTCTACCTCGATGCCGTACTCCATCCGAGGCTTACAGAAACGACTTTCAAGCAGGAAGGGTGGCATTTCGAGCTTGAGGAACCGGGTGCACCCCTGCAGTTCAAGGGTGTTGTTTTCAACGAGATGAAAGGCGCCTACAGCTCTCCGGACAATCTGCTGGGAACCTACACCCTGCAGGAACTCTTTCCCGGCAATCCTTACGCCTTCGATGCCGGCGGGGATCCGCGGGTGATTCCCCGCCTGACTTACGAGCAGTTTCTGGCCTTCCACCGTCGTTATTACCACCCTTCCAACGCGCGCATCTTCGTGTACGGAGACATGGCCCCCGAAGAGGTGATGCCCATGCTGCAAGGATACCTCGAAGACTTCGACCGTCTTCCGGTCGACTCGGCCATCCCGCTGCAACAGCCTTTTTCAGAGCCGAGACAACTCGTCCGCCCGATCCTGGCGGGAAAGGAGCCGGATGCCGCCTCCAAGGGCATGGTGACAATCAACTGGCTCCTCGGGGAAACCACCCAGAAGGAGCGTAATTTCGCCCTGCGCATCCTCGAGTACATTTTGCTCGGGATGCCCGGGTCCCCGCTGCGAAGGGCTTTGATCGAATCGTCTCTCGGCGAAGACCTTGCGGGGGAGGGCCTTGGAACCGAACTCCGTCAGATCTATTTCGCGACAGGCCTGAAGGGAATCGACCCCGATCACGCCAGTCGTCTGGAAGCGCTGGTGCTGGACACCCTGAAGGGTTTGGCCCGGGGAGGGATCGACCCGTTGATGACGGAAGCGGCCCTCAACACGATCGAGTTCCGTCTCCGTGAAAACAACAGCGGCCACTACCCCCGCGGCCTGCTGCTCATGCTGCGGTCCCTGACCACCTGGCTGTATGACGGGGATCCCTTTTCACTCCTCGCCTTCGAGGAGCCTTTGGAAACCGTCAAATCGATGGCCAAGGGAAAAAAGGCATATTTCGAGGACCTGCTGACCGAACAATTTATCGACAATCCGCACCGGGTGACCTTGACCCTCAAACCCGACCCGGAGCTGGGCGAACGAAGGGAAAAAGCCGAAGCGGCCGAGCTCGAACGGTTTCAGCAAGGACTGGATCAACGCCAACTTCAGGAACTGGCCGACCAATCGAAGGACCTCAAGATCGAGCAGGCCCGGCCGGACCCTCCAGAGCATCTGGCCGCCATTCCCCGGCTCCGCCTCCAGGATCTCGATACGCAGAACAAGCTCATCCCCGCCACGTCCCAGACCATCGACGGCGTCCCGTTGCTCTGCCACGAACTGCCTACGAACGGCATCATTTACCTCGATCTCGGGTTCGATCTTCACGCGCTTCCGCCCGATTCGCTTCCTTTGGTCCCGCTTTTCAGCCGTGCGCTGCTGGAAATGGGAACCAGGAAGGAAGACTTCGCCGCCCTCTCGCGCCGGATCAGCGCACGGACCGGGGGCATCCGGCCGGAGCGCTTCCTCTCCGCGAAGAAAGACCGCCGGGAAGCCGCGGCCCGCCTCTTTCTGCGCGCCAAGGCCCTTCCGCACCAGATCCCGGAACTCGTCGCCATCCTCAAAGACATCCTGTTGGAATCGGCGCTCGAAAACCAGGAACGGTTCCGTCAGATGACCTTCGAGGAAAAGGCCCGGGCCGAGCATCACCTGATCCCCGCCGGCCACCAGGCGGTCGCTCTTCGCCTCAAAGCCCATTTCAGCGAGGCTCATCGAGCGGCTGAAAGCATGGGCGGCATCGGATATATCCTGTTTCTGCGTGCCCTGGCACGTGATGTCCAGGCTGATTGGCCGAAAGTCCTCGAACGGCTGGAAAGAATCCGGCAGACGCTGATCAGCCGCCGGCTCCTTCAGCTCAATCTGACGGCTGAGGCAGGGTTGCTGGAGCAGGCGAAGGCCTCTCTCGAAGCATTGACGGCGGACATCCCCGACAGGGCCGTGGAGGAAGCCCCATGGAACTGGGAACGCCTTCCGTCGGCTGAAGGAATGACCGTGCCCTCTCAGGTCAACTACGTCGGCAAGGGTACGGATCTGTTCCAAACAGGCTACCGTTTCCACGGCTCCGCGCTGGTCATCGCCCGGTACCTGCGCAATGCCTGGCTCTGGAACCAGGTGAGGGTCCTCGGGGGTGCGTATGGGGCGTTTTGCAGCCTCGAGCGCTTTTCAGGCTCGCTGACCTTCGTGTCCTACAGGGACCCCAATATCGTCCCGACGCTGAAAGCCTTCGACGCAACTGCCGATTTCCTGAGAAACAGCGCGCTTGCCGATGACGAACGCGAGAAGGCGATCATCGGGACCATCGGGGAACTGGACAGCCACCTGCTCCCGGACGCGAAGGGATTCGTATCCCTGCTCCGAACGCTGACCGGAGATACCGACGCGTCGCGTCAACAGATGCGGGAGGAAATCCTGGGCACAGAGCAGCGGCATTTCCGGGAATTCGGTGACATCCTGGAGGCTCTTCACGATTCGCCTTACATCAAGGTCCTGGGGGCTCGGGAGGCCGTCGAAAAGGTCCGTTCCGAACTCCCCGCAAACCTCGATATCATCCAGATCCTCTGAACCCCCGCGCAGGAGGTGGTCGTTCGTGTGCGCAGCGCTTTTTTGCCGGATCACTGCCGCGCCAAGGTTTCCCTGGTGAACAGGCTTGCCAAAAAGGCGATCACGCCGCAGGCAAAAAGCATCAGAAATGCCTGACGGTAAGCGCCAAGGGTGAAAGCCCCTTCCACCCCCCGGCCCCCTTTTTCGAGGACGTATCCAAGAAGCGGCTGAAACACCGCTCCGCCGGCAAAGGGAAAAAGATTCACCAGGCCTGTAGCCGTTCCGGCCATCTGGACAGGAAAAAGCTCTTTTGTCGTGATGAAACCGATCACCACGACGGCGCTCGAAAAAACGCCGAGCCCGAGGCATACGGCATAAAGGCCGAGGGTCGGGATCGAGGCGGTGGCGAAGGCGAGCACGGCGGTCAGTGCCACCAGGATGGTGCTCGACAGGATGAGTACCGGCTTGCGGCCCTTGAAGATTCGATTGGATGCGTAGCTCAGCAGTGGACTGCCCACGATCATGCCGATGGCGAGCATCGAGAGGATGCGGCCGGCCTCCCCCTTGCTCATCCCGTAGACCTGAATGAGATAAGGCCCGCCCCAGAGCCCGCCGAAGGAAAAAAAGACCGCGCAATCGAAAAAGAACCAGACCGCCACCGGCCAGAAAAAGGGTTCCTTGACGACCTTCGCGACCCCCTGCATCAGACCGATCGCCTCCGGTTTCACTTTAGGGGCCCCCATCGGAGACTCGAAGCCCATGTCCTGGGGCTTGTCGCGGACGAAGAACCAGACCAGAACCGCCAGGACGAGGGTCAGGACACCGACGGCCACAAAGGACATCCGCCAACCGATGAGATTGCTGACCCAGGCCAGCGGGGCGGCCGCGATCAGCGAGCCTAACCCTCCCATCGCCATCAGGATCCCGGTCATCGTGGCGAATTCCTTCGTCTCGAACCATTCGGCCAGTACTTTCATGGTCGGAACGAACAGCATGGCTATGCCGAGCCCGACCAGTGTGCGCCCTATAATCGCGAGAAAGACGGAGGGGGCGAAACCGAGGATGAACGAGCCTACGATAGCGACCAGGAAAAAAAGCGTGATGGTGTTTCGCGGCCCCCATGAATCGGAAAGGAGCCCCGCAGGCAGCTGCATCAAGGCATAGGGATAGAAATAGGCGGCACCCAGAAGTCCTGTCAGGGCTCCGCCTGCCTTCAGATCGCGCATCATGTCAACCGCCACGACAGCCGGGCAGAGCCGATGAAAATAGACCAGTACATAGCCGAATGCCAGAATCCAGAAGATCAACCAACGGTACCTCAGGGCCCTTCCCAATGCGTCCGACACCATCCCATCTCCTCCTTGGAAACGATTTGGGGTTTACGATACGAGTCCTGCCCAGGAACGAAACGTCCGGAATGAACGACTTCAAGCCCAGAGGCGGCTTATCTTGCGGATGCGGGTTGCTTCACAGACCTGTTTACTGGCATAATATGGCTCCAGATGAGTGTCCATCCGGAAGCACCTGTCTCATCTACAGTTTTTCACCAGAGGAATGGTTCTCGATGGAGGATCGACTCACAAAACCACCTAGGAACCGGTGCAGCAAAAACCTCTTTCTAATACCGGGCAAATGCTGTATACCGCATAACTATACCTTATTTTTACCCATATGGGGAGATGAATTTCCCAAAGCCTGCCATCGTGCATCCGGGTCATACCGACATCATAAGGGGGTCATAGATCATGACTGACTTTACCATAACATTTCAGCCCGACAATATCTCCATCAAGGTGGAAGAAGGCACGACGATCGCGAAAGCGGCCCAGGACGCCGGGGTCTTTATCAACAACCTGTGCGGCGGTGAGGGGGTCTGCGGGCAATGCCGCGTCCAGGTCACCGGCGGCAAGATCGATACGGATGATCAAAGCAGGGCCTTTTTTTCAAAGGAGGAACTCGCCAAGGGGTACACCCTCGCTTGTCAAACGGAAGTGCACGATGACCTCGACGTGCTGGTGCCTCCCGAATCCCGGATCGAGGGTGCGCAGATCATGACGGGAGAAAGCGACCGGTCTTCCGCCACGGGCGCTGCGGGATCCGAAGAGCGGCCTTCGGGGCCCTTGGTCCGCAAGGTCTACGTGGAGCTTCCGGAGCCCACCCTGGAAGACAACATGGCCGATGTCGAACGGCTTTTCCGCGGGATACGCAAGATCCTCGGCTGGCACCAATACGAAATCACTCTTCCGTGTCTCCGAAAATTGTCTGAAAAACTGCGTCAGAATGACTGGAAGGTGACCGTGAGCCTGGCGCGGGAGATCGAACGCTACCGCATCATCGACATCGAGCACGGAGATACCAGCATGGAGCCCTGTTACGGCCTGGCGGTGGATGTCGGCACCACCACTGTGGTCGCACAGTTGCTCGATCTCGGCAAGCAGCAGGTCCTCGATGTGGACGGCACCCACAATATGCAGGCATCCTACGGCGAGGACGTGATCTCGCGCATGATCTTCGCCTGCGGAAAAGGCGGGCTGGATCCCCTGCATGCCGCCGTCATCCGCAATATCAACCAGTTGATCCGCAACCTGACCAGCCGCAACGGGATCGCGCCCGAAGCCATCCGGGCCATCGTGGCCGCTGGGAACACGACAATGAGCCACTTTCTGCTCGGACTGACCCCCTGCTCCATCCGGCTGGAACCCTATGTCCCTACGGCCTATATCTACCCACAGATCTCGGCCCGGGAGGTCGGCCTCAACACCCATGAAAACGCCATTCTCGAGACCATCCCGAGTGTAGCTTCCTACGTTGGCGGTGATATCGTAGCAGGTGTGCTCGCCTCCGGCATAGCGGACAGCGAGGCGGTCCGGGGTTTGATCGACATCGGAACCAACGGGGAGATCGCCATCGGGAACAAGGATTGGCTGGTCTGCTGCTCGGCATCGGCCGGCCCCGCCTTCGAGGGGGGCGGCACCCGTTGCGGCATGCGCGCCACTAAAGGCGCCATCGAAAAGGTCCAGATACTGGATGGCGCGGTTCAATATCAAACGATTGGAAACTCCGCCCCCCGCGGAATCTGCGGCTCGGGGTTGATCGACATCATCTACGAATTGGTGAAGAACCGGATTATCACCCCGGATGGGAAATTTCATCGGAAGCTGTCCGACCCACGGCTGACATTCGTGGACGATATCCCGCAGTACACCATCGCCGAGCGGGATGAAACCGAGACCGGGGACATCCTCGTGATCACCGAATCGGACATCGACAATCTGATGAAATCGAAAGGCGCTGTCTTCGCCGCGATCAAGGCGCTCATGGACTATATCGGGATGCCCTTCGACCAGCTCGAGAGCCTTTACGTCGCCGGGGGGTTCGGGAGCTTCTTGAACATCCCCAAGGCGGTCGCGATCGGTCTCCTGCCGGATATCGACCGGGAGAAGATCCAGTTCATCGGAAACAGCTCCCTGACCGGCGCTCGGATGTGTTTGTTGTCCGAAGCCGCAATGGAAAAATCCATGACCATCTCCCGATCCATGACCAATATCGAGCTTTCGAACTATCAGCCGTTCATGGACGAATACATTGCCTCTCTCTTTCTGCCACACACGGATCGGAGGCTTTTTCCGAGTGTCGACTATTGAAATCACCGCCGTGGACGGATCATCAACCTTTCCTTCGTTTCCATACGGAATGCCTGTCCCCTGCCGGACCGGTCCTCCGTCCAGAAACGAAGAATTCTCTTCATTTAAGACGACTGGTCATGTCCGTCCCCTCGGGACGGCGCAGGGAGGGTCTGATTCTTGGTTCAAAAAGGCCTCCGGGTCGACGGCCACACTGACTGGCCGTATTACATGATGAGGGAAGGCTGCGGCCTTCCGTTCGCCTGTCTCTCCGAAGGCGCTTTCACAGTCCAGCGGGCCGCCGAAGGGGGTGTCCGCCTCTTCGGTACCGCGCTTTATTGCGAGGATGCATTCAACGGCCCAGGCTCAGCCGGGATGCATCTGGACCATCTCCTCGCCTTGACGCTCGAAAGGCTGCAGGGATTGAGCATCCTCAAAGCCCGCGAAGATCTCGAGGCCCTTCGAACGGCCGAAGGCGTGCTGGGAACGTTTCTTATTCTGGAAAACGCCGACGCCCTTGCCGATGATCCGGCCCGCCTGACTCGTCTCCGGGACAACGGCGTGCTTCTGGTCGGATTGACGCACGCCGGATCGAACCGCCTGGCCCAAGGAAACGGCATCGAAACCGCCTCAGGGTTGACGGGTGTCGGACGCGGGGTTCTCGACGAGATCAAAAGCCTGGGCCTCGCCGTAGATGTCGCGCATTTGCATCCGCGTTGCTTCTGGGAGCTCGTCGGGTCTTTCGATGGACCGTTGGTCGACTCCCATACAGGCATCCGGGACCTCTGCCCTCTCAGAAGAAATCTCGATCTGGACCAGGCCCGGGAGATCATGATCCGGGGCGGTGTGGTCGGGGTGACCTTCAACCCGGAAATGCTCACCGCCTCACGACCCTGTGGATTGGAAGACATCTTCAGGCATGTGGATCTGCTGGTCCAGACCTTCGGCCCCAACGGTGTCGCCCTGGGATCCGATTTTTTCGGTTTTGACAATCTCTGCCAAGGGATGGAACATATCGGTCAGGTGGGCCGCCTGGCCCGGATGATGGCCTCCCATGGCTACACTGCCACAGAGGTTGAACAGATCATGGGCGGGAATTGGGTGCGTTTCCTGGGGGAACTCCTCAGCCGGCGCGAAGCCTGCGCCTGACGGAGATCTTGGACAACCGGATATGACTTCAGCGCCACAGACCGATTTGCAGCAGGCACAAGGACTGCAGCGGACAGGCATCGTGAAAGGGCTCCGAGTAGGGTCCCTCTTGCTTGAGTCCTGCATCGTCATGGCCCCCCTCGCCGGCATCAGCGACCTCGCCTTCCGTATCCTCGCCCGGCGCCACGGCGCGGCGATGGTGACATCGGAGATGGTAAGCGCCCATGGGCTGATCCAGGGGCAAAAAAAGACCTTCTCCTACATGAGGACCCTCGATGAAGAAGCTCCTCTGGCCGTTCAGATCTTCGGGGCCGACCCTGCCGTTATGGAAGAAGCCGCCCGGATCGCGGTCGGATCAGGAGCGACCGTCCTGGATATCAACGCCGGCTGCCCGGTCCGGAAGGTCGTCAGGACCGGAGCGGGGGGAGCGCTGCTGAAGGAACCTGCGCTCTTCGAACGGATTCTTGCGCGTATTCGGCGGTGCTGCCCGGTGCCGCTCACGGTGAAGATGCGTACAGGTTGGTCGCACCGCTCCCGTGAAGTGCTCGACCTTGCCCGCATCGCCGAGGGATGCGGCGTCGACGCCGTGACGGTGCACGGTCGATCAGTGTCGCAAGGCTTTTGCGGGAATGCGGATTGGGATATCATCGGAGAAGTCAAGGCCTGCCTTCACATCCCGGTCATCGGCAACGGAGACATCACGGAGCCGATTCACGCCATCGCCATGATGGAGAAAACCGGCTGCGACGGGGTCATGATCGGACGCGCGGCTATTGGAAACCCATGGATCTTCGGACAGGTGCGCGCACTCGGCGCCGGACTCGCCGCGACCGCTCCGGGCCTCGATGAGCGCCGGGAGGCGATTTTGACGCACTTTGAACTCCTCAGCAAACTTGAAGGCGGCACCCGCGCGGCCCGCCGCATGAGAGGGCTGCTTCTCTGGTATACAAAAAGCCTGCCGTTCAGCAGCCGCTTCCGGGGCGCCATCACCTCCATCACGGATACCTCGAGCCTGATGGACGCCCTGGACCTCTTCCTGGACAAGCTGACGGCGGCAGGAGCGGCGCATTGAAGGTCAAGCTTGCCAGAACAGCGGGGTTCTGCATGGGCGTCAGGCGCGCCATGGAGCTCGTCCTGACCGCAGCCAATCAGAAGGACGACCGGCCGCTTTACACCTACGGACCCCTGATCCACAACACGCAGGTTCTCGATCTGTTGAAAACCAAGTCCGTCACCGTTTTAAAAGACCTCGGGGGTCTCAGCGGCGGACGGATCGTCATCCGGGCCCACGGGATCCCGCCCGCAGAACGGGCAAAACTCAAAGAGACCGGGATGGAGATCCTGGACGCCACCTGCCCGAAGGTGGCGCGGGTTCAAAGTCTTATCCGCCTTCATACCCGCAAGGGGCATGAATGCATCATCGTCGGTGATTCGGACCACGCCGAAGTCATCGGCTTGATGGGCTACAGCGTCACGCCTCCTTGGGTCATTCAGGAGGCCTCCCAGGTTGCCGAGCTTCCCGACCTCCAAAAACCTTTCGTCGTCGCGCAGACCACTCAGAACGACGCGGTTTTCGGTGATGTGGTGGACGCCCTGAAAGCGAAGTTTCCGAATCTGCTCGTCTTCGACACGATCTGCAACGCGACCCACCTCCGCCAGAAGGAGGTGCGCTCCTTCAAAGACCAGGTGGATGCCATGGTCGTCGTCGGCGGGTATCACAGCGGGAACACCCAGCGGCTCGCCGAGGTGGCCCGTGAATCAGGCCTGAAGACCTTTCATGTGGAAACCGAAAAAGACCTCGATCTCAAGGCGCTCGAACCGATGAGCTGCATCGGCGTCACCGCAGGCGCTTCAACCCCTAACTGGATGATCCAGAACGTCGTGCGGACTATCGAGAGGGTGCGCGGGCAAGGCGAGTCCAGCCTCCTGAATGGGTGCCGCAAGGTCTTCGAATCCCTCGTCCTCGCCAGCGGCCTCGTTGCCGGCGGGGCGTTTTGCTTCGCTTACGCGGCAGGTTTCCTGGCGGGTCCACCCCTGGAGATCGTTTTCCCATTCATCGCCATGCTGTACCTCTATGCCGTGCACGGACTGAATCGCATCGTCGACAAGGGTGCCGGCGTCTATAACGATCCAGAGGGGGCCGAGTTCTTGACCACCCACCGAGGTGTGCTCCTGGGCGGCGGGATCGCTGCCGCTGCCGCCGCGCTCCTGCTGGCCCTCACACGGGGCCTCCCGACGTTTCTGGCCCTGGCGGCGTTTATCGTCGTCGGCCTCATCTACAGCCTGCCCATCTTTCCCGACCGGCTTCGGAGCAGGCGGACCTATTTCCGGATCAAGGACATCCCCGGTTCGCGCAGCCTAGCCGACGCCTTCGCACGGGTGGCGGTGATCAACGTCCTGCCGCTTTTTTCGACCGATCCTGGCCCATACTCGGCGGTTGCAGTGTCCATGGTCTTCGTCCTGCTGCTGAGCTACGGCAGGTCCGGGCTCTTCGATCTGCTTCATCTGCAGGGAGACCTGATCGTCGGGAAGGAAACCTTGCCCCTGACCATCGGTCAAAAGCAGGCAACCCTCCTGCTGCGGGTCGACCTCGGCTTCCTGGGTGTTTTTCTTGTGGTCAGTGGCTTCGCCGGCTGGGCGGGTCCCTTCGCCTTCTGGATGCTGATCCCCGTCGGCGGAATGATTTTGTGCCTCGCAGCTTTCGAAAAACGCTGGATCCGCTCGGCTCTGATCATGGAGGCCCTGGTCGAAAGCAACTTCTTTCTTGCCGGGATCATCGCCTTCTGCGCCTATCTTTTCCGATGATCGTCCTGAGTGTCATCATCCCTACCTACAACCGGGCGGCGGTCCTGGAGCGGGCTGTTGCATCGGTGCTCGGCCAGAAAACCGATCACCCCGTTGAACTGCTCGTTGTGGACGACGGGTCATCGGACGAAACCCCGAAACGTCTCGCGCCTTTCAGGCATCGCCTGACGCTCCTCACCCACCATCGGAACCGCGGCGTTTCAGCGGCACGCAACACAGGCATTCGATCTGCCAGAGGATCCTACATCGCATTCCTCGATTCCGACGATTGCTGGCTCCCGCAAAAACTGGCCGTCCAAGCGACCTTCATGCTGCAAAGACCTTCAGAGCTCATCAGCCAGACGGATGAGATCTGGATCAGAAACGGACGCCGCGTCAATCCGAAAAAAAAGCATTTGAAGCCGGACGGGGATATCTTCAAACCTTCCCTCGAGCGCTGCCTGGTAAGTCCATCTGCTGTTATGGTGAAACGGACATTGTTCGAACAGGTGGGATTTTTCGATGAAGGATTGCCGGCCTGCGAGGACTATGATCTCTGGCTCCGAATCAGTGCCCGCTGCCCGGTTCATTTCATACCGCAGAAGTTGACCGTGCGTTACGGCGGCCATCCCGACCAACTCTCTGCCCGCTTTCGCGGCATGGACCGCTTCCGCATCGTGGCCCTCGCCAAGATCCTGCGAAGCGGGGTCCTCGATCCCGGCCGGAAGGCGGAGGCATGGACGGAAATGGCCAGAAAATGCACGATCTACGGCAATGGATGCCTCCGCCGCGGGAAACGGGTCGAGGGGATCTTCTATTTGAACCTGCCGAAGGCTATGGCCGATGCAGCGGATATCCCCCGTTAGGGGGCTGCCAGAGGCCCCATGCCTGTCTACCTGCGGCGCGGACCCAGAGCCGCCCCGCACATGAAACGGCGGGCTATGGGTAGGCGCGGGCCTGCAGCCGCTTCATTCAATGCGTCATCAAAGGGGCTCGAGAATGATCTTGTGATCGACGAGGGAAAGGGTTTTGACACGCGCTTTCAAGACGCGCTCCTCCCCGAAGAGATTGACGATCCGCACCCCCTCCGGCTTCTCTTCCAACAAATCGACGCTTTCGAGCACCAGGTTCTCCCGGCCTGACTCGAACAGGTATGCCTTGGATTCACACATCTGCCTGCACCTCCCGTATCATCTCCACGACCTTCAGGACCAGATGAGGAAGAGGATCTCCTGATACGCCGACCACCTTGACGGGTTCCTGGGTCAAAGGAATCAGTATCTTCCTGGCGCTGCATGAACCGACAGCCGCCGCTATGGCGGCAGTCACCTCACCCATCATGGCGTCTGTAATCAGAATGCCCAACGGCCCTGCTATGATGTCAGCCTTTCGGCTGCTTGAGACAATCGCGTTTTCGCCCGTTCCTCCCCGATTGGCACCTGCTTTCATCATTCTGGATGTAGCGATCGAATTGGTGCCCAGGGCGAGGATCTCCAGCGCATCCCCCAAATTCTCCCGTATGCCCTTGATGATGGCGGCACCGATTCCGCCTCCTTGCCCATCGATGACCATGATCTTCATGGCGCAACCTTTCCTGAGGAAAATGGCGTGGAACGCATTGACAATAACCTGAGTTACCCTGTATTACAATCTGACGTGATTTACAAGGGGGAAGGCTTGGTCTGAATGCGGTTTTTTCCGTCTGTACTGCGGCAAACACCCGAACCTGCCCTTCAACCTCGGAGGGGATCAAAATTCATGGGCGACCTGTGGCTCCTCGGTATCGGCGCTTTTCTTCTCGGTTCCATTCCATTCGGCCGTTTAGTCGGTTACTTCGCCGGTCATATCGATGTGCGGAAGGCAGGCAGCGGGAACATCGGCGCAACCAACGTCGCCCGTCAATTGGGAATTGGATGGGGGCTCTTGACGCTTGTCCTCGATATGCTCAAAGGGTTTCTTCCCGTGGCCGCGGCACAGCGGCTGGTTTCGGGCGATGCGGCGGTGTATGCCGGCATCACGGTTGGGCTGGCAGCCCTTCTAGGGCATCAGTTTTCCGTATTTCAACGGTTCGCCGGGGGCAAAGGCGTAGCAACCGCCCTTGGGGTCTTTCTGGCCCTTTCTCCGTTTGCCTGCTTGACAGGCCTCGGAATCTTCGTGCTTCTGGTCCTGAAATGGAGATACATCTCGCTCGGCTCTCTGGCTGCCACCGCTTCCGTACCTATCACCCTTCATCTGCAGCATTTTCACCTCTCGGTCGTGCTCGGAGCCGTCATTGGCGCAGCTTTGATCTTCTTTAGACATCGCCAGAACATCTTGAGGCTGATTCGCGGCCGTGAGCCGAAATGGGGGCAAAAGATCTCAGGCGAACTGCTGTAGCAGACGGTCAAGTTCCTCATCGGAGTGGAAATGGATCACGATCCGCCCCTTTTTCCCCCGCCTCCTGATCTCGACCTGCGTACCGAGGGAGCGCTTCAGATCATCCGACAAGGCACTCAGGTAAGGATCGCGAATGCCCAAGGCCGGGCGCTTCTTTCCAGTCTTCGCCATGTCTTCGAGCTGCCGGACGGAAAGACCCTTCTGGATCGCTCGATCTCTCAGCGCAAGCTGGCGTGCGGGGTCTTTGATCCCGGCCAGGACCCGGGCATGCCCCATCGAAAGTGAGCCGTCGATGACATCCCTCTGAATGGACTGCGGCAGGTTGAGAAGCCGTAGCAGGTTCGTGATCGAGGTCCTATCCTTCCCCAGCCGCTTGGCCAGAGCTTCCTGGGTAAGCCCGGTCTCTTCGAGCAGGCGTTTGCAGGCCAGGGCCTCTTCAATGGCATTCAGATCCTTGCGGTGGATGTTTTCGATCAAGGCGAGCTGCAGGGCCTCGGCCCCGCTGACGTCCCGAATGACAACCGGCACCCGGTCGAGCCCAGCCCGTTGCGCCGCCCGCCATCGTCTCTCGCCGGCAATCAATTGATAACCCTGATCCGTTTTTGTCACCAGCAGAGGGGTCAAGATCCCATTTTCGCGCACGGATTCGGCCATAGACTGGAGTTCCGGTTCGGAAAATGCCTGGCGTGGCTGATAGGGGCTCGGCTCGATAGCGGCAATCGGGCACAGAAAAAAGTGCTGCCCTCGGCCGCCTTCGAGGTTCTCGGCCTCCGGTATGAGGGCCGCCAATCCCTTACCGAGCGCCTTTCTTTTTACCATTGTCGCCGATTCCTTTCTGGATCAGTTCCTTTGCAAGTTCGAGATAGCTCTGGGCCCCTTTACATCGAATATCATACAGGAGAATAGGCTTGCCGTGGCTCGGGGCCTCACTCAAACGGACATTGCGGGGAATCACGGTCTGCAGGACGCTCGCCCCGAAATGGTCTCTGACCTCCCCAGCGACCTGCTGGGAAAGGTTATTCCGCTGATCGTACATGGTCAACAAGATCCCGGCGATCGCAAGGGTGGGATTCAGCGTCTGTTTCACGGCCCGTATGGTGTGCAGAAGCTGGGAAAGTCCTTCGAGGGCATAATATTCGCACTGCAACGGGACCAGCACCGCGTCGGCTGCGGTCAAGGCATTGACGGTCAGATACCCCAGTGACGGCGGGCAGTCGAGAAAGATATAATCGAAATCGCCACGGACCAGGGAAAGCCTCTCCCGCAGGCGGTATTCCTTATCGGGCATCGCAGCGATCTCGACCTCCACGCCGATGAGAAGGCTGGTGGCTGCCACCAGATGGAGCTTCGGCATTCCGGTGGCCTTGACGACATCCTCCGTACTCCCCGCCTCCGTGAGGAGATCGTAAAGCCCCTTTTCCATCTGCCTTCTGTCCAATCCCAGTCCGGTGGTGGCGTTCCCCTGCGGATCGCAGTCGATCAGGAGGCACGTTTTGTCGACTGCAGCCAGGGACGCGGAAAGGTTGACGGCCGTGGTCGTCTTTCCTACCCCGCCCTTCTGGTTGACAATGGCGATGACCACTCCCATGTCTGCCTGCCTTTCTGCATAGCATCACTCCATTCCGGCCTTGTCCAAACACAGGTAAACAGGTGAGTGTTTCATGGCCGGCTTCGAGGCCTTATGGTTTGATAACACAAACCGATTTCGTTGAAAAGGCCAAAGCCGGTTTCACGTGAAACTACCGCCTCCCGCGTCGTTTACACCAAAATGGAACGGGGTGGCAAGCGGCGGAAAACCGTGTTTGCCCCGGGCTTGCTTCTTGACACGCAGCATGGGTGGCGCGTATGGTACACCATTCTCGGAAGGAGATCTTATCACCGATCTTCAACCAGGTTGCACGCTCTGTATTGAAAGCCGGGATGCCGAATTATTTATTTTAATATCAAATAGTTACTGCGATCAACCCAAATGTGGAAGAATTCCCCCAACCAGTAAACCGTTTGAACGCCGCCCCCCGCAGGACGGATACGTATTCGAAGCGGCATGCACCCCCAGACCGGCTCTCACCATCGCCGGCGCCCCCTCTATCGCGACGGAGAAACGCATGGGATCGAACCATCATATTCTGCTCGACCACGGAAGCGGCGGAGAGGCATCGCAACGCTTTGTCCAGGAATTCGTCCTGAAATTTCTGTCCAACCCTTTTCTGGAAAAAATGGATGACAGCGCGGAACTGATCATCGAAGGCGAAAGATGGGCATTTACGACCGACTCCTACGTGGTCGATCCGATCTTTTTCCCGGGGGGGGATATCGGCTCATTATCGGTCAACGGAACCGTCAATGACCTTTCTATGCAAGGGGCCCGGCCGCTTTTTCTCACGCTGGCTTTCATCCTCGAGGAAGGTCTTCCTATGGACCAGCTTTCGGCAATCCTCGAAAGCATCGCAAGGACGGCCGACCTCGCGGAAGTCAAGATCGTCGCCGGCGACACAAAGGTGGTGCCCAGGGGTCATGCTGACAAGATCTTTATCAACACCGCCGGTCTAGGCCTGATTCCCCCAGACATCCACGTCGGCGTGGAAAACGCCCGACCCGGAGACTATGTCCTCGTAAGCGGTTCGATCGGGGATCACGGGCTCACCATCCTGATGCAGCGCGAAGGGCTTCGCCTCCAAACACCGCTCAGAAGCGATTCCGCTCCCCTCAACAAGCTGGTGGAGGCCATCTCTCCGCTCGGCCCAAAACTCCATGTACTGCGCGATCCGACCCGCGGCGGTGTCGCGACGGCCCTGAATGAGATCGCACAGCGCTCTGCTGCCGGTATCCGGCTGCACGAGGACGCACTCCCTTTTAAATCGGGTGTCCTTTCAGCCGCGGAAATCCTGGGGATCGATCCGCTCTATGCCGCAAACGAAGGAATCGCCCTTGTCATAGCGGCACCCGATGCCGCCGATGCCGCCCTTGCATCCCTCCGCCTGCTTCCCGAAGGCCGCGACGCCCGTTTGATCGGGGAGGTGACGGATGAATTGCCCGGCAAGGTTCTCCTGCAGACCCGGGTTGGAGGCACTCGTATCCTACCTATGCTGAGCGGCCAACAACTCCCTCGCATCTGCTGATTCAAGGGCAATCCGCACAAGTCTGTCCAGCAAATCGCTCAAATTCAATCCGGCTGCCCGGGCCGCTAAAGGAAAAAGACTTCTTTGGGTCATGCCTGGCAGGGTGTTTGTTTCGAGAACAAAGAAGTCATCTCCCTGCAGGATCATATCGGTCCGGCTCCACACGCCGCAGTGAAGCGCCCGATGTGCTGTTTTCGCCGCAAGACAAAGCCGTTCGGCTGTGCTGTCCGGAAGAGCGGCCGGACAGATTTCTGAGGCGCCGCCGGGTGAGTATTTTGCGGCATAGTCGAAAAATCCGGCACCGGACCTCGAGACGATCTCGATCAACGGCAGCGTCTCGAGCGATCGGCCTCCGATTACGCAGCACGTGATCTCGCGCCCGTCCAGGAAGACCTCCGCCATGATCTCCTCTCCATGCTCGAAGGCCAGCTCAATCCCCTTCAGGACTTCTTTTTCGTCTCGGCACAATGACATCCCGATGCTCGACCCTTCCTCGACGGGTTTCACAACCAGGGGCAGCCCAAGCTTCTCGATAAGCTCCCCGACATGGACTGGTCTGTCTTTCGAGAGAACGCTGTATGGCGCAACTTTCAATCCCGCCCGGCAATACACATCTTTGGAAATCTGTTTATTCATCGAAACGGCGCTGCCTAAAACGCCTGATCCCACCATGGGAATACCGAGGATCTCCACAAGCCCCTGCATGCAACCGTCTTCTCCCCTCTTCCCGTGTAACACACTGAACACAACATCAAAATTATCGGGGCTCCCGACCAGGGTTCGCAAATTCCGAGCCGGGTCGATTCTTTCGACGGCATATTTATCCCTGTCAAACGCCTCATACACCGCATCACCGCTTGCCATCGACACTTCCCGCTCCCTTGACCAACCGCCAGCCAGTAAGGCCACTCGAATCTTTTGCATATTCTTAGGCTTAGCCCCCATTCACACCCTCTGTGCTCCAGTCCACGAAATGGACCTCAAATAAAGAATAACCGCCTCTAGCCTGCAATCCGCATGCACCCGCCAATCGTCCTGCAATAACAAGTCTCAATCCGGAAGTGATTTTCCGGTAGGACCCAGTTTCCAAGCCGGAAATGGTCTTTTTGGTCAATCTCGGCGTCAATCTGCACGTTTGCTTGTGCGGCGACCACCAGGTCACCTCCGTGCAAACGCTTGATTTCCTTTCTATTGGCCAAAAATCCTCATTTCCGGCTTGGAAATTAACTACGACAGCCTTTCCGATATCGAGGCAGAAAGACCTGAAAGACCTTCTCCACCCCCCGGCATCCATCCTTGCGCGCTGGCAGATCCGTCAAGCCAGCCGGAATGATCAGACGCCGCTCACGTCCTGCCGCACAATCCTCCCGCCACGAGCAGCCTGCTCATCAGAGCCATCTCTCCCCTATGGGCCCGTTTTCAAACGGGAAGAACACATTTTCCTCACTACCTTCGCATACTCGGCCCCGCCCCGCACGGGTCGGCTCCGCTTCAGTCCCTGCCAAGAAAATCCATCGCTTCTGCATAGGCCAGGGTTAGCCCGGAACACAAGCAGAAGCGCGGGTCGACGCAACGATCGCAAAAAGGAACCTTTTCCGACGAATTTTGAATATAACATTCCATACACAAAGTGCGGAAAAATTTTAGAATAACTTTCCATTTTCATTTCAACCTATTAATGAAAGGCCTGCTCGCCCCCGGTCCATGGATGCCGCGTGTTCGACCCCCTTGCCTCCAAGGTCAGCACCACCAACCTCACCGCTACCGTCTTCATGACGGGGGAACCCTTCCTATCGGTCAAATCCTGCCCTCAAAAGGAGGCCCGCGTGTCTAGAGCCGACGTGAGCCAGGATTCTCTTTCAGCTTTTTGGAGACCAAGCACCCATTTTCCCAGATCCTTGGACATGCGTCCAGAATTGCGAACCGTAAAAAAAGAAATTCGAAGAAAAGCAAAGAAAACCAAAGAAAAATGAAGTTCTAAAATGTGAAAAATTGGATCAACAAACCTGAACAATACGCTAACGAATTGATTTTACATAATTATCACAAAACCAGATTTCCCCTTCTGAACCGGCCAGTTACCACGTTTGCCGGAAATTCTTCTATAGAAAAGGGAGGGTTACTTTTTGTTCAAAACAGTAGATATCATAAATCCTCTCCGGCTCCGACATCCTTTGACAGGCGGGCCGGTTTCTTCTAGAACTGTCCCCACGCTTTCGATTGTCATCGTTATCTCACCTCTTGAATATTCCAAAACATTTTACTTTCCGGGAGTAGCGCATGAAGTCCACTTGGGAGGAGGTCAAGAATCTGCTCAAATCTGAACTTCCAAATAACCATTTTACCCTCTGGATCAATCCGCTTACTTGTTTGAACCACCATGCCACGCAACTGGTCCTTGGTTGCCCAAACAAGTTTTCCCGAAAATGGGTGAGCGAAAATTATCTTCCGCTCATACAGAAGAAGTTTCATGAAATCGGGGGAGCAATACCTGAGATCCAGCTTCGCGTGCAACCAGCCGGAACCTGCTCAACTCCCGGAAAAACCGAAGACGAACCCCTGCAACTCCCATTGCCAGCTATCGGGCTTCCCACCGGTCCAAAGCCACTCAATCGTCTGGGTGATTTTACCTTTGATTCTTTCGTAGTCGGTCCCTGTAACGAGTTTGCTTACTCCGCTTCGAAAGCCATGTCCTTGAACGAGCGCTGGGATTACCACTCCCTTCTGATGCTGGCTAATACCGGCCTGGGTAAAACGCACCTCGCCAAGGCGGTCGGATGTCAGCTCCTCCGAGGGAATCCGGGTCTGCGCGTCAACTATGTCACTGCCGAAGACTTCACGAACGAGATGGTTGTGGCATTGAAAAACAATCAGATCGATCAATTCAAACAGAAATATCGCCGCAGCTGTGATGTTTTACTGCTCGAAGAGATTCATTTTCTTGGTGGAAAGGAGAAAACTCAGGCGGAATTGGGTCACACCTTGGATGCTCTTGCAAACGACAAAAAGAAAATCATCTTCACCAGCGCCATGCCCCCTAAAGATATCCCCAGCATGTCGAAAGAGCTGTCCTCGCGCCTGACCTCAGGGCTTGTCACGACCATCGGACGCCCCGATTTCGAAACGCGCACAAGAATTCTCACCAGAAAAGCCGACCAACATCGCCTCAACCTTGACAGAGAAATCATAAATATGTTGGCAGATGCGTTGAAAAGGGACATACGGCAGATGGAAAGCGCCCTTAAGTGTATTAGGGCAAGATCAGAATTGCTCAATGTCAAGATTGACCGGCAACTTGTTCGCGATATTCTTTCATCACTGGTTACAATAAACCGATCCTTGACTTCTCAAGATATAGAACAGATGGTATGTCAGTATTATAAAATAGACTCTGAAATGTTGCAGTCTAAATCGCGGAAAAAGGTTTTTGCATTTCCACGAAATGTTTATGCGTATCTCTGTAGGAAATTTACTGATGAAACCCTTGAATGTATTTCAAAACGGATCAACCGCAGCCACTCCACAGTCCTTTACGCTTCGGAGCTGATAGAGAAAAAAATGAAAACCGATAACGCCATTCGAAAGCAGATTGGCTTTATCAGCGAAAGACTCGAAGAGCTTATTAAATCGTGAACCGTTCAGCCGTTATTAAATATTCCTTGGCGCTCCTCACAGGTGCATTGTCTTTTGCTTTGCTGTACCTACTTACCCTATCTGTTATCTCCATTTGGTATGGCATCGTACAAATAAATCGATCGGGATACTGGCTGCCAATAGTTGCCGGAATAGTGGGTATATTCATCTTTACAGCACTGTTGTCCGCCCTTTTCTTCCGTTTCATCAATAAGTTTCGCACATCACGGGCCGCTTCGCCCTTTTCTTCCGATCCGTTTTCTACCGAGCGGAATTGATCACCCTTAAATGAATTCTTCTTCGTAAAACTTTCTTAAAGACTCTTCATCTTTAGGAGATAAATTAAATCTCATGGACGCCTCCTGGATCAACTTGGCCAAAGATCTCCCAGGTTCGGTCTTGAGAACTTCCGAAATCCATTTCACTGCTTGCCTTACATCTTCCCCTTTCAATTGAATGGTAGACATGTTCTTCCCCCCGATATCCAATAAAAATGTTTAGAGACTGGCGATATCTTCGAAATCTGCCTTTTTTGCGGACGAGCTTAACGCGTCCCTGATCCCATAGCACTCAAGATTTACAGCAACAGGGACAAATAAGCGTCTTTTCGGGCAAGGATCCATTTACATTCGTAAGGATACATCTCCAGCAAAAACAGGCTCTTCTGTTCCATTTGAACGCTGAATCAACAGAGCCCCATCTTTTCTCAAGCCTGTAACAGTGCATTCGAACTCAACGCCATCCCCAATTACAAGCACCCGCTTACCCAAAAGGATGAAGCGGCTAAGCCAGGCCTCTTCTATAGGGCGCCGCTTTCCACATTCCAGAAACGAAAATTGACGTTCGAATCCCTGCAGAATCTCTCCAAGCAGATCTTCACGCTTTATACATTCGCGCACTTCGCGGCTGACACTGGTCACCGGGTAGGGCATTTCTTTGTCCTTCTGCGGATTCCAGTTCACATTGAGGCCGAGCCCCGAAACGATGTACCGTGTCAAACTTCCGTCAAAGCGCGCCTCGGTGAGAATCCCGCCGACCTTCTTGCCCTCGAGGAAGATATCGTTGGGCCATTTGATCATGCCCGCCAAACCCGACACTGTCTCGAGGGCATAGCACACCGCCAATCCCAAACAGGCAGTAACCCAAAACAGATCCTCTGCGCGAAAAGAGCTTCTGAGAAGAAGCGAAAAAATGAGGTTCTCGCACTTCGCCGCCTCCCAAACCCGGCCCCTCCGGCCGCGCCCCTCAGTCTGATATTCCGCCCAGACCAAGGTTCCATGGGGGGCATTCTCCTCTCCCATTTGCTTGGCCACCGCCTGTGTCGACGGCACGCTCTCAAGCCAATGAAATTGTTTGTACAGGTTCGAGCGGCGAAGCTTTTCAAGCACCGCTCCGGCATCCAGCAGACTTTCAGATCCGATCTGGTTTTCCTGCACCTTCAATGCTCGAGCTCCACCTTGAGCTGCCGACTCATCAGCTCACGTACAGCCGAGTGCGGATCCTTGTCCTCGTAAAGGATCTCGTAGACCTGAGCCGTAATCGGCATTTCCACGTTCATTTTTTCCGCAAGAGTATGCGCCGAACGCGCGGTCTTGACTCCCTCCGCCACCATCTGCATCCCAGCAGTGATCTCTGCGATCTTCCGCCCGTGCCCTATTTCCAGCCCAACTGTCCGGTTTCTGCTTAAATCCCCGGTGCACGTCAACACCAGATCACCAATCCCGGCAAGGCCTGCAAAGGTATGGGGATTCGCGCCCAGTCTGACTCCCAGCCTTGTCATCTCAGCCAAGCCCCGGGTGATCAACGCCGCTCTGGCATTATGACCGAAATGCAATCCGTCGGCCGCACCGGCCGCTATTGCAATGACGTTCTTGAGGGCCCCTCCCAGTTGCACGCCGATGAGGTCGGCCGTGCCATAAACGCGCAACCATTCTGTATTGAAGAGAGACTGCAGTTTTTGTGCGCAATCCAATTGACGGGCGCCGATCGTAACCGCTGTCGGCAAGTGGCGTGCCACCTCTTTCGCAAAACTTGGACCTGCGAGACAAGCGAATCGATCCCGCCATTCTGCTCCCAACACCTCTTCGGCGACCTCGGACATCAGCATCTGGGTCTCGTTCTCGATTCCCTTCGTGGCGGCGATCAATATCGCATCAGAGGCGAGATGCTCCTTCAGCCGGTAGAGGACTTCCCGAAAAACGTGGGAAGGAACCACAAGAAGCACAATCTTCATATCTCTCACCGATTCCGCCAGGGAACGAACCGGCTCGAGCCGTTCCGACAACGTGATATCGGGTAAAAAAACGCGATTGACACGATCGACACGGATGTGCTGACAGACCTCCTCTTCCCTCACCCACAACTTTACATCCAATCCCTTTTCCGCCAACAAGTTCGCGAGCGCCGTTCCCCAGCTTCCAGCACCAATCACAGCAACTTTGGAGATATTAGACATCCCGGCAAGCCCCTCCCATTCTTCATTTCAAGCAGCTAAAAAAGCCGTTAGACAATCCATCTAGCTTCCATCCGGAAATGGTCTTTTGGGCCAATCTCGGCCTCGTTCCTCACCTTTGCCCTCGAGATCCTCGCACCAGGACCTTTTACTTTCCAGGCCATACGCCAAAACGGCTACCCGCCCGACAGCGATGGGACTGCGCACCCGAAGGGTGTGAAGAAAAATCCTCACTTCCGGATGGAAACTGTTAATCCTCCATTACCTTGGCAACCCCTGCAACCTTCTCATCCTCAGCCAAATCAATAAGCTTGACACCTTGGGTATTCCTACCGATAGTCGAAATGTCAGCGACGCGGAGCCGAATGATTTTTCCTTGTACTGTCATAAGCATCAACTGGTCCTGATCGCTCACCTGATAGGCAAAGACCACTAACCCGTTTCTTTCTGTGGTCTTAATGGTCAAAATACCTTTGCCACCTCGGTTCTGACGACGGTATTCCTCTGTTCTCGTTCTCTTCCCGTACCCATTTTCTGTCACGGTCAAGATCGTTGCGCCTTCGTCCAGAGCATCCATCCCGACCACTCGATCTTCGGGATCCATGCGGATGCCCGTGACCCCGGCGGCAATCCGCCCCATCGGCCGCAGCTCCTCCTCCGAGAAGCGGATCGATTTCCCGAACTGGGTGGTCAAAAAGATATCCTGATTTCCAGTCGTCAAACGCACACCGATCAGCTCATCCTCCTCCCTGATCTTCAATCCAACAATACCGCCTGTCCGCGGCCGGCTGTAGGCCGTCAAATCGGTCTTCTTCACAAACCCCTGGCGCGTCGCCATTACCACATATTTTCCCTGTTCAAAATCCCGGACGGGCAGGATCGTAGCCACTTTTTCATCTTTTTGCAGATCCAGCAGATTGACAATCGCCTTTCCCTGAGAAGCCCGGCCTGCCTCGGGAATCTCGTGTACCTTCCGCCAGTACACACGCGCCTTATTTGTAAAAAACAGAAGATAGTCGTGCGAGGAAGCGACAAAAAGGAGTTCGACAAAATCTTCGGCCTTCGTCTTGACCCCTGTCATGCCTTTTCCACCACGTTTCTGAGCCCGGTACAAGCTGGCGGGGCTTCTCTTTACGTACCCCGTGTGGCTGATCGTGACCACCATCTCTTCATCAGCGATCAGATCTTCAATATCCAGATCCTCGACATCTTCGAGGATCTCCGTCCTGCGTCTGTCACCATGCCTGGCCCGAATCCCTTCCAGCTCTTCCTTGATGATCTCGCGCACCAGTTGCTCATTGCCCAATATCGCCCTGAATCGTTCGATGTTCTTGATAAGCTCTTCGTATTCATGGTTGATTTTTTCACGCTCGAGCCCCGTCAACCGTTGCAGCCGCATATCCAGAATAGCCTGCGCCTGTCTTTCCGAAAGTTCCAATTCCCCCATCAAACGTTCCTTCGCTTCCTTTGGATCCGACGCAGATCGAATCATTTCGATCACCTGATCCAAGAAATCCAGTGCTTTTCTGAGACCTTCCAGGATGTGCGCGCGCTCCTCCGCTTTGCGAAGATCGAAAATCGTGCGTCGAATGATGATCTCTCTGCGAAACGCGATAAAATATTCCAGCACTTTCTTTAAAGTGAGCACTTCGGGCTGGCCGTTGACAATGGCTAACATAATGATCCCGAGCGATACCTCCATTTGGGTAAACTTATAGAGCCGGTTGAGCACGACCATAGGATTACCGTCCTTTTTCACCTCTATGACTACCCGCATGCCTTCCCGGTCCGATTCGTCACGGATCTCAGAGATGCCTTCAACTTTTCGCTCTTTCACAAGTTCAGCCATCTTCTCGAGCAACTTTCCCTTATTGACCTGATACGGAATCTCCGAGATGATGATCTTCTCTCGGCCGTTTCCTGCCTGTTCGATAAAGGCCCGCGCGCGGATTCGAATGATCCCGCGTCCTGTCCCATAAGCCTCCAGGATGCCGGCACGCCCAAGAATGAACGCCCCCGTCGGAAAGTCAGGTCCGGGGAGCCATCGCATGAGATCCCTCACTTCCATGTCCGGATGATCGATCAATTTTACCAGGGCTTCGCATACCTCGGAAAGGTTGTGAGGAGGGATATTGGTCGCCATCCCCACGGCAATGCCTGAAGACCCGTTCACTAGGAGGTTGGGTACCGTGGTCGGCAAAACAACAGGCTCCAGCAACGAGCCATCATAGTTTTCCGTAAAATCAACCGTTTCCTTATCAATATCGGAAAGAAATTCTTGGGCGAGCTGGGTCATTCTCACTTCGGTATAACGCATCGCAGCAGCCGGATCACCATCTACCGAACCAAAATTACCCTGTCCATCGACCAATACGTACCGCATTGAAAATGTCTGCGCCATGCGAACGATCGTATCATAAACAGCAGCATCACCGTGAGGATGATATTTACCGATTACATCTCCTACTACACGAGCGGATTTTTTAAATGCTCTATTGAAATAATTTTTCAATTCGTGCATGCTGTAAAGAACACGGCGATGAACAGGCTTCAAACCATCACGGATATCCGGTAAGGCTCTCCCAACAATAACGCTCATTGAATATTCAAGATATGAGCGCTTCATTTCTTCTTCGATATTTACAGCACCGATATTAACATCAAGATCCATATCTTACCTTATAGCTAAATTTTGAAAAGAAAACCTATCTTCAAGAGAAAAGAATGCTGGACGCTCTAAAGAAACGTGCGGATAACCCCTGAGACGGCTTGAAAACTGCTCTTCCAGATGATCTAGATAGTTTCCATCCGGAAATGATTTCGCGGTAGGACTAAGTTTCCAATCCGGAAATGAGGATTTTTGGCCAATATCAAGGAAATCAAGCGTTTGCCCGGAGGCGACCTGCAGGTCGCCGCACAAGCAAACGTGCAGATTGACGCCGAGATTGGCCAAAAAGACCATTTCCGGATGGAAACTAGATATCCAACTCCGAAACTTCTCCTGCATACCTCAGAATAAAATCCCGCCTGGGCTCTACTTTGTCTCCCATCAATATGGTAAAAATATCATCACTTTCAACAAAATCTTCAATTTTTACCTGTAATAAAGTTCTTTTTTCAGGATTCATCGTTGTTATCCACAGCTGTTCAGGGTTCATTTCACCAAGCCCTTTGTACCGCTGTATGCTCAAACCCTTTTTTCCACGGTCCGTCAATTCATCCAGCAGATCTTTCGGGCTATCTATGACTTTCTGCTCATCGCTTCCCTCCAATTTGAATCTTTTTCCGCTCACAAATCTAAATTGCCTCGCTTCACTCAACACTTTTCGGAGGTCGGGCGACGACAGGAACTCCCAATCAACAGTGAAAGGCTGCCCGCCGTTTCCTGCTTCCCTGACCGTAAAATGGTAATAGCCCGTTTCCTCATCCTGCCTCAAAGCATCGACCTGAAATCCCCTCTCCCCTAGTTTTTCAACAAGGGCGAGCATCGCGTCGGGTTCCTTGAACTGGCGCTTATCCTCTCCATCATGTTCAGCCAGGAACTCGACAAACCTCACACTGTACCCCTTGCGCGTCAAACTCCGAACGCCGTCGTAGAATTTTGCGAGACCTTCCAACAGTACCCGCAGCCGCTCACCTTTGATCTTTTCTCCGTCCTCAGCGATCAAGGCTTCTCGTTCAGCAATTCTTCTTGACAACAGACGGTGAAGATCGACTTCCGTTTTCAGAAACGTTTCGACCTTTCCATCGAGAACTCTGTAGAGTGGCGGCTGCGCTACATAGAGGTATCCTTGCTCCAGTACGTCAGGCATCTGCCGGAAAAAAAAGGTGAGCAGCAGCGTCCGGATATGTGCGCCGTCCACATCGGCGTCTGTCATTATGATCACCTTGTGATAACGAAGGGATTCCACCTTGAAATCCTTTTCACCAATCCCCGTTCCGAGCGCAGCGATCATGGTTCGGATCTCTTCGCTCGAAATCATGCGGTCGAATCGCGCCTTCTCCACATTCAGGATTTTTCCCTTCAGTGGCAAAATTGCCTGAAACCGTCTATCCCGCCCCTGTTTTGCAGAACCTCCGGCGGAATCACCCTCCACAATGAATATCTCGCTCTTTGCCGGGTCCCTCTCCTGACAGTCCGCCAATTTACCGGGCAGTGAATGATCCGCCAAGATGCCTTTCCGACGCGCGAGATCCCTCGCCTTTCGTGCTGCCTCCCTCGCCCTGGCGGCGTCTATGACCTTCCCTAGAATCGCTTTGATCACAGACGGATTCTCTTCGAAAAATACCGCAAGACCCTCATTCACCAGTGTCTCAACGTATCCCTTTACATCGCTGTTTCCCAGCTTCGTCTTGGTTTGCCCCTCGAATTGCGGGTTTGGGAGTTTAACGCTGATAACGGCCGTCAAACCTTCCCTGACATCATCTCCAGACAGCTTTTCTTTGAAATTCTTTGATAGAGGCGAATTCTGCAGATACAAGTTAATGCTACGCGTAAGTGCCGCTTTAAACCCACTCAGATGACTTCCGCCTTCACGTGTATTAATGTTGTTTGCAAATGTGAATATATTTTCCTTATACGAATTATTATATTGGAATGCCACTTCAACGATAATTGAACTTTTCGTACCGGTAATATAAACAGGCTTTGGATGCAAAACTTCGCGATTCTTGTTCATATACTCGACAAAGCTCTTTATCCCTCCTTGGTAATGAAATTCTTTCTTTTTACCAATCCTTTCATCCGCTATTCTAATGCGAACACCGCTTGTCAAAAATGAAAGCTCTCGCATTCTCTTCGATAATGTTTCAAAATCAAAATCAATATTATCAAAAATAGTCGAGTCGGGGCGAAACCATATCTTTGTTCCTGTACGCTCCGTATCTCCAAGTTCCTTCAGAGGAGTCTTCGTCTCTCCTCTTTCATAACGTTGGTGGTAGACATGGCCATTCCGGTAGACCTCTACTTCGAGAAACTCAGACAACGCATTGACAACGGAAACTCCTACACCATGCAAACCACCGGAAACAGTATAGGTCTTGTTGTCGAATTTTCCCCCCGCATGGAGTTTTGTCATGACCACTTCGAGTGCAGGCAAATGCTCGGTTTCATGCATCTCGACCGGTATCCCTCGTCCATTGTCGACCACCTCTACACTCCCGTCTGAAAAAAGGAGTACATCGATCTGATCGCAATAGCCGGCGAGCGCTTCGTCAATACTGTTGTCGACGACTTCATAGACGAGGTGGTGCAGCCCCTCCGGCCCAGTATTACCGATGTACATCGACGGCCGCTTTCTGACCGCCTTCAATCCCTCCAACACTTTAATATCGGAGGCGCCATACGAATTCATCTGCTTGTTCATTCTTACAGCCTCATTGGCATAATTAAACCAAGAAATCCTTTATCAGCTTCGCCTTTCAGCGTACAAGGCTTCGATTCGTCCGAAAATCCCAACGAAACTCTCTCACTCTCCATACTCTGCAAAATATCTATGAAATAACGAGGATTAAATCCCGCCTCGACGCGCTCGCCCTGAAAAACCACATCCAAAGCCTCCTGCGCGTCCCCCAGGTCAGGATTCGTAGAGACGAGTTCCATTCGGTTGTTTTCAAAAGCGATCTTTACAGCCCTATATCTTTCGTTGCTCAAAATCTCCATCCGCTTCATCGCATCAAGGAGATCACCCCTCGCCACCTCGACCGACGAAGCAGCGTCTTTCGGAATAACCGCATCATAATCTGGAAATTTGGATTCCAGCAAGCGAATCACGAGTAACGCTTTTTCCTTCCTCGCTACACAATTTTTATCCTTGAACCCCAATAGGATCGATCCGCCATCCTGCCCCATTTTCCCCAGTTCGAGCATCCCTTTTTTCGGAACCATCAACCCATTACCCAAACCGAGATTCTCTGCCGCAGAAAAAGGCTTGTCAATCAGGGAAAGCCGATGTCCATCGGTTGCCACCATTCGCAAGAAAACTCTGTCCTGTCTCGACACCCGTTGGATAAAAATCCCCGAAAGCTTATACCCTGCCTCATCCGTACTAACGGCATATACCGTCTTTTCGATCATTTCAGAAAGCAAAGCACCTGATATGTCCACTAATTCAATCTCATCTGGTTCGAAAAATACAGGATATTCATCAGCAGGATATGTGGCGAGGTTAAAACGCGTGAAACCGTCGGTGATAAAGACCCAGTTATTCTCTTTTTCCTGTATTTTAATATTGTTATTTTTTCCTTCCTTCAATATCTCAAACAATTTTCTTCCAGAAATAGTGATATTTCCTTCACTGTTTATCTGAACTGGAATTTCATTTTGAAATCCTAATTCAAGATCGGTGGCAGAAATTGATAAAGTTCCATTTCTAGCGCTTAGAAGAATATTTGACAGAATCGGCATGTTGCTTTTTCGCTCTATAATACTCTGCGCCCTGGCAATTGCTCTATAAAGTTCATCCCTGTCAATGCTGATATCCATGCCTTTCCCTCCGGTCGCTCTTTCTGTCGGTATTCTGGTTATTATGAATTTATATATTTACAATCTATAAAGATAAATACAAAAAGTTAAATTGTTGAAAAATGATATAAAGCTTCGATATTCCACAAGATATATGCTGACCATGTTTTTTGTGTCTCAGAACATTCTCGACAAAAACGCTGTCGGTTTCAAAAAGGGGGAGCAGTTATGAAGGGTTTTGCCATTCATACTGAAAGAATGTCTCCAAATTTTTCACTTCCTTGATTTCCATCGGGAGAAAAGGGGCCAGCACGGCAAAGGTTTCAGTCCTGAAATGCGTATTTTTCCGCATACTTTGAAATAAAGCGTTTGAGCTGAGGAAAGGTGTGGAATGCCTATCAAGAGGTGTGAGGATTGACATCGAGATTGGCAAAAATGCCCTTTCTTCCCTGGATGTAGTTCACTATGCATTTGTTCCATTGAACCCGGCTTGCTGGGTTTTTAGACCAGCGATGTTTCGATTTTTCGGATATCATCGAGAACGGAGGTTTCGGACACTTTCAGGTTTTCAATTCGTTGTACAGCATGAACAACGGTCGAATGATCTTTATTTCCAAAGGCTTTGCCAATGTCTTTGAAGGAGAGCTTGGTCCATTTTCTCGCAAGAAACATCGCTATTTGTCTTGGATAGACCGTGCGTCTGGTCTTGCTGGGCGAAACGAGTTCCGAGACCGGTATCCGGAAGTGAGCGGAAGTGATTTCCTGGATATGGCCGAGGGAAATCGATTTTTCGTGCGGCCGTTTAATGACGCTGCGTATCGTAGCCAAGTCTACGGGGCCCTTTTGAAGAGAAAGATGGGTTGCAAGGGCAATGGAGCGCTCGACTAATGTCTTTAGATCTTGCGTGTCTCCGGCGAGAAAAAAAAGCACATCCTCGGGAATTTCGAAAAGGCCCAGGTGTGGGTTCGCTTTTAAAATCTTTATTTTCAAGGTTTGGCTCGGGGGAAGAATCTCGGCAAATAAACCCCACTGGAGCCGGGACCGGAGCTCCGGAATGATCCTCGTCAAATGGTTCGGTGGCTGGTTCGCGGCCAGAACGATTTGACGGTTCGTTTGCTGGTAGGTGTCGAAGAGTCGCAAGAATTCTTTTTGAGAGGCTTCCCTTCCTTCGAAACGGTGAAGGTCGTCGATCAAAAGTCCATCAAATGCTTCGTGTTGGGCCCTCCACTCTGGGAGACGATGATTTCTGGAAGCATGCACCATGGAATCGGTGAAAGCGTCTGCGGTCAGGTAGGGACACCTGATTTTAGGCGCCTTCATAAGCAGTCTGTGGGCGATGGCACGAAGCAGATGGGATTTTCCTGCGCTCACAGCGGAAAAAAGATAAAGCGGGTTGTAGTCTTTTCCCGGGTCTTCACAGATCTGCAAGCAAAGGGCGCGTGCAAAACGGTTTTCTTCGGCTTCGATGAATGTTTCGAAGGTGTACATGAGGTCGGCAGCCGCGACCCTGCGGCCTTGAGGGGGTTCGAATAGAGCGGCGGAAGAGGGCTTTTCCAAAGCAGGGCAGGATCGTTGTTCGATCTCGATCTTGGGGGTGAGATCGAAAATCCTCTTGAATGTATCCTGGATTTGTCGAATATAATGGTCGGCTATCCAGCTTGCCACAAATTTATTCGGCGCTGAGAGGACCAGACGATCTTTCTTGAGGCTCCTCAAGGTTACTTGACCAAGCCAGGTATGAAATTCATCTGGATCGATTTCTTGTTGGAGGGCTTGGTAGACGTGGTTCCACATAGGGCAGTCAACGGTTTCCGAGGTGATTTCAATGGTGTTCCAGAAGTTCTTGACATCTTTACTTTTTAACAAAATTCTGCTATAAAATCAAATATTTTTTTGGAGAGGGGAAGACGCATGAGTTATTCAATTGCAATGGCTGGAAAGGGTGGAACAGGTAAGACGACGATGGCTGGCTGGCTGATCAAATTTCTGGTTGAGACCGGCCGCACACCGGTTCTTGCCGTTGATGCCGATGCCAATGCCAATCTGAACGAGGTGTTGGGATTGAAAGTCGAGGGTACCCTCGGGGAAGCACGGGAAGAGATGAAAAAAGGCGTGGCTTCGGGTATGACGAAAGATGTTTTCATGGAGATGAAGCTTCAGGAAGCGGTTGTCGAAGCCAAGGGCTTCGACCTGGTTGTCATGGGCCGCCCGGAGGGAGCGGGCTGCTATTGCGCGGCCAACACGCTTCTGACCCAGTATCTCGAAAAGCTGGTGGACAATTATCCTTATGTGGTGATTGACAATGAGGCCGGGATGGAGCACCTGAGCCGCCTGACAACGAATAATATCGATGTGCTTCTGGCTGTTTCGGACAGTACGCGAAGGGGGATCCAGGCAGCAGCCAGAATCATTGAGCTCGCTGACGAATTGCACTTGAGGATCGGGCGAAAATGCCTGGTGGTCAACCAGGCGCCGGAAGGTCAGGAACAGGCTGTTGAAGAGGCCGTGAAGAGCTACAATCTCGAGCTTTTGGGTATTGTTCCGGAGGATCCGCTGGTTCAAGCCTTCGACCTTCAAGGACGGCCTACATTCGATTTAGGCCCGGATAGCAAGGCCTTGCAGGCCTCCTACGCGATCTTTGAAAAAATACTCTAGCTTTCATCCGAGAAAGGTCTTTTTAGCCAATCTCGGCGTCAATCTGCACGGTTGTTTGTGCGGCGACCTGCAGGTCGCCGCCGCGCAAACGCTTGATTTCCTTGATATTGGCTAAAAATCCTCATTCCCGGATTGGAAACCGAGTTCTACCCGGAAATCATTTCCGCTCTGAAAAGAAGCACCTGCGAGGGCATCCCCCGTTCGTTCATGAACGAATGCAGGACAATCCAGATTTTGCTTTTCCAATGTTTGTCGCAAAAGGCTGCCTGTTGCGGAGGCGAAAACCGCAAGGAAAGAAGTGTGTAAGCAGGTCCGTGGCTTTGAAACAATATATTGTATTCAAGATAAAAAAAGCACTATATATTGGATCAAGGACCTGGGACGAAGCCCTTTGAATTACAGCAAAAATGACTTGACAAGCTGGCTGTCTTCATCATACTTTACAGCCCCGAAGGTCTCTCTCTCATGCTGGCGGAGACATATTTTTTTGACCTGTTTTGTTCTATTTTTCACAATGATCCTGGGAAAGGAAGCTGAATGAGACGTAGTGCAACAAAATGCAGATCTTTCGGCCTGCCTCATCCTCCTCCATAAGCGTAGAGGCCTTCCCAGCGATCATATCGTGAAACAAAAGCCGGTCTGATCGAGAAAGAGCCATTTTCACCCAGTGGTATCGATCATGCCCCCTCGGAATTCATGGAGAAGCATGGCAAAAGACCCTGCCGTCTTGGTTCTACGGATTTTGTCGGAGCGCCCCCTCGAACATCGCGCCGACCCTGTCGGAATGTGAGATCGGTTAAGAGATGTACCGCTGAGTGAGAATCGCTTTCTCTCAGAATGGAAACCACGTTAACGGGCAGTCACAGGTCTTGTGATTAAATCCAAGAAGGAGGTAGAGAAAATTGGCCTTTGAAATTCCAAAACAACCCTACTCAGGAAAGATAGGGGTAACGACCGTTGGAACTGGTTCCGGCGCACTCAAGTTTGGTGGACAGGATAGCTATCCATTTTACACCTTCGAAGGCAGTGCGCCCAACCCGCCGAAGATTGCCATGGAGATCTGGGACTATGATCCCAGCAAGGAGTGGCCGGCTGCAGCGGTGGAACCTTTTAAGGATGTCATCACCTCCGCAGAAGCATGGGCAAAAAAGTGCGTTACGGAGTACGGAGCCGACCTGATCGTTCTCCAGCTCAAGAGCACGGACCCGAACGGGATGGACCGCAGTCCGGAAGAGGCCGCACAGGTGGCCAAAAATGTGGCCGACGCCGTTGACGTGCCTCTGGTAGTCTGGGGAACCGCCAATAATCAGAAGGATGAAGCGGTTCTCAAAAAGATCTCCGAGCTGTGCGACGGCAAGAATGTCGCGCTCTCGCCCATAGAGGAAGGCAACTACAAGGGAGTAGGGGCAAGTGCTCTCGGATATGGCCACTGCATTGTAGCTTCTTCCCCCATTGACGTGAACTTAGCCAAGCAGCTCAATATTCTTCTTGGCAACCTGGGCGTTCCCAGCGAGAAGATTTTGATCGATCCGACCACCGGTGGTCTCGGGTACGGGCTGGAGTACAGCTACTCCGTCATGGAGCGTATCCGCATGGCCGCTCTGACGCAGGAAGACGATAAGCTCCAGCTGCCCCTGATCAATAACGTCGGCAACGAAGTCTGGAAATGCAAAGAAGCCGGGCAGCCCATCCAGGACGCCCCCACCTTGGGAGATCCTGAAAACCGTGCGATCCTGATGGAATCGGTCGCTGCTGTCTGCTACCTGCTTGCAGGGTCCGATATCGTTATTCTCCGTCACCCGGAGTCCGTCCGTCTTGTCCGCTCTTTCATCGATTTGACATTGAACGGCGGTATGGCGATGGACGTCCAGCCCATCGCGAAGAAGCTTGAACTGCAGGAAGCGGACCTGGTGGCATTGTCCCCCGAGCCGAATCTGGAACTCGGTGAAGGCGCAGCCCCTGCCAAAGAGAAGCCCGCCAAGGCGGCGGCGCCGGAAAAGAAGGAAGCGAAACCTGCGGTGGAGAAGAAAGAAGTGAAGGAAGCGCCTGCGGCTGCGGCACCGAAGGCCGCGCCTGCTGCGCCGCCTGCCGAAGATAAGGCGAAGGCCGAAGCCGAGGCGAAGGCCAAGGCGGAGGCGGAGGCCAAGGCCAAAGCCGATGCAGAAACGAAAGCCAAAGCGGACGCGGAGGCGAAAGCGAAAGCGGACGCAGAAGCCAAAGCGAAAGCGGAAGCGGAAGCCAAAGCGAAGGCTGAAGCCGAGGCAAAGAAAAAGGCCGAGGCAGAAGCCAAGGCCGCTACAGAGCAGAAAGCTAAGGAAAAAGAGGAACTGCAGGCCCTGAGGTACAAGCGGGCCTTGGAACGCGAAAAGGCCGCTGGGGAACGGAAGGTCAGCACCGTAACCAGCAAGACGCCTGCCAAGGAACAGCCCGGCCTGGTTGACCGCATGATAGCCAATATTGACAGGATTCATAAGCGTATCTAATTGCCAACCAACCTTAAAATGCTACGGATGATTCCGGAAATAAAGGGAGGAACCCCGAAATGACGACTGAAGAAGTCAAGAAGGCAGTCAAAAAAGAAAAAGCCCCTGTGAGGGCCCAAGACCTGACGGTTGACCCGGCAAGTGCACAAATGATCGAGAGGGCCTGGGATCTTGAAGTCGAGACTATTTTCGACCGCGCCCAGAGCATGAAGCCCTGTAACATCGGCGTTCAAGGGACCTGCTGCAAGAATTGCGCTCAGGGACCATGCCGCCTGCCGCTCCCCAAGGGCGGAGTGGAAGGAAAGGACACGCGCAAAGGCCTCTGCGGCGCCACCGCGGAAACGATCGCCGCACGAAATTTCGCCCGGATGGTCGCCGCAGGCGCCGCAGCCCACTCGGACCACGGGCGCGGTGTTGCCGAGACCTTCCTTGCAGCCGCGAGGAAAGAAACCCACGACTATCACATCCGCGACACCAAGAAACTTCTCGAGATCGCGCCTGACTTCGGCGTTGACATCACCGTAGAGGGCGAAAATGGCGAGGTCCTTGACCGGGACATCGATGAGATCGCCGTGGAAGTCGGCGAGGCCGCTCTCGCCCAGTGGGGCCAGCAGCAGGGGGAAGTCTGCACAGCCAAACGCGCCCCGGCACCCCGCTATGAACTGTGGAAAAAACTAGGTGTGGTGCCCCGCGGCATCGACCGCGAGATCGTCGAGATCATGCACCGGACCCACATTGGTGTCGACCAGCATTATGAGAACATCGTCGAGCAGTGCAGCCGCGCCGCCATCGGTGATGGCTGGGGCGGATCGATGATCGCCACGGACCTCCAGGATGTCTTGTTCGGATGCCCCTACCCCATTAAAAGTACTGCAAATCTCGGCGTCCTGAAAGAGGATCATGTCAATATCGTCATCCATGGCCACGAACCGCTGTTGAGCGAAATGATTGTCCAGGCCGCTGAACTCCCGGAAATGGTCGAACTTGCTAAGTCGAAAGGCGCGCACGGGATTCAATTGAGTGGCATTTGCTGCACGGCTAACGAACTCTTAATGCGCCATGGTGTTCCACTTTGCGGTGATTTTCTACAGCAGGAACTAGCCATCGTGACCGGCGCCGTCGATGCCATGGTCGTGGACGTGCAGTGCATCATGGAAAACATTGCCAACGTGGCGCAGTGCTTCCATACGAAGGTTATTACCACAAACCCCCGTGCTAAGATCGCTTCCGGTGACACCGTTCATATCGAGTTCGATGAACACACCGCATTCGAAGATGCGAAGAAGATTGTCAGAACGGGCATCGAGAATTTTCCCAACCGTTCGAAGCCGGTCATCATTCCCGACATAAAGTCTGATCTGGTTGCCGGGTTTAGCTATGAGGCCATCAATTATCACCTGGGAGGGACGTTCCGCGCGTCTTACACCCCCTTGAACGACAACATCATCAACGGTCGGATCCGTGGAATCGGTGGTGTCGTGGGATGCAACAACGCGCGCACCGTGCACAATGAAGGTCACCTGACCGTTGTCAAAGAGCTGATCAAACACGACGTCATCGTTTTGACGACCGGCTGCAATGCCATCGCCTGCGCGAAGGCCGGCCTCCTGACCCCTGAGTCCGCCAAGGTGTTTTGCGGGCCGGGTCTTGCCGAAGTCTGCGAGACCGTCGGCATTCCGCCCGTCCTGCACATGGGCTCCTGTGTCGACAACAGCCGCATCCTGATGGCCGCAGCCGAAGTGGTGAAGGCCGGTGGGCTGGGCAACGACATCAGTGACTTGCCGGCAGCGGGCTCTGCACCGGAGTGGATGAGTGAAAAGGCCATCAGCATCGGCCATTACTTCGTCGTATCAGGCGTGTACACAGTCTTCGGTGTGACCCTGCCCGTCAGCGGTGCGCCTGTGTTCGAAAATCACCTTTACAAGGAACTCGAGGACATGTACGGCGGTATGTGGGATATGGTCGTGGATCCTTATGAACATGCCCAGAAGATGATCGCACACATCGACAAGAAACGTAAGGCCCTTGGCATTGACAAGGCCAGGGAGCGTGTCCTCTTTGATATGGCGGCACGCCGTGATTTGGAAGCCGCTTAATCGAACGCGAACTGAAATAATGCCTCTTAAGAAGGGAGGAAGTTGTTATGTCTAAGTTAGTAGCATTCGCAGCAATCCAAGGTGCCTACAACATTGTTTCCAAGGCTGAAGGGAAGTACAAAAGAGCCCTGGAGACCTACGGCGGCAGCCAGAAGCTTGAGTTTCCCAACACGGCCTATTTCCTGCCGATCATCTACTCCTTGACCGGCATCAAAGTGACCGACCTGGATTCAGCCAAGAAGCCGCTGGAGTTTGCGCGCAAGCTTCTGCCCCCCCACGTGAAGAAGGACTGCCATCTGCCCTACCTCGGGCCCCTGCTGGATGCCGGCATGGCCGCCCTGTTCGCCGAGGAGATCTTTGAGGCGATCCGTTATGTCGAAGATCCTGGGTTCTATCAGCCCGAGGTCGAAGACCCGGATGTCGAAAACGGGAAGATCTGGCTTGGGGCTGCGGACGACGCGATCATGCGGAAGCGCGGCGTCGAATTTGTGGATGGAACAGCACCCGGCTTTGCAGCCATCGTGGGCGCCGCGCCCGATTCGGCGATGGCCAAGAAGCTTGCTGAAGAATATCAGCTCAAGAGCATCTATGTGTTTATGGCGGCCAACCAGAATGGGACCACCTTCGCCGAACAGTTGATCCAGGAAGGCGTCCAGATCGGGTGGAACACCCGTCTCGTTCCGTTTGGTCCGGACATATCGGCGGCCGTCTTCGCGCTCGGTTTCGCGAACCGCGCCGGTCTCTCCTTTGGTGGTATCCAGGCTGGCGACTACAAGAAGATGCTCGCCTACCAGAAGAACCGTATTTTCGCGTTCGTGAATGCCCTTGGTGAAGTCAACGCGGAATGGGCGGCCAATGCCGCGGGATGCGTCAACTGGGGCTTCCCCACGCTGGCCGATACGGACATTCCTGAAATCCTTCCCACCGGCGTGTGTACGTATGAGCACGTCGTGGCGAATGTGCCGATCGAAGAGATGAGCCAGAAGTCCATCGAAGTCCGAGGTCTGAAGGTCACGATTTCGAAGATCGACATCCCATTGGCTTACGGCCCTGCCTTCGAGGGTGAACGTGTCCGGAAGGACGATCTGTACCTCGAGATGGGCGGCGGTAAGACCCAGTGCACCGAGCTCGTCAAGATGGCAGAGATGAACGAGATCGAGGATGGACACGTCGATGTCATCGGGCCTGATGTGACCGACATCAAGAAGGGCGACCGTTTGCCTCTCGGCATTTACGTCCAGGTCGCCGGGCGCAAAATGCAGCCTGACTTCGAGCCTATTCTGGAGCGGCAGATTCACCATCTGATCAACTATGCGCAGGGCATCATGCATATTGGACAGAGGGAC
The DNA here is from genome assembly GCA_900498135.1 of uncultured Desulfatiglans sp. Lineage (NCBI taxonomy): Bacteria > Pseudomonadati > Thermodesulfobacteriota > Desulfobacteria > Desulfatiglandales > Desulfatiglandaceae > Desulfatiglans > uncultured Desulfatiglans sp. Next base: position 1,382,685 of record LR026961.1, read on the forward strand.
ATCTCCTGGGTGCGCGTCGGCCAGCAGGCGATCGAAAAGGGCTTCACCATCAAGGATATCGGCAAGATCCTGCACGCGAAACTGCATCAGGATTTCGGCAGCATCCTCGATAAGGTCGCTGTGACCCTTTACACGAAGAAGGAAGATGTCGATAAATTGACCAAGCGCGCGCGCGCGGAGTATAAACTCCGCGACGACCGCGTCGAGAAGATGACCGACGAGAGTGTCGAGACTTATTACTCGTGCACCCTCTGCCAGTCCTTTGCCCCCAGCCATGTCTGCATGGTCAGCCCCGAACGGACCGGCCTTTGCGGCGCATACAACTGGATGGACTGCAAAGCGTCCTTTGAGATCAACCCGACCGGACCCAACCAGCCTGTCGAGAAGGGTGAATGTATCGACCCGAAGTTGGGACAGTGGAAGGGCGTCAACGATTTCGTATTCAAGGCTTCCCGCCAGGCCATTACCCATTACAACTTTTACAGCCTGGTCCATGATCCGATGACGACTTGCGGCTGCTGCGAGTGTATTGCAGCGGTGTTGCCCGGCTGCAACGGCGTTATGACGGTGCACCGTGACTACACGGGTGAGACGCCGTGCGGAATGAAATTTACGACCCTCGCTGGCGTCATGGGCGGCGGTCAGTCTTCGCCCGGGTTCGTCGGACATTCCAAGTACAACATCACGCAGCGGAAGTTCATTGTCGGGGACGGCGGGCTGCAAAGGATCGTGTGGATGCCCAAGTCGCTCAAGGAAGAGATTCGTGATCGGCTGGTGAAGCGTGGTGAGGAGTTGGGAATGCCCGATCTGGTGGATAGGATTGCGGATGAAACAGTCGGGATCACCGAAGATGAAATCATGCCCTTCCTGAAAGAGAAGGACCATCCGGCATTGAAGATGGAGCCCATCGTCGGCTAGTCTGTGATCGGCTATATCTAAACAACCCGGTGCCAGGGCCGCGCCGCGGCCCTGGCCCTCTCAATCGTGATCAGGAGAAAATCATGGGATTAACTGGAATTCAGATATTCAAGTTGTTGCCGAAGACCAATTGTGGAGAATGCGGGGTCCCTACCTGCCTTGCCTTTGCCATGAATCTGGCCTCAGGCAAGGCGGAGCTGGATGCCTGCCCTTACGTGTCCGATGAGGCGCGAGAGCAGTTGGCCGAGGCCTCCGCACCTCCGATTCGGCCTGTGGCGATCGGCGCCGGCGTTCGTGCCTTCAAGATCGGCGGCGAAACCGTTATGTTCAGGCACGAAAAGACCTTTTATAATCCGACTGCGCTTGCCGCACTGGTTCCGTCCGATATCGATGCCGCCGCGCTGGATACCAAGCTCAAGGCCTGGAATACCCTCCAGTATGAACGTGTTGGTTTGAACCTCAGGCCCGAACTGGTGGCCCTGAAGGATGTGAACGGCGATGCCGGCGCCTTTGCGGCTGCAGCAAAGAAGATTGCCGAAGAAAGCGAGTTCAACCTCATCCTCATGACGGAAAAAGAAGATGTCATGAAGGCCGGCGTCGATGCCTGCGGCTTCAAGAAGCCCCTTCTCTATGCCGCTACGGCTGAGAACGCAGACGCCATGGGGGCCCTTGCGAAGGAAAAGAGCCTTCCACTGGCGGTCAAGGCCGACAATGTAGACGGCCTGATCAGCCTGACCAACAAACTGACCGGCATGGGCCTGAAGGACCTGGTTCTCGATTCCGGTGCACGGGAATCCAAACAGGTTTTGCAGGACCAGGTGGCAATCCGGCGGGCTGCGCTCAAGGCCGGGAACCGGTCGCTTGGTTTCCCGACGATCGCCTTCCCCTGTGAGATGGCCGGCAATCTCCATATGGAGACCCTGTTCGGTGCACTTTTGATCGCCAAATATGCGGGCATCGTCGTGCTTTCGGACTTCACGGGCGCGAGCCTCTTCCCGCTGCTGCTCGAGCGTCTCAATATCTATACCGACCCGCAGCGGCCGATGACAGTTACACAGGGTATTTACGAGATCGGCTCCTGCGGGTCTGTGTAGATATTCATCCTTTCGGATTTCAAGGGTGAGAGCGTATTCCCATTGATGCTCGAAAGGTTGAATATCTACACAGACCCGCAGCGGCCGATGACGGTTACCCAGGGGATCTACGAGATTGGTTCGCCCGATGAGAACTCGCCGGTTCTGATCACGACCAATTTTTCGTTGACGTACTTTATCGTCAGCGGCGAGATCGAAGGAAGCCGGATTCCCAGCTGGCTGCTTATTATGGATACCGAAGGATTGTCCGTTATGACCGCCTGGGCTGCGGGCAAATTCTCCGGGGATGCCGTGGGGATGTTCGTCAAGAAGTGCGGCATTGAGGACAAGGTGAAACACAAGAAGATCATCATTCCCGGTTATGCGGCTTCCATCAGCGGGGATATGGAAGAGGAACTGCCCGGCTGGGAGATTCTGATTGGACCGCGGGACGCTTCCCTGATTCCTAAGTTCCTGAAGGAAATGGTTAAGTAAGGCACGAATCGGCTTTGTTTCTAATCTCAAACGACGGAGTAGACCAATGTTATTGATTGGAGAAAACCTGAACGTCATCAACCGCCAGATCGGGAAAGCCTTCAAGGAAAAAGACCCGCGTCCGATCGTCGAGGAAGCGATGCGGCAGAAGGAAAAAGGCATGGACTGGATCGATATCAATCTGGGTCCTGCCAGAAAAGGTGGCCCCGAACTGATGGAGTTTGTTGTCAAGACAGTTCAGGAAGCCATTGGAGACAGCCCTCCCCTGTGTCTGGACACGTCCAACATCGAGGCAATGGAAGCCGGATTGGCGGCCCACAAAGGCAAGGCGATCATCAATTCCATCATGTGCCGGCCCGAGCGTTACGAGAAGATGATTCCTCTGGCCGTTAAATACAAGGCTAACATGATCGCCCTGATGTGGGGGCCTGATGGGTTGCCTCGGGATGAGAATGAGCGGGCCGCTCTAGCAGTCGAATTGATCTATGCCGCCAACGAGGCTGGTGTGCCGAACGAAGATATTTTTGTGGATGGTATTGTGACGCCTGTCAACATCCAGCAGCCTCAGTTGATGAGCCTTTTGGCCTTCCAGGAAATGCTTCAGGATATCGCTCCGGGGTGCAAGTCGACCTGTGGGCTTTCGAATGTATCCAACGGGCCGCCGGATCACCTGCGGCCGATCCTGAATCAGACTTACATGGTTATGCTCGAGCGGAAAGGCATGTACTCCTGCATCGCCGATGCATACGATGACGGTCTGGTCGCGATCGCCCGTGGAAAGCGCCCTGATATCGTTGAAGTCATCCACAAGGTCATGGACGAGGAAAACATTGACATGAACAGCCTCTCGAAGGAGCTTCAGGATTATGTGAAGACTGCGAGAGTCATTCTGGGTCAGTCGCTGTATTCTGATTCTTGGCTTGAGATCTAGGATTGATCTTCAGGTCGCATGAGATTTCTGTGTATCGGGCCTGAGCAAGGTGGATTTTCACCAGCGGTTGCGAGCGGGCGATGATGTGTAGTAGGTCGCCTGTACAGGCAAGCGTGCAGGTTGACGCCGAGGAGGGCAACAAGACCATTTTCGGCTCAAAACCCATCAGGTTTCTGGCTCAGAGAAGAGCCTCTCCATTCCAGGTCTGCAAATGAGGGATGGAGAGGTTCTCTTTTTTGGCCGACGGCGGCGGGCGCTCAGTTCTGATGACCGATCGGGGCAGCCACGCAAGATGGGCCGCGTAGGCGCGGCCGTTCACGATTGGACGCCTGATTTGAGCTGGAAGCGAGAGGAGATGATTTGAACTCTTTAAGCAAGGATGATAAACCCAGCACCCCTGCTGATTTCGAACGGTTGGAGCAGGACCGGTTGATCGGGGAGAACCTGCGAAAAATCGGCAGAAAGATCCTCGTGATGAGCGGCAAGGGGGGCGTAGGAAAAAGTACGGTCGCCGCCTATCTGGCCCTTCGGCTGAGTGCCCGGGGACAGCGGGTCGGCCTTTTGGACGTAGATCTTCACGGGCCGAGCATCCCTCACTTGATGGACTTACAGGGGGGATTTGAAATGGAGGGCGAGGGTGTCATCCGACCTTGCGCCTTCTCTGAAAATCTGCGGGTGGCGTCTCTGGAGATGTTAGTGGGCGATCGGGACGCGGCGGTCATCTGGCGCGGTCCGCTCAAAATCAGCGCTATACGGCAGTTCATATCGGATATTACCTGGGGGGAGCTGGATTTTCTGATTGCAGACTCTCCGCCAGGCACCGGCGACGAACCGCTCACGGTCGCGCAGACGATTCCGGAGGCAGAGGCGCTTGTTGTGACTACACCCCAGGAGATCAGCTTGGCGGATGTCCGAAAATCGATTAATTTCTGCCGTCAGGTTGGGATGAAGATCCTAGGTGTCGTCGAAAATATGAGCGGCTTCAGTTGCCCGCATTGTGGACAAAAGATTGATCTTTTCGGAAAGGGTGGAGGCGAGCGACTGAGCAAGACGATGAAGGTGCCCCTACTCGGTCAGATCCCTATCGAGCCGAAGATGGTTGAGCTGGCCGATGAGGGGAAGTTGGATGCGCTCCTTGCCATGGATGAATTGGAAGTCAACCACGCCTATGATCGGCTGGTAGACGCCGTTTTAAAAGGAAATGCCTGAGGAGGTTTTTGGGTATGGAGAGAGGAAGAATTGCCGTCCCGTCAATGGGTTCCGGGGGAATGGATGGTCAGCGATCCGGACATTTCGGTCATTGCGATGTGTTCACGCTGATCGATGTCGAGGAGGGACGAATTAAAGAAGTGGCCACCGTTCCCAATCAATCCCACGTGCAGGGTGGATGTATGGTCCCTGTCAATTTGCTGGCCGAGCATGGGGTGAATGCACTCATCGTCGGGGGGATAGGCATGCGCCCGCTGATGGGTTTCAGGCAGATGGGAATCGATGTGTATTACGACGTGGAAAGACCTGCCATCAGGCCCGTAGTTGAGGATCTGATCGCCGGCCGGCTGCCTCTCATCGGTGAGGATCAGGTGTGCGGCGGCGGAGGCGGCCGTTAGCTGGCAGTCCAACGAGAAAGAGGATTTTGGGGTCATGGAAAACAAGACACTGACAGATGATGTTTACAAAATGCTTTCGGAATCCGGTTATTCCGACAAGGCTATTGAATATTTCAGAACTCAGGCCAATATGGGCATTTTGGAAGACGCCGACCAGGTGACGGACCTGACGGGACCTTGCGGCGATTCGATGAAGCTTACCCTCAAAATCGAGGACAGTGTGATTCGAGATGCCAAGATACAGATCCTCGGCTGTCCAGGGGCCGTTGCATCGGGGTGCGCCTTGACCGGTTTGGCGAAAGGAAAGCGATTGGATGAGGCTGCAAAGCTCGACCTCGACACGCTATACAAGGAATTGGAAAAACTTCCGGATCAAAAGGTGCATTGTGCGCGACTGGCTTTGAAAACGCTGCAGAAAGCCATCAAAGAGTATGAAGAAAAGGCCGTCGAAACGGTCGCAGCCGTCTGATGTCCCTGCCGATGCGGAGGTTCCGAAAATGAAAATTGCTGTAAGTGCGAGAGGAAAGGATCTGGATGCCGATGTGGATCCAAGGTTCGGGCGCGCGTCCTACATCCTGATCGTGGATTCCAATACATGGGAAGTCGAGGTGGTGGATAACAGCGAAAATCTGAACGCCCTGAAAGGGGCCGGCATCCAGGCCGCCGCAGACATCGGCGGGAAGGGCGTGGATGTCCTGCTGACCGGACACTGCGGCCCGAACGCATTCAAGGCACTCAAGGCCGGGCAGGTTCTTGTAGCCAACAACGCAGAGGCCGAGGGTACGGTCAGAAAGGCTGTTCAGGCTTATCTGGACGGGCGTTTGCCTGTGGCGGACGAAGCGGATGTCGAAGGTCAATGGTAAAAGCCTGCGCACTCTTGGATGCAGGGGGGCACAAGCTATCGTAACCGCTGATATTCGTATTCGATACGGTCCAGGTTTGTCAGGTATTGCTGCTGGAAGATCAAATCGTTAAAACGGCTGATCTCATTGCGAAGAGGTGCGAGCAAGGGCAGAAGATCCACACCATGTGAGTTGGCCTTTCTTTGATCGGCTTCATAAATCACCATGAGCGCATAATACTGGACAACCAGCCGAACGCTGGGGGGGCGCCGGAAAAGATAGGCTCTTCCTCCCACCGTGTTGGCAAAGAACACCGCATAGGTATAGGTCACTTCGAAAGAGGGTCTGATGCCGTCCGGGTCTCCGCAAGGGGCGTTCAGCATCAGCCAACTGAAGAGCATATCGAACGTGTCTTCGATGCTATCCGGTTCGTTTGCCAGGATCTCCTTCGCGAGGCGCAAGTCCTGGGCCTTGAGCGTCCTGAAGAAATGATACAGATTGGCAAGCAAAATCCGTGGACTGCCGGTTTCTCCGGCAGGCACAGGGGGGTGGTCCGCCAGTTGTTTGAGGACGGCCTGGAAACGCTCGTAGGCATCGGTCTGTGGACTCAGGCGCTGAAAGTATTCCGTCCCGTTGAGATATTCACAATAATTCTGCAAGCGTGAAAACAGGATATCACAGGGGTCCGGCTCCGGCTCGCCGGCCGCAGGCTCCTGTGTTGCCGGTGATTCAGGCGTCTCATGGCCAAGTTCTTCTGGCGTTGCCCGTTCCTCGGGACCTGAGGCTTGTTCCGGCTTCGCCTCCGTAGGCGGTTGTTCTTCCTGCACGGCCGTTTCGATCACGGCGCGATGCTGGTTGGGCGGTCGCTGGTGCGAATAAAAATAGTATCCGACTCCAAGCCCTATCGCCAGCAGGGCAAGAATGGTCAACCATGGGAAGCGCAAACCCTTTTTCATCTGATTCTTTCCAGGGAGTGTGGTGTTTTCCTTTGAAAAAGGCTCAGAATCCGTCAAGCAAACGCTAAAGGGGAATGAGCCTCTAAAGCGCGTGTGTTAACGTGGTTTACGTAATCCACCTCACCCGGAATCGACGGACCGTCACGGGCTTTCGGGTGGAAAGGTTTCAGTCAATGCGATAAGCCTTGCGACCTTCTTCGTAAAGATCGTTTCCCTCCGTATCATTCACCACGACCAAAGGCATTCCTTCCACGTACAGTTCACGAATGGCCTCCGGGCCGAGGTCATGATAAGCAACGACGGTCGCCTTGCGGATAGACTGGGACATCAGAGCCCCCGCCCCGCCGATCGCTGCAAAATAGACAGCGCCATAGGTCATTAGGGCCTGTTTGACGGCCTCTGACCGTTTTCCCTTTCCAATGATGCCTTTCAAACCTTTTTCCAGGAGCTGTGGTGTGTAAGGGTCCATCCGGTAACTTGTGGTAGGGCCGGCCGCCCCGATAGGGCGCCCCGGGGGTGCCGGAGAAGGCCCGACATAATAGAGCACCTGGCCAGCCAATGGGATGGGAAGAGGTTCTTTCGCTTCGATCAAGTCGATCAGTCGTCTGTGGGCTGCGTCTCTTGCCGTGTAGAGAACACCGCTCAGGATGACCCGGTCACCTGCCCGAAGGGCAGCGACATCGGAGGCTGTCAGGGGAGTTTTGAGATGGATGGATCGATCCATGGGCGGCTCCTGTTGTTAAAGGGTGACCTCCAGGTGACGGCTCGCGTGGCATTGAATATTGACGGCGAGTGGCAGACTCGCGATATGGCAGGGCATCATGAGGATGTGCACTGCCAGAGAAGTGATCCGTCCACCAAGCCCCTGAGGCCCGATGCCGGTCCGGTTGATGGCCTCCAGGACCTCTTGCTCCATCCTGGCCAACTCGTCGTCGGGGTTGGGTTCCCCCAGGGGGCGGAGAAGAGATCTCTTTGCCATGAGTGCGCTTTGCTCGAAGTTGCCGCCTATCCCTACTCCCACGATAGTCGGGGGACAAGGATTGGGGCCGGCCTCTTCAACCGTCAGAACGATCTTTTCCTTCACACCGGTCCAGCCGGCGGATGGCGGTAGCATGAACAGACGACTCATATTCTCACTGCCGCCTCCCTTCGGCACCACCCACATCCGAATCCCGGATCCTTTCACCAGATTGAAGTGGATGATCACCGGGGTATTGTCGCCCGTATTCTTGCGCGTAAAAGGATGGCAGACGCTCTTGCGCAGGTATCCCTCCTCGTACCCTTCCCTGACGCCCTGTTCAACGGCCTCTGCAAAACCGCCGTTCGACACGGCCACTTCCTCCCCGACGTCTGCAAACACGACAACCAGGCCGGTGTCCTGGCAGATCGGGATCCGCTCGATGCGGGCGATCCGGGCGTTTTCAATCAACCGTTCGAGGATTTCACGGCCTACCGGGGATTTTTCCTCGATACGCGCTTTTTCGAACGACTGTATCACGTCCTCCCCGAGCTCATAATTGGCCTTGACGACCGCAGCCTTGACTGCTTCAGTGACAGCCTGTGCCTCGATTTGGCGCATTCCTGGCCCCCGCGATTTGACTTTTATAATTTGGAGCGCTACATATAATCGGTTTGGCCCGAAAGCCGAATATATTTTATTCTATTCATACAAAGAATACAGAAGCAGGACAGGAGAAGCAATAAAATAGATAAGAAGGAGTTCCTCATGAATGGTCCGCGTCTTCATGTCCTATTGACGAATGATGACGGGATTCACGCCCCGGGCCTCTACGCCCTCCATGAATCGCTCAAGCGGGATTTCGACCTGACCATCGTTGCTCCGGAGGTCGAGATGAGTGCTGTAGGGCATGCTATAACCCTGTCAACGCCGCTCCGGGTCCGGCGTATTCGCAAGGCTCGGCGCTTTTATGGCTACGCGGTGAACGGCACGCCTGCCGATTGCGTCAAGATTGCCATTCAGGAGTTGTTGGAACGTCCTCCGGATGTGGTCCTTTCGGGAATAAACCTCGGTGCGAACGTTGGGGTCAACGTTCTCTATTCCGGGACGGTTTCAGCTGCGACCGAAGGGGCTTTCCTCGGTGTGCCGTCGGCCGCTTTTTCCCTGGCGACGCTCAGAAACCCGGACTACCGGTTTGCGGCGAGATTCAGCCGGCGGGTCATCGGGTTTCTTCGCGGGGCGGAGCTGCGTGTCGGGACAGCGCTCAACGTCAATATACCGGCTGTTCCCGAGGCACAGATCAGAGGGGTGGTTTTGACTCGGCAGGGGATTTCGAGGTTCATCGAACGTTTCGAAAAACGAACCGACCCACGGGGGCATACATATTACTGGCTGACGGGCGAAACGCCGGTAGAGAGCGGGAATCCCGATACGGATGGCATGGCGTTGAAGAACAATTACATTACCATCACCCCGATTCACTACGACCTGACCTGCCACAGCGAGCTTGAAAGACTGAAAAGCACAGGCCCCCAGCCGTTTGAGAAGTGGCGGGGAACCTGTGCCGAGTAGACTCTTCAGAAATCTGTCTTAAGAACAGACTTCACCGGCCATTTTTTTGAGGGCTTCGTACCGGTCCCTCATATCCTCTTCAGCCTTCTCGAAAAGCTTTTCGGCGTTTTTGGGGAATGTCCGCATAAGGCTCGAATAACGAACCTCACCCATCAAGAACGCCTTGAAGTCGCCTTCGGGATCCTTGGAATCAAGGATAAAGGGATTCTTGCCCTCCTCTTTCAGACGGGGGTCGAACCGGTAAAGCGGCCAGTACCCGGTTTCTACGGCCTTCTTTTCTTCCTCCTGGCTCAGTCCCATATTGATGCCGTGATTGATGCAGGGAGAATAAGCGATGATGAGCGAGGGGCCCTGGTAGGATTCGGCCTCGAGCACGGCCTTGAGCAGTTGGTTCTTGTTGGCGCCCATGGCGACCGAAGCCACATAGACATACCCGTAGGTCATGACCATCCGGCCGAGGTCTTTCTTGCCTAAGGGTTTTCCCCCGGCGGCGAATTTGGCGACGGCGGCGGTGGGCGTCGATTTCGAAGACTGCCCGCCCGTGTTGGAATAGACCTCGGTGTCGAGAACGAGAAGGTTGACATCGTGGCCCATGGCGACGACGTGGTCCAGGCCGCCGTAGCCGATATCATAGGCCCATCCGTCCCCGCCGATGATCCAGATGGATTTCTTGGTGAGATAGTCGCGGCGCTCCAGGATCTCCAGCAGGATCGGATCGAATTCCTCCTCCGAATCGAGCATAGTCCGCTCGATCCCTTCGATGACGGCGCGGCCGTACTGCTTGGATCGGTCGCCGTCATTCATATTTTCCAGCCAGTTCTTCAAAGATTCCTTCAAGTCAGGGTTGATATCGCGGCTGACGGCCTCACGGACAATGTCCGCAAGCTTTTCACGGCGCTGCGAAACGCCGAGTTCCATGCCGAAACCGTACTCGGCATTGTCCTCGAACAGAGAATTGGCCCAGGCAGGCCCGTGCCCTTCTTCGTTGACCGTGTAGGGGCAGCTCGGGGCGGATCCTCCGTAGATCGAGGAGCAGCCCGTCGCGTTGGCGATCATCATACGGTCGCCGAACAGCTGGGTAACCAGTTTGAGGTAAGGGGTTTCACCGCAGCCCGCGCAGGCCCCCGAAAATTCGAAGAGAGGTTTGCGGAACTGGCTGCCTTTGACCGATGTGGCCGGCATGAGTTCTCCCGGGTTCGGGAGATCGTTGGCGAAGGCATGATTCCGAACCTCCTGCTCCCTTTGTGTTTCAAGCGGTTTCATGACCAGGGCCTTCTTTTTGGCGGGACACACTTGGGCGCAGTTCCCGCAGCCCGTGCAGTCGAGCGGACTGATCTGAATGCGGTAGCGGTACCCCTTTAGTTCCTTGCCTTTGGCTTCGACGGTGACGAAGTCCTTTGGCGCGTCCTCAAGGTCTTCGGGACGGGCGAGTACGGGGCGGATGACGGCATGGGGACAGACAAATGAGCACTGGTTGCATTGGATGCAGTTTTCCGGTTGCCATTCGGGCACACGGATCGCGATGCCTCTTTTTTCGTATTGTGTCGTAGCGGTCGGAAAAACGCCGTCAGGCGGCAGGGCGCTCACCGGCAGCCGGTCGCCCTGCTGAGCCAGCATGGGCCGCATGATCTTCTCGACGAACTCGGGTTCATCGCGCTTCTCGTAATGTTCCTGACCGGCGCTGGCCCAGGATGCGGGAACATCGATCTTCTGAAGGGCGCCGATCGCCTTGTCGACGGCATCGATGTTCATCTGGACGACCTTTTCACCTTTTTTGCCGTAGGTCTTCCTGACCGCATCCTTGATGTAACCCAAGGCCTCCTCCGGCGGGATGACGTTGGCTATCTTGAAGAAGGCCGCCTGCATGATCATATTGATTCTGCCGCCGAGCCCGAGCTCAGAAGCGATCTTGACGGCGTCGATATTGTAAAAATCCAGTTTCTTCCGTGCGATCGTCCGTTTCATGTCATTCGGCAGCTGAGCTTCCATCTCCTCGGCGGACCAGGGGGAGTTGAGCAGAAAGGAACCGCCGTCACTGACGCCCTCGAGGAGGTCGTACTGCTTGACGAAACCGGGGTTGTGGCAGGCGATGAAATCCGCCTTGGTCAACTGGTATGGGGATCGGATACGCTCAGGCGAAAACCGCAGGTGGCTCACGGTGATGCCCCCGGACTTCTTCGCATCGTAGGCGAAATAGGCCTGGGCGTACAGATCGGTGTTCTCTCCGATGATCTTGATGGCATTCTTGTTGGCCCCGACCGTCCCGTCAGCGCCCAGACCCCAGAATTTGCACCGGACCGTTCCCTCGGGAGCGGTATCCACGTATTCCTCCAGAGGCAGGGAGGTATGACTGACGTCGTCCTTGATGCCCACTGTGAAATGATTCTTGGGGGTGTGGCCTTTCAGGTTGTCGAAAACGGCCTTGACCATGGTTGGAGTGAATTCCTTGCTTCCGAGGCCGTAGCGTCCTCCGACGACAAGCGGTCGCTTGCTCTCCGCCCAGAAAGCGGTGCAGATATCCTGGTACAAAGGCTCACCGATTGCGCCGGGGGATTTCGTCCGGTCTAGAACGGCGATCCGGTTGACGGTGGCAGGAACGGTCCTCAGGAAATGCTCCCTCGAAAAGGGAAGATAGAGCCGGACCTTCACCAGTCCGACGCGTTCACCGAGCTTGTTCATGTAGTTGACCGTCTGCTCGATCACATCGCAGCTCGAGGCCATGGCCACGATGATGCGGTCGGCTTCCGGGTCGCCGATGTAATCGAAAAGATGGAAATGCCGGCCGGTGATGTCCGCGACCTTGTCCATCTCTTCCTGGACGATATAGGGGACCTGCTGGTAGAAGGGATTGCACGCTTCGCGGTTTTGAAAGAAGATATCCGGGTTCTGGGCGGTCCCTCGCAACTGGGGATATTCCGGGTTCATAGCGCCGCGGCGGAACTCCTCGATGGCATCCCAGTCCACGAGTTTTGCCATGTCAGCGTAATCGATGACGTCGATCTTCTGGATCTCCATGGAGGTCCTGAAGCCGTCGAAAAAATGGAGGAAAGGCACACTGGAGCGGATCGAGGCCAAATGCGCTATAAGGGCCAGATCCATGACCCCCTGCACGGATGATGACGAGAGAAGAGCGAAACCTGTTTGTTTGACGGCGTTGATGTCCGAATGATCGCCGAAAATGGAGAGGGCATGGGTGGCCACAGCGCGGGCGGACACGTGAAAAACCCCGGGCATGAGTTCCCCTGCGATCTTGTACATGTTGGGGACCATCAAGAGCAGGCCTTGAGAGGCGGTGAACGTAGTGGCCAGCGCCCCGGCCGAAAGTGCACCATGAACGGCACCGGCGGCGCCGGCTTCCGACTGCATCTCCACGACCTTGAGCACCTGGCCGAAGATGTTCTTGCGTCCGTGCGCGGCCCATTCATCACAATATTCCCCCATGGTGCTCGAAGGGGTTATGGGGTAGATGGCCGCCACATCGCTCATAGCATAGGCCACATGAGCCGCGGCTTCGTTTCCTTCAACAGTCTTTTTTGTCACAGTCATAATGATTTTTCCTTTCTCACATTTCTGTCTGGCAGTCTGTGCCTTTCAGGTTCACGATGTTGGAAAAACATCCTGAACGATTCAGCAAGCTTGGGACGGCGAACATCCCTTTGGCCTGAGAGGTTGACGGCCCGTTTGGAGATCGGTTCTGTCAAAGACGGGTAGAAATGCTTCCCTGCGAAGGGCTGTGGACCAACGTGAAAGGGATGGCACAGAACGTTGTGAGATTTTTCACGTCCTCCCTCAGCCGAAAACCCCTATGATGAAAACTACAATAATACACACCCGATAGATTTTTAGTCAATAAATTTGTTTTGAGGGAAGAGCCTTGCGTTTTGGGGGTCCTGCCTTTAGAATACCAACGGATGCAGGGGAGTCGGACGTTCCGGAGATGCCTTTGAGGGGCGTCGGCTGGAAACCGAGGAGAGTCCTTTGTGATCCTGGTGTTTGTGGCCTGCCGTTCAAGGCCATCCTCCATGGTTCCGAGGGCGACGGCCGCTCGAGAGCAGGGATTTTCAGACAGGAAACTCGATGCGATGACAAGTCTCCTGCATAAGGGATCATTTTCGGTACCCGTTCGCCGGTGCGGAAGAACGTGCACAAGGCGGTGCGTGGATCCATTGCCGCTCGGCACGGAGATCGCTCTGAGCGTTTGTTCCCCGGAGGCAGCGTAACCGGGCGATGTTAACGACACCTATGGAATGAGGATGGGATTAGATGCGGCCGAAGATCAAATATCAGGTTGTTCCTCGCTTCCCCGACAAGCTCGAGAGTCTCAGACGCCTGGCTTATAACATTTGTTTCAGCTGGAAGGATGATATCAGAGGGATTTTCCAGCGGATCGATCCTGCGTTGTGGAGATTCTGCGGCGAGAATCCCGTCTTGATGCTGGGTTTGGTCAGTCAGGATCGCCTGGAAGAACTGGCCCGGGATCAGGGGTTTGTGGCCCAGCTGGAGCGGGTGAGTGGAGATTTCGAACGATACCTCTCGCAGCCGCGGGTGCAAGCCATGGACTATTCCGCCGAAGGGCCTGTGCAGGTCGCTTATTTCTCTGCGGAATTCGGCCTCGCGGTGTGTCTGCCCATCTATTCCGGCGGCCTTGGCGTCCTGGCCGGTGATCACCTGAAATCCGCGAGTGACCTGAATCTGCCGCTGGTCGCCATCGGTCTGCTCTACCAGGAAGGATATTTCAGCCAGTATCTGAGTTCGGACGGCTGGCAGATGGAGACCTATCCTGTAAACGATTTCGGCAATATCCCCATTAAGCGGGTTTTCGATGCCGAAAACCGGCCGGTCAACGTGACGGTTCAGTTCAAGGGGCAGCCGGTGGATGTCGCGGTCTGGCGCGCGGACGTGGGTCGTGTGCCGCTGTATTTGCTGGATACGAACCTGGAGACCAACGCGCCGGATGTCCGGCAGACGACGGCGCAGCTTTACGGCGGTGACCGGGAGATGCGGATCCGGCAGGAGATCGTACTCGGGATCGGAGGGGTACGGGCCTTGAAGGCCTTGGGGATCGAACCGACGGTGATCCACATGAACGAAGGTCACTCCGCCTTCTCGGCTCTCGAGCGGATCAATATCCTGCGCAGAGAACATGGCCTCACCTTCGACGCCGCCCGGGAGGTGGTGCTGGCCAGTTCGGTTTTCACCACCCACACCCCCGTGCCTGCGGGAAACGATGTGTTCGATCCGGAGCTCGTGCGGGCCTATTTCGAAGAATACACGAAAGAATTGGGATTGAACTTCAAGGTGCTTCTCGGATACGGGCGCCTGGATCCTCGGGACAACGCCGAACCCTTCGGCATGACGACGCTCGCGTTGAGGCTTTCCGCTTACAGCAACGGTGTAAGCCGGCTTCATGGACGGGTCGCGCGGCAGATGTGGCAGCGCGTGTGGCCCCACAACCCCGTCGAGGACATCCCGATCGACCACATCACCAACGGGATCCATGTCCCGACCTGGATCTCGGAGGAGATGGGCTTTCTGTTGGACCGTTATTTCGGCCCCAACTGGCCTGAGGAGCGAGACAACGAGCGGGTGTGGTCGCAGGTGGAGCAGATTCCGGCCACGGAGCTTTGGCGCACCCATGAACGCAGCCGCGAGCGGCTTGTAGGTTTTACCCGCCGCCGACTGGCGGAGCAGCTGAAACGGCGGGGAGCCTCGGAGGCGGAGGTGCTGCGCACGGCTGAAATCCTGACCCCCGACGCGCTGACGATCGGATTTGCGCGTCGTTTTGCTACGTATAAGCGCGCCACTCTTCTCTTCCGCGACCCTGACCGGCTTGCCAGGATCCTCAACGACCCCGAACGGCCCGTGCAGATCATCATCGCCGGCAAGGCGCATCCACAGGACAACGCTGGCAAGGAGTTCATCAAGCGGATCATCCATCTGAGCCGGCAGGAGCGGTTCAGAAAAAGGATCGTTTTCCTGGAGGACTACAACATGCACGTCGCCCAGCATCTGGTCTCCGGCAGCGACGTCTGGTTGAATACGCCCAGGAGGCCCCTCGAGGCCTGTGGAACCAGCGGTATGAAGGCCCTGGCCAACGGCTCCTTGAATCTGAGCGTACTGGATGGCTGGTGGGATGAGGGTTATCATCCGTCATTCGGATGGGCCATAGGGCATGGGGAGGTTTACACCGATTACGAAGCCCAGGACGACATCGAAAGCCGTGATCTCTATAACCTGCTTGAAAAGGAGGTCATCCCGATTTTTTACCACCGGGGAGATGACGGTATTCCCAGGGCCTGGGTCGAGAAGATGCGTTCGGGTCTGCGTCGCCTGGTGCCGGTTTTCAATGCGCACCGGATGGTGCAGGACTACCTGAACCGGTTTTACGTGCCTTGCTCTAAGCGGCACACCGAACTCATCGAAAGTGATTTTGCCGGGGCGAAAGACCTGGCGGTCTGGCGGCAGAAACTCATGACAGGGTGGCATGAGGTTGCGGTGGAAGAGGTCCTGTCCGCCGATGGACGGGAGATGAAGGTAGGGGACTTCATCGAGGTATCCTCCCGTATCCGGCTGGGGAGTCTGAGCCCCGAAGACGTTACGGTGGAGGCCTACTACGGCAAGCTGGACCATAACGGGGAATTTGCGGAACGGCAGACGATTCCGCTGGATGTGGCCGAGACGCAAGGGGATCGTTACGTCTATAGTGGACGGATAGCGGCGGACGGGACCGGCCGCTTCGGCTACACGGTGCGGGTGACCCCCAGTATGAATCGACTGGAAAACCGCTTTGTGTTTGGACTGGTGAGCTGGGCGTAACGAAGGCGCATGATGAAAAACGCGCGGGAAAAGGGCCTTTTGAGGGCGGAGGAACTGGAGGCGCTGATTCAGGGCGAGGTGGCGGACCCTTTCGTCTGGCTGGGTGTCCATGAGGTCCGTTCCGGCGCCGATCCGGCTGTGGCGATCCGGGTGCTCATGCCCGGGGCGGAAAGCGTGGCCCTGCTTGACGGCTGGGGGAACGGAAAGATCGACGTCCCCATGCGCGACAAGCGCGGCTTTTTCGAGCTTGTCACGCGGGGCCGGCAGCCGCTCAATCCCTATCGGATCAGGGCGGCTTTCCCCGGGGGGTTGGAGTCCAGCTTTTATGACGCCTATGGTTTCTGGCCTGTGTTGACCGAGTATGATCTCTATCTTTTCAACGAAGGCAGACACCACGATATTTACAGGAGACTCGGTGCCCAGGTTATGGAGCATCAGGGCGTCAGGGGAACGCTTTTTGCTGTCTGGGCGCCGGCGGCCAAAAGAGTCGGTCTGGTAGGAGATTTCAACCAGTGGGACGGACGGCGCCTCCGGCTGAGGAACCGGGGGAGCTCAGGCGTCTGGGAGTTGTTCGTTCCGCATGTGGATTCCGGGGCCCTGTACAAGTTCGAGATCCTCACCGCAGACAACGTCCTTCTGCTCAAGTCCGACCCTTATGGCTTCCGGTTCGAGCAGCGCCCGAAGACCGCGTCCGTCGTGCATGACTTGGGCGCTTTTGTCTGGTCGGACGAGGTGTGGATGGAAAGGCGGTCCAGGAGCCAGGCCCTCTCAGAGCCGATGGCGATCTACGAGATGCATGCCGGTTCATGGCGGCGGCGCGAGGATGAAGGGGGACGCTGGCTCACGTATCGTGAACTGGCCGATGAGCTCATTCCCTATGTCAAAGAGATGGGGTTTACCCATATCGAGTTTCTCCCCTTGGCCGAACATCCGTTCGACGGTTCATGGGGTTATCAGGTGACGGGTTATTATGGGGCTACATCCCGCTTTGGTTCCCCCGAAGACCTGATGTTCCTGGTCGATGCTTGCCACAGGGCGGAGATAGGCGTGTTACTCGACTGGGTTCCCGCTCATTTTCCCAAGGATCCCCATGCCCTGGAATTTTTCGATGGCTCGCACCTCTACGAGCACGCAGACCCGCGCAAGGGCCACCACCGGGATTGGGATACGCTCATCTTCAACTACGGCCGCAATGAAGTGCGCAATTTTCTTGTCGCCAACGCCCTCTTCTGGCTCGACCGCTTTCATTTCGACGGGCTGAGGGTGGACGCCGTAGCTTCGATGCTCTACCTCGATTACTCCCGGTCGGAGGGGGAATGGATTCCGAATCGTTACGGCGGGCGTGAAAATCTGGAGGCGATCGATTTTCTGAAAGAGTTCAACTCCCTCCTTTATGAGCGCTTTCCGGGGGCCATCACCGTAGCAGAGGAATCCACGGCCTGGCCGGCGGTTACACGCCCGGTGCATCTGGGAGGACTCGGGTTTCTCTTTAAATGGAATATGGGCTGGATGCACGATATGCTGAGCTTCATGCAGACGGACCCTGTCTTCCGGCGTTACCACATGAACAACCTGACTTTTGCCCTGCTTTACGCCTTTCACGAGAACTTCATGCTGCCTTTGTCCCACGATGAGGTCGTGCACGGGAAGGCCTCGCTCCTCGAAAAGATGCCGGGCGACGATTGGCAGAAGTTCGCCAACCTGCGGCTCCTGTTCGGGTATATGTATGCCGAGCCGGGCAAAAAAATCATTTTTATGGGCGGAGAGTTCGGGCAGCGCAAAGAATGGGACCACGATCGGGCGCTCCAGTGGGAGCTCCTGCAGTACGCCCCGCATAGGGGGTTGCAGCGATTTGTCAGGGAACTCAACCGCCTCTACCTCGCGGAAGCGGCGCTTCACCAAAGGGATTTCGATCCGGGCGGGTTCGAGTGGATCGATTTCAAGGATGCGGACGCGGCGGTGGTTTCGTTTATACGGCGGGCGCTGGATCCGGAGGAGATGCTGCTTTTTGTCTTCAATTTCACACCGGTGCCGCGGAGCGGCTATCGAATCGGTGCTCCCAAGCCCGGCCCGCACAAGATTCTGATGGATTCCGACGATCTGCGGTTCGGCGGATCGGGCTTCGTCCAGGGGACGGAGGTCCTGGCAGCTTCCCAGCCCTGGCACGGGCAGCCCTATTCGCTCGCCCTCACCCTCCCGCCTCTGGGGATGCTGGTCTTGAAACCGCCTATCTAAGGATTGATCTTCGGCTGCACCAAAGACTTTTCTCTGCGCCGGCCCTGATCGGCCCCCTCCTCTTGTCAACCCTAATTCATTTGTGAATGTTGCACGTGGAACATCTTTCCGGTCTGGATCGATCCAACGATTGTCCGTTCGCAAATGATTTTCCGTTTCAACCTGGTTTTTCATTCAGAAATGAGGGTTTTTCTTTACACCCTGCGGGTGCTCAGTCCCACCGCTTCGCGGCGGGTCCCGGTTTGTTCACCCCTTCGCGTGTTCGGCTGCACCTCTTTGCGGCGCCTCGCGGCTTGGCCATATCTGGAGACTCCGGCGTATCCGCGCAGAGGCCCGGCGGGTCGAAGGGCATCAGTAAACGTTCAGGCGGACATCGTCATCGCCCGACATGAGCGTTTCCGGATGTAAAACGCTATTTTTGGAAGGGAGCGAGAAAAAGCGGCCAGGGAATGGATCTGAAGGTGCGATGCAAAAAATGGTCGTCATCGACCCGATGAAAGGAGAGATGTTGGAAAAGCTCCCGGCTGAGAGGTTCTACCTTTTCGATCGGAATGACCTCATCCTGGATCCCGTGGAAAAGGATGGCGGGGGTGGGGATCGGCCGGACGGGATAGGTCGATGCTGAGATGAGGTGAATGGCTGGGGCAAGAAGGATGATTTGGCAAACCTTTTCAGGATGAAGCATGGCGAAAATGGCCGCCATGAGGCCGCCGAAGCTCGACCCCACCAGAGTGAGGTGCTCCAGCGGCTCAAGGATGTCTTCGAGCACCTCCATACGTTCGACCAGCGCCCCGTCGAACTGTGGGGTCAGCACCTTCGGAAAGCGCTCGCGGAAATAGACGGCCTTTGTCCCCTGATTTCCGCTCTCCAGGCCGTGAATGAAGATAGCGTGCGGCACAACCCCCTCCTTATTCGCAGCCGATCGATTTTTTATGTTCGGTTTCCAGGGCGGCTGAGATCTCTTCCTTCTCGGCCCGGCGGACAGCGATGACTTCGACCTCCAGCGTTACTCTGATCCCGGCCATCGGTTTGTTGAAATCCGCTAGAACCGTATCCGGCCGCAGCTCGAGCACCTTGAAGGAGACGAGGCAGGATCGCCTGATCTGACGATAGTATTGCCCCTCACGAAGACGTTGTTTGATCAGCCCCTCGGTCGGAATTTCACGGATCAGGGCTGGATCACGGTCGCCATAGAGTTCCTCGGCAGGTACATGAACGACGAACCGGTCTCCGATCCTGCGGCCGCTCAAAGCGGATTCGAGAGAAGGCACCTGACGTTCGACTCGGTAAATGAACGACGTAGTTTCCTCCGCCCTGGGTTTGTCGGTGCCGTCGGGCAAATGGCTGACCATCGTGTACCGGATGGTCACCATGGATTCAGGCTCAATTCGCTCCATAAGTGGGACCTCGATCAGTCATTTATCTGGAATGTCATGGAAAAACCCAATTTCAGGATATCTCCAAGATCTCGTATTCCTGGACACCTCGAGGGACCTGAACGCGAATCTCGTCGCCTATGCGCTTGCCGATCAGCGCTTGGCCGAGCGGCGAGGTGACGGAAATACGACCATTTTCAGGGTCCGATTCGTATGGGCCGACCAACTGGTACCGGATTTCTTCATCGGTTTGCAGGTTGTAAAGCAGCACAGCGTTGCCGAAGACGACCCGGTCACCCGAATGACTGTCCGTAGAAACGACTTCCGCCTTGGCGACGACATCGGTCAGTTCGTTGATCTTCCCCTCCAGAAAGGACTGCTTCTCTTTTGCGGCGTGATATTCCGCATTTTCACTCAGGTCACCGTGGCTCCTGGCTTCTGCTATGGCGCGGATATTCTGAGGGCGCTCGACATTGACGAGATGCGTCAACTCCTGTTTCAGTTTGGCCAGGCCTTCTTTGGTAAAGGGAACTTTCTCCATGAAACGATACGACCTCACGCTTTAATGGTCTCTATCCGGAAAGGGTGTTTCCAGCCAATCTCGGCATGAATCGGCACGATCGCTTGAGGGGCGATCCTCGAGACACCCTCGTTCAAGCACTCCATATCATTGAAAGAAAAAATCCCGTTTCCAGGTCGAAAGCTGGATGGTGCCGTGAAAACCTTTCCGAATGGACACGGTTATCGTTGCCTCCAAAACCTTTGGGTAAAAAATGACCCAAACTTGTCCTTTTAACACCTTTAGAACCGATTTTCCATCGAAATCGGGATATTCCCCACAAAAAAGCGTTTGACCACCGATGCCAAGATCGGTATAAGAATGCATGCAAACACGACAGTCGATCGATTTGGCGGAGCGGATCCTTGCGGGGGAGAACCCGGGGTCCGAGGCCTACCAGGCCTTGGCGGCCTTGCCCGATGAAGAGGTCATGAATGTTTTGCCAGGGGCGGATATTCTCCGTGAGAAGCATTCGGGGCGTACGGTCCATTTATGTACGATCCTGAATGCCAAATCAGGGAGATGCTCGGAAGACTGCGCCTTCTGCGCACAATCGGCCTTCGCGCGGACCTCGGCGCCGGTCTATCCGTTTGTGGGGAGGGATCATGTCCAAGCGTCGGCCCGGCAGGTGTCTCGAACTCCGGTCCACCGATTTTCCATCGTGACGAGCGGCAAGCGTCTCTCAAAGGCCGAACTAAGCTCTCTTTGCGAGGGGTTGAACGAGCTTGGCAGCAGTCGCCTGCGGTTTTGCGCCTCCCTCGGCACGCTGGACCGTGAAGATTGTGCAAAGCTCAAGCAGGCCGGTGTCAGTCGGTATCATCACAATCTCGAGTCCAGTGAGAGCTTTTACAACCAGATTTGCACGACCCATTCCTTCCGCGAGCGCTTCGAAACCATTCAGGCCGCCAAAGAGGCCGGGCTGTCTGTTTGCGCCGGCGGGCTTTTCGGAATAGGAGAAACCGATCAGCAGGTGCTCGAGCTGGCGCTTACCTTGAAGGCGCTGAATGTGGATGCCGTTCCCCTCAATTTCCTGACACCCATTCCAGGCACCCGGCTCCAGGATGCTCACTATCTGACGCCCCTGCGCTGCCTGAAGATCATTGCGATTTTCCGGTATGTCCTGCCGGACAAAGAGATCCTCATCTGCGGCGGGCGCGAGGCGAACCTGCAGGAACTCCATCCCTTGATCTTTCATGCCGGAGCGAGCGGGATGATGACCGGGAATTACCTGACAACCAAAGGACGGACGCTTGACCAGGATCTCAGCCTTCTGGACCAGCTCAAGTTCACGGTCCGCGCCTAAAGGCCGCTTCGAAAAGCGGCACGCTTTCAGGCGGTCAGAGCCGAACCGATCTGATAGATCAACAAACTGACACCGTAAGCGACCAGGAGGTTGAACCCAACGGAAAAGGCGGCCCAACGCCAGTTGCTTTCCCTCTGGATGCTGATCACGGTCACGAAACATGGCACGTAGAGCATGGTGAACACCAGGACAGTGAAGGCCATGAGGGGATTCCAGCGGGGATCCTGCTGCAGACGCTCCGTCAGGGACTTGGCCTCTTCGGGGTCTACATCGCCCAGCGAATAAGCCGTTCCAAGCGTCGAGACCACCATCTCTTTTGCGGCGAATCCGGCGAGAAGCGCAATGTTCAGACGATAATCGAACCCGACGGGGCTGGTGACGGCCTCGAGCTTAACCCCGAGCCATCCTGCGACGGTATGTTTGAGACGAGCCTGTTGCTCTTCGAAACGAGAAGATTGCATCCCCCGGCGGAAGTCCAGGAACTCGGCTGCCGCCAATTGGTTTTCGACGGTTGCTCCCGGGGGTGGCGGGGCATTTTCCTCCAAGTGTGCGGCGGCAGCGAGAAGCGTGATGTAGGGGCTTTCCGCAATGCTCTCCAGGCTGGCGGAGTCTGAGTTTTCGATCGCGGCGCGGTATGAGGTGTACAGCGCATCGAGTTCCATAAGGACTTCCCCATTCGGGGCGATGGTTTTCAACGCGTGGGAAGCCAGGGTGTCTTCGACCAATTGATTGCGACGCTCTTCAAAGGATCGAATCTGGTGTTCATCGAGACCCGGAAAGGTCATCATGGCCCAGATGAGAATGGAAAACCCGAGAATGACGGTGCCCGCCTTCTTGATATACTGCCAGGTTCTCTCCCAGGTGTGGATCAAAAGGCCTTTGACCGTTGGGATGCGGTATGGCGGGAGTTCCATGACAAAAGGCGTTTTGGGGCCTTTGAGGACGGTCATCCGCAAGAATTTGGCCGCGAAGAGTGCAAAGGCCCAAGATAACAGCGTCAACAGAAAAAGCATCTGCGCCTGCCGTTTGGCGAAGAAGGCCGCTATGATGATGGCGTAGACAGGCAGCTTGGCGCCGCAGTTCATGAATGGAACCACCAGCAGGGTGGCGATTCGTTCTTTCGGGTCCCTCAACGTGCGGGTGGCGAAGACACCTGGAACAGCGCAGCCTCCGGAAATGCCGCCGCTGATAATCAGTGCCATCACGGAATTGCCGTGCAGGCCGAACCACCTCAGGACCCGATCGAGCATATAGGCCACCCGGGCCATGTAGCCGCTGTCTTCCATGATGGCGATGGCGAAGAACATGAACATGATGAGCGGAACGAAGCCGAGCACCCCCCCGACACCGTCGATGATGCCGGAGACAATCAAGGACTGAAGATTGCCGGGCGGCAAGATGTTCGAGAGAACCGTCTTGATCCAGTCGAAGAATGATTCCAGGAGAGTCAGCGGAACTTCGCTGGCCCAGAAGGTGAACGAGTAGATGCCGTAAAGGATGGCGATCATAAAGAGCGGACCGAGCGCCCGGTTGGTAAGCACCTTGTCTACTTGATCGGAAAGGTTCAGACGCAGATCGATCTTGCGCTTCAGGACCTGCTTGGTGATCCCGTTGATATAGCCGTACCGGTGGTCGGCGATTACCCCCTCCGGTTCATCTTCGAGCGTCGCCATCATGTGTTTGTGTGTGTTCTTGCAGATCTCCAGGACCTCTGTCCCGATCGCCGGGTCCCTTTGCAGCAGGCCGGTGATTTGACTGTCTCCTTCAAGGCATTTCAGGGCCCTCCAACGCGCAGGGTACTTCTTGTCGTAAATCTCGGATTTTTCGATCAATGCGGTGATCTGGGCAATGCTCTGGTCGATGTCCAGGCCGTACGAAATGGCAGCCGGTTTCCACTCGCGATTCGCCTCGGCGGAAGACACGATCTGGTCGAGAAGGGCCCGGATTCCTCGATTGGAACGCGCCACCATAGGCACGACGGGGGCTTCAAGAAGCCTCGAAAGGGCGGCATGGTCGATTCGAATTCCTCTCGATTCAGCGACATCGACCATATTCAGGGCGACGATGAGCGGAATACCCAGTTCTCTGAACTGCACCGTGAGGTAGAGGTTTCGGTCGAGATTGGAGGCGTCGACGATATCGACCACCAGGTCTGGCCGCTCGTTGATCAGAAAATCACGGGCGACGATCTCTTCGAGGGAATAGGCAGTGAGGGAATAGGTGCCTGGCAGGTCGACGACTTCGATTTCATAGTCGCCGTGCTTGACGATGCCGAATTTTTTTTCGACGGTCACGCCCGGATAATTGGCGATATGCTGGCGGGCCCCGGTAAGGGCATTGAAGACCGTCGTTTTACCGGCATTGGGGTTTCCCGATAGGGCGATGGTGATCTTTTTCGACATTCTGGATTCCTGCATCAAGGGTCGGGGACCTCAACCTCCACCAGGATGCGGTCCGATTCGTTGTTCCGCAGGGTAAGCACATAGTCTTTGATTCTCACGGCCACAGGATCCTTGAGGGGCGCGCGGCCCTGGATCTGGATTTCGTTGCCGGGCACGAGGCCCATTTCGCGGATCCTCCTGCCCATTTCGCCCGTGGCGGTGACCTTCTGGATCAGGCCTTTCTGGTTGTCGGCCATTTCACGCATGCGGACAATCTTTTTCATGGTTGCGCTGTTCCCTTGAAAACTCGTTTGATGCCTGCCTTCCCCCGCCTGGCCGAAGCGTCTGCCTGAATCAGAAGCCGCTTTTCCGGGAGACGCGATTGCTCGAATCACCCGAAACATTCTTTGAGGAGATCTAGAACCATTGCCGAACGCGAAGGATTCACAACAGACGGCCCCCAGCCACAATCCTCTGGCGAGCGGAAGCATATCAAGAGATGAAAAGCTCCGGCGGGGGCGGAGGTCAGGACCTGAGCATGGTCAAACGCTTCAACCCTTTGATCTGCCGGAAGTTGGCTCCCTGGCTGAGACAGTTCAACGCGAGGGCCGGGTCCATGACCTTGCTGCCGCAAAGGGCGTCAACCCCGTAGTCGAACAGGATCGGGGACATCGGCACGGTGTCGCCGAGCAGCAGGGTATAGGCCTTGGTGCTCAAATGCAGCAGGCCTTCCAGGGTATGGTTGGTGAGCGCGGTTCCTGTGATCGCCACCACGTCGGCCATGGGCAGGACCTGTTCAGCGGCGGCCTCTTTCAGGTCGCCCTCCTGAGGGTTCTTTTCGATGACCCAGAGGTTTCGAACCCGTTCGCGGAGACGGGGTATGAATGGAAAGTGCCCGATGATGGCCACTCGGCGGTTTTCCCCTTTCTCGAGGATCAACTCGGCCGCGTTTTGTTCGATGCAGTCCGTCTCGTCGATTTCCAAAAGAGAATTGATGGTTGCCATTCCGATGGCGGCCTCGAGGATGCTTTCCGAATAGGCCAGATGTGCCAACTCCTTAGCCGAGCAATGCAGCAGTTCACCCGGATTCCGGATCAAAGGCGGCTTTTGCTTGAGGGCGTCTTTCGGAAGGGTTGCGGCCAAACCGCATGACCGGGTCAAAACCCCGGTGTGGAAAACGCCTTGTCGAATATCCCTTACGGGTGCATCCCAGTCGAGGGAGCCCAGCAAATCTTCCAGAATCTTCACGACCTACAATAACCCCCGTCAAATTTCGTTTGAGGGAGACTGTAGCTACGCCGTCCGGCGTTGTCAAGGGTTATACCGGTCTTCCATAACGGTGGGCCTGAGCACCCGAAGGGTGTGAAGAAACCGGGACCCGCCGCGAAGCGGTGGGCCTGAGCACCCGAAGGGTGTGAAGAAATATCCGTATTTCCGGATTGGAAACCAGACTGGGCATGGATCGTGAGTGGACTGGTCCGGGGAATCGCCCGCTGGAGGCGAAGAAGGAATGAGCGAGGCTCAAGGACCGATCAGCCGCAGCAGATTTTCGGAACCGATCAGGCCCCTTTCTTCATAGGTCAGGGGAAGGGCATCGAACCATGCCCGGATATCGGCCGGCCTGCGCCAGGGTGCATCGGTTCCGAAAAGGATTCGATCGGCCCCTTTCCTGTGGATGACAGACATCACCTGATCCTCCGGCAACAAAGGTGCGATGAACGAAAGATCGAAATAGACCTGTTCCAGAGGAAAAAGGGGGCCCAGGTGCTCCCACCCGTAAAGTGAACCCAGATGGGCGGCGATCAGGGTCAGACCGGGATACCTCCGGCTCAGAGCCGCAATCTGAGAGGGGCCGCAATCATACGAATGAGCGGTATCGACAAACGCTTGCAGATGGGGTTTTTGCTGCAGCAGTCCCGCCAGGTACATGGTATCGAGCATGATTGGAAGGTTGCTTCTTTCGAGCAGCGACCAGAGGACGGCGGCTTCGGACGAGAGGATGTCGAGCCTCTGGAGAAAGGGATGGATCTTGACACCTTTGAGGCCAAGGTCGAGGATCTCCTGGAGATCGTCTTCAATCTGTCCGGATTGTGCCATGAGGGTGCCGAACGGGATGATGCGTTTTTCCTTTGCGGCCTGATCGGCGGTCCAGCGGTTGAGTTCCGAGATCCTCGCAGGGCTGCCCGATACCGGCAAAAGGACGAAACCGTCGATCCCCGCCGTCTCTTCCTCCTGCAGCAGGGAAGCGAGGGAACCTTCTTGACAGAGCCGCCACTTGTTTGGGTCGGAATCGGGGAGCTCCTGATCCAGAAGGGCCGTCCTCTCACGAATCAACCGGATGTCGCGTTCCTCGTAGGCGTGTGCGTGTGCGTCCAGGAGCATGAGCGGCTGAATCTCCCCTCATGCCGCCTTGTTTTGCAGATGCTGAAGCATCTCGGCGGCGATCTCCGGATCTGCCACGAGGAGGTGGGATCCGATCAACTCCTCTTTCGGGCCCCCGTCAAAGACGAAGGCACTGCCGTCCATGTGAAAGATCTTCTTCCCGGCGGCTTCGACGATGACCCGGGCAGCTGCCAGATTGGCATAGGTTTCATGAGCGATCAGCGCTGCATCCGCCCGCCCGTTGGCCACATAACACATATGGGCGACCGTACAGCCCAGATTGCGGATTTTTCCAGGAAAGCTCGAAATATAGTGCTGATGGAAGCGGGAATAGGTGAAAAGAACACTCTCATCGTTGAGTTCAGAGGGTTTCGTTCTCGAGATGACCCGATTTCCCAGGTAGGCTTCCTGCCCGGCGACGGCATGGAAGAGGTCCCCGGTCGCAGGAAGGAAGCAAACGCCGAGCACGGGCCAGAAATTCTCCAAGAGTGCGACGGATACGGCCCAGATCGGGATGCCCGCCTGGAAATTGGAAATCCCGTCAAGCGCGTCATAGATCCAGACATATCGTTTTTCATCGTGGGTATAGGCCTCTTCCGGTGCGCTTCCCTTGAAGATGCGATGTTGGGGAAACTCTTTGGTAATGGTGGAGCGAAGGAGGCTTTCGAGATGCAGTTCGGCTTTGGTGACAAGGCTTTCATCGAATTTGACCTGCGGGGCGCCCTCCCCGTAGAAAGGCAAGGCTTCTTTGCCCGCCTTGCGGGCGAGGTCCATGGCGAAGTCGGCCAGTTCATCGATCGAGGGTCCCTGGGCTTTTGCGGTCATATGGCTTCCTTTCCTGACTGCATGAAGAGGGCTCCAGCTGAAGTTCATTCCAACGGAGAGTGATGGCATGATTTCCGGTGATCGGCCCGAAAGCCTCCAGGGGAGAAGATCTGCATGCCGGCCGTTTTTCTGCCTTTCTATTCAGGGCGGGTCGAGTCGAAGCGGATCCCGAGGTCCGTAAGACACAAACGAAGAGGCAAACGGCGCAAACCACCGGCCTCCGATTCAAGTCTCGCCCGTTGCGTGCTTTAAGCACAAACCCGGATCTGTCTTAGACTTTAGCAAATCGGAGAAGCAAGGCAAGGGAAATTACGGAAGAGGCCGAGCCGCAAAGCGGTTGGGCAAGGCCGCCCCCGGGGCCGATCGCGATCTGGTTTGTATCCATCCGGAAATGATTTCCCGGTAGAACCCGGTTTCCAATCCGGAAATAGTCTAAGGGATGCTGTCCACCCCAGCGAAGCGCGGTTCATGAAGCGGAATCAGGATATCAGCCCTTTCTTTCACTCGCACCATCCAGTCATAGGCCTCGTAGGCGTTCACAAGCGTCCCCGGGGGAATGACGTCCATCTCCATTGCGCGGATCTCTTTCGGCGGTTCGAAATTTTCCATAATCACGCAAAATCCCGTGATGGCGGCCTGACCCGCGGCAGTCGCGACCATCACGGTCAGGCCGCCGGCCGTATGCGCCGGTGTGTGGATCACCTCGATGCCCGGGACGATCTCTCGGTCTTGAGAGACAGGTTCGATCTGATCGTTTTCTTCGATCTCGGCGATATAGTCCTCGAGATAGCGAAAGTCCAGTGGATGGGGGTTGTGGATCGTCTCCAATTCCTTCGAATGGACGAAAAAGCGTGCGTTGACGCACTTGTAGTCATTTTCACAATGGTCGTTGTGAAGATGCGTGTGGATGACGATATCGATCTCTTCAGGCTTGAGACCCCAGCGATCCAGCCCCTCTTCGAAGGTATAGATCTTTCCGCCGATCGCCGCTTCACGGTCAGTTGATTGGATAGGATTCATCTCGCCTGTGTCTACGAGGATCTTCTGCTCTCCCCCTTCCAGATACCAGCAGTAGATGGGGATGGTGTACCGCTCCCCTGCCCCGTACTGGTAGGTCATCATGCTCTTGTCGAAGATCTTGGTCCCCATGACGATCGGGTGAATCCGAAAATGCGTCATGTCCTCCCCTTTCCTCGAAAAAGACCGGGCCTGCACTGCCGATGCGGCGCAGGTGGTCGGTGTAGTGAAGAAACCGGCACGATCCGCTGCAGCTCTTCCCTGGTGCGGGCAAGGGCCGCAGCGGGATCGATTGCGGGGGGTACTAATAGCGGCCCAACAGCCGACGGCCGATGATGATCTTTTCCACCTCTTTGGTTCCTTCATAGATTTCAAGCACTTTGGCCGCACGGTAAAAGCGCTCGACATCGTGGTCATCCATGTACCCGTAGCCCCCGTGAAGCTGCAGGGCCTCATCCACAACCTCGACCGCGGTCCGCCCGGCATTCCACTTGGCCATGGCGATCAACTTGGTATCGATGGTGCCGCTGTCGAGGAGCGATGCCGCGCGATGAGCCAGGGTGCGTGCAAGTTCGACCTTGGTGGCCATTTCTGCGATCTTGAACTGCGTCACCTGAAAGGCGGCCAGCTTCTGACCGAACTGCTCACGCGTCTTGACGTGCTTGATGGCCATGTCCAGGGCGCCCTGGGATAAGCCTATCCCGTGGGCGGAGACATATGTGCGGGAGCGGTCGAAGAAATTCATGAGCTGAAAGAACCCGGCACCACGGGTGCCGATCAGGTTCGTTTTCGGGACGCGCACGTCCGAAAAGAAGACGTTGGATGTATCCGATGCCCGCAGGCCCATCTTGCCGGTGATCTTCTGTGCGTCATAGCCCTTGCGGTCGGTCTCGACGAGGATGATGCTGTGACGCTTGGACTTGGAGGGTGCCTCCGGGTCCGTCAGGCAGAATACCACCAGGAAATTCCCTTCTGTTCCATTGCCGATCATGACCTTGTTGCCGTTGATGACCCATTCGTCGCCGTCCAGGACGGCCTGGGTGGAGCCGGCGGCTGCATCGCTGCCCGCCCCCGGCTCCGTGATGGCGAATCCCATGATGGCATCGTTCTGGACCAGCTGTGGGAGGTAGGTCTTTTTCTGCTCCTCTGTGCCGAAGAGGATGAGCTCTTCGGAGCCGAAAGTCAGGCTGCAGAACATCTGGCCGATTCCGGGGTCCACGCGCCAGAATTCCTCGAGGATGATGGCGTGTTCGAGGAACCCGAGCCCGGCTCCGCCGTACTCTTCGGGGATGAAGACCCCGACGAAGCCGAGATCGGCCCCCTTCTTGAGCAGGGCTCGCGGTACGCTTTCGTTGAGGTCGCAATCCCGAGCGATGTCTCTGAATTCACCTTCCGCAAACTCGCGTGCCGCCTTCTGAATGTCTTTCTGTTCTTTATTGAATTGAAAATCCATTGTTCATGTCCTCTTTGTTCACCCGTTGATTTTCTCTTTCAAGGCCTCGGCGATTTTGAAAAGATCCTCGACGACCCCATAGTCGGCCGCCCGGAAAATGGGAGCCTTCTTGTCTTTGTTGACGGCGATGACCGTTCCGGCGCCGGCGATCCCGGCGACGTGCTGAAAGGCGCCGCTGATCCCCAGGGCGAGGTAGACCTTGGGTTTGACGGACTTGCCGGAGGTCCCGACCTGGTGGTACCTCGGCAGCCAATTCTTGTCGACGACCGGCCGGGAACAGGAAAGCGTCGCCCCAAGCTTCTCGGCAAGTTCCTGGATGACGGCAATGTTCTCTTCCTCCCCGACACCGCGACCGATCGAAACCAGAAACGGTGCCTGGGCGATGTCCACCGCGCCGGCGCTCGTGTCTTCGTATTCGATGAAGGTCCTCCGCGGCTCGCTCACACCGCCCGGAAGCGGCAGTTGCACCACCTCGGCCTGAACCGGTGCGGACTCCTCGGGTTGAAAGGCGCTCGGGCGCACCGTGATCAGATAGCTCTCGGCATCGCGGCAGACGACCCTGGCAAAGAGTTTTCCGCTGTAAATCTGACGGGTGAGTTTGGGCTTGGACCCCTCGAGCTGGATGTCCACGCAGTCGGTTGCGATCGGCAGTCCGGTCCGGATCGAGAGGGCCGGTGCATACTCGAGCCCGCTCGGCGTGTGGCCCATGAGAATCAACAATGGTTTCCCTTCGCCGATGGCGTGCGCCAGGACATCGCGGTACAGGTCCGGGTCGAAGACCTTGAAGCGCGCATCCTGGAAAAAGAGGATCTTGTCGGCGCGTTCGGCAAGCGGCGGGAGCAGCGCGCCCGCCTCATCCGCCAGAAGCACCGCGGTCAGGCTGTGTCCGCCTGCCTGGCACAATGCGCGGGCCTTGGTGAGCATCTCGAACGTGATATCTCTCAATTCTCCCTGGCGGTGTTCCGCCACCACATAGATGTCGCTCATTTAAACGTTCACCCCCTTTTCTCTGATGATGCGCAGCAGCGTCTCCGCGATGGCTCCGGGATCGCCCTCGATGATTTCGGCCCCTTCGGCTTCGGGCGGCAGATAAAGCTCTTCGACCTGGGTTTGCGGCAGGAGATCCGCGTCGGAAAGCCCGAGTTCACCCAGTTCGATGACCTTCAGCTCCTTTTTACCGGCCTTGCGGATGCCCATGATCGAGACGTAGCGGGGTTCATTGATGCCCGTCTGGATCGTAAGAAGGGCCGGGAACCGGATCTGACAGACTGCGTCCATGCCGCCTTCGAGTTCGAGGTGCAGACGCGCCGTCCCGTTTTCCTTCTCGATGCGGGTCACCACGGCGGCATGGGAGAGCCCCAGCCTTTCAGCCAGCATTACGCCCACCACCCCGGCGTTGTCGTCATCGGCCTGGACCCCGGTCAGCACGAGGTCATGGGGGATGGTTTTCACCACGGCGGCCAGGATGCCGGACAGCACGAATCCGTCCAGCGGCTGGCTGCCCGGATCGACCCGAACAGCTCGGTCCGCGCCCATCGCGAGCGCGCGCCGGAGGATCTCCTCGTCCTCCTCGTCTCCGACCGTCACGACCGTAACCGACCCGTCGAATGTCTCCTTCAGTTGCACTGCCTCTTCGATGGCATAATTATCCCAGTCATTCAGGATATAGGCCAGGTCGTCCTTGCGTATGTCCTTTTTCCCAGCGTCGATGACCAGATCCACCTCCTGGGTGAGGGGGACCCTTTTGATGCAGACAACGATATCCATCTGCCAGACCTCCTAAAGGGTTGATAAGGTTAATTCCATGAGATCGATGACCTTCATCTCATTTTCAAGTCCTGCGGTCTTGATGGCGTCTTCGAAATGGATCAAGCAGAAGGGGCAGGCGGTGACCAGGCAGTCTGCGCCTGCGCTTCTGGCCATCTCGATCCGTTTGGCGGCCATCCGGACCTCTTCCTGTTCGATCTCGTGCCAGAGAATGATGTCCCCTCCCCCGCAGCAGAAACTGCGGTCCCTCGAGCGCTCCATTTCCACCAGCCGCATGCCCGGCAGGGACCGCAGAAGGTTACGCGGAGGGTCATACAGACCGTTGTGGCGCCCCAGGTAGCAGGGGTCGTGATAGGTGTAGACTCGGGGTTCGACCGGTTTCACGGGCTGCAGGCGTCCGGTGCGAACGAGAGACTCGACATAGGCGGAATAGTGCATTACCGGGAAAGACACCGGATAGTCCTTCAGGATGGTGTTGAAGGCATGCGGGTCGGTGGTGATCATGGTCCGAAACGTCACGCCCTGGAAGGTCTCGACGTTTTCCTCCAGCAGCATTTGAAAAAGGCCCTCTTCGCCCATTCGGCGCACTTGGTGGCCCGAATCCTTCTCACGGCGCCCGAGCACCCCGAAGGATACCCCTGCCCGATGGAGCCCGGTGGCGATCGCCCGGGCGATTTCTTGAACCCGCGGGTCGTATGACCCGTAGCTGTCCACGAAATACAGGACATCCACCTCGTCGCCGTCCTTCAGGATCTTCACCGGGATGTCCGCCAGCTCCTGGGTCCACTCCGCCCGCTTGGCGGCCGGCTTCCCGAAGGGATTGCCGGTCTTTTCGAACTGCATCAGGATCTGATTGAAGGTCTTGGGGGCCAGTCCGGTTTCGACCATATAGCGGCGCATGTCGATCATCTTGTCGATATATTCGATGAAGACCGGGCATTCTTCTTCGCAGGCCCCGCACGTCGTGCAGGACCAGATCTCGTCGGGTTCGATGATGGTTCCGATGATGGTCCCGGATTCATCCTCATCTTTGCCGGCTTCGCTGGCCGATCGATTGCCCGGGCCGAAAACCGGATACCGGCTGTAAGCGTAGTCCCGCAGTTTGATGGTGATCATCTTGGGGGAGAGCGGCCTTCCGACGGCGTAGGCCGGGCAGTTGTCGGAGCAGCGGCCGCATTCGGTGCACGTGTAGAAATCGAGGACGTGCTTCCAGGTGAAATCCTCGATTTTACCGGCCCCTGAGCTTTCGAGTTCGTCGATGTCTTCCACGTCCCAGCGGAGGGGTTTGATCGCGCCCTTCTTGAGCTTGCGGAAAAAGACATTCGGAAGGGCCGTGATGATGTGAAAGTGCTTCGAGAGAGGCAGCAGGTTCAGAAAGCAGAAAAGCGCCAGGATGTGCAGCCAAAAGCTGGACTGCAAGATGGCCTTGAGGGCCGAGGGGTTTGCTTCCGGCAGAAACACGGCGGCGGTCTGCGCGGCAGGCAGCCAGCCGTGTGCACCGGATTCGATGCGCAGCAGACTCCCTTCGTAGAGCATATCCGTGACCATCAGGAAAGAGATGAGCCCGAGGACGAGGTAGGCCTCGAACTGATGGCTGCCGGCATAGCGCGCCGGGCGTGAGATGGCTCGCCGCAGGATGGAAAAGATGCAGGCGGCCAGGACCAGGAGTTCGAACAGGTCTTTCAAGGAGCCGTAAAAGGCGCCGAAAGGTCCTTTCATCAAGGGATCCAAAAAGGGGATCCCCAGGGCCTGCATCACCAGTTCCAGGGATCGAAGTCCCAGGACCACGAACCCCCAGAAGATCACGATGTGCAGGATCCCTGCCCAGAGGTAACGAGGCTGCCGCTTCTGAATGATCCCAAAGGTCAAAAGGCCCTTGAGGCGCTCCCCGATGTTCGAGAAACGCGGATCGGCTTGGGCGCCTTTCAGCAGGACGAGGCGCTTGTAGATCGTATAGCCGAAAAGACCGACGGCGAGAACGACGATGATCCAGCCGAAAACGACGCCCGGTATCCCCAAGTAATGCGATGCGGCGGGATGAAGGATAGTCGGCATAAGAGACTCCTAAGGGGTTCGGTTAACGGGTTGACAAACGATCCAGGGTGGGAGGCCTGGAGACTACGGGACCGAATTCGGTTCATGAAACGCCTTGCCTTTACGGCCTGCCAATATCAAGGACGTTAACTTGTTTCCATCCGGAAATGGTCTTCTTGGCCAATCTCGGCGTCAATCTGCACGTTTGCTTGTGCGGCGACCTGCAGGTCGCCTCCGCGCAAGCACTTGATTTCCTTGATATTGGCCAAAAATCCTCATTTCCGGATTGGAAACTTTGTCCTCCCGCGAAATCATTTCCGGATGGACACGAACGTATCTTTGGCGCAAACCAGCCATCCTCCGCAAGAAAGTTTGAAGGTTCCAAATCGAGTGTCATAGAGATTCTTACCTGAAAAATGCAGAGGTGCGCATGTTCCTGTAACAGAAGCTTAACTGGTGAAAATGCCCTTGGTAAAGATTTCAACGAACATATCGGCAAGCTCGCCCAACCCGATCGATCCG
Organism: uncultured Desulfatiglans sp.; assembly: GCA_900498135.1. NCBI lineage: Bacteria > Pseudomonadati > Thermodesulfobacteriota > Desulfobacteria > Desulfatiglandales > Desulfatiglandaceae > Desulfatiglans > uncultured Desulfatiglans sp. Next base: position 1,416,707 of record LR026961.1, read on the forward strand.
TCGGTATGGTACCATTTGACGGTGTAGTGAACCATGCCGAAGAAAGCGAACGTCGCTACCGTATGATTGACAGGCTTCATTTTTCTCTGTTCAGTCAGTTCGCGCAAGATGCCGTAGAAGAGCTGAACGTAGTGCCTTTCCTTTTGAATCTGGATGGCGCGATGTTCCGGGCTGAGAGAATTGATTTCGTTCAGCAGCAGGATCTCCCGATCCTGGTCTCCAGCGAAATACTGGGTGTAGAACCCCAAGACCTGCTTCAGTTTTTCTTCAGGGGGCAGATCCGAGTAACAGATTTTTTCGACGGTGGCGAGGGATTCGTCGACGGCACTGTTGATGAGGCGAAAAAGCATGTCTTCCTTGCTCTTATAGTAATAGTAGAGGGAGGATTGAGTCATGCCGAGCTCGCGGGCGATTTCGCGTATGGAGGTCGAATGGTAGCCCTTACGAGCAAAAAGACGGGCGATAACCCGATCGAACTCCTTAATTTTTTGAAGATTTTTGGGGCGGGACATGGATGCTCCTGATAATTTTAACGAGTGTTCGTTAAATTATTGGCGTGTAATATTCCATCTGTCAAGAATATTTTTAGGCAGGGCGACGAAAACTTGATTTATTTAGAGATAAAAGGGAGTTAGCCCAAGTTTGCCATTTTTTTAACCAAAAGCTGATATTTCAACATATTAGCCGATTTTATGGTCACTACTCATTTTACGGTCGCTACTTTTCTCGGCATGGGGACCTCCTTTAGCCCCAGTTGCTGATAGATTTCCTGATGTTCGGGTTCAGCGCTGCTACAGAGGCGCAGATGCTTGCGCTGAACCGTGTCCTGTTCTTTGACATTGAACTCGATGGTCAGGCGTTGGTGGGTCGAGAGGATATCTCGGACAGTGAGCCATGAGCGATGGTCGCCACACAGGCGCAGCTTGTGTTCAATGACGTGCAGGATGTGGTAGGCCAGCNCCGATATGAACAGGTGTGTATCAGCGCGCTGCTCCAACTGGTGGAAGTTTGGCCTGAGCCCGAGTGCAGATTTCATTGACCGAAAGGCGCATTCCACCCGGGTGAGCATGACGTAGGTTTCCCAGATTTCGAGATCGGTCCACGTCGTATGATCGGTTCGCAGGAGGTAGCAGCCTTCGAACTGGCGCTCGGTGTCGTACCGGGAACGTTTTTCCCAGGAGATGGCTTTGGCCTGGGCCTTTTTCCCGGGCCTTTGTTCAGCGATCACTTCGACGTCATAGAGTTTGGATGCGCGTGGGTATTTCTCGCGCAAGCGGCCAACCATCTCGACTACTTTGTGGTACACCTTGGTGTGACCTTTTTTGCCGAGACCGTCCTGGTAGTATTGCAAACGTTCGAGAAACAGCGTTTCCTGACGGCTTCGAATGGCTTGGTCCTTCGCCGTTCGGCCCGTACTGCGGCACAAAAGGAAGGCTTCATGCTCCAGTTGATGGCGCTTGACCTCCAGCGTGTATNGATCGGTCTGGCGGATAATCTGCATCGTCATGGTTTCGTCGGGGATAAAATCGGCCTTGCCCCGCTGCACCACGATGTAATGAAACCCGCTGGTTTTCAGGTAGGCAATGTTGTCGGCGGTGGCGATCCCGGCATCGAGGATGATCGTGCGGTCCCTGGCCAGATGGGGCCTTAGCTCGACCAGTGATTCAATGATCTGCTTGAGGGTGTTGCACTCCGTCTGATTGCCCGGGTAAAGACGGCTATACTTGGCAAAGCCGAGTTCATCCACCACGAGGGCCAGGGTCAGCAGTTTGCAGTCCGAGCGTTTCTCTTTGCTGTGTCCCCGCTTCGCTTTGGGATTGCCGGTTGCCTGCCCTTCAAGGTAGGTATTGGTCAG